>JANMWT010000286.1:0-2274 GCA_031394145.1 Alphaproteobacteria bacterium | reverse complement strand
GGAGCAGGGTGGCAAGGTCGGCACCGTCATTGTCGAATGCGCGAAGTGAAACCGGAAGGACATGGACATGGCTGATCGTCCCCTCGCGCTGATCGTCGGCGCCAACCGCGGTATCGGTCTTGGTGTGGCACGTGAATTTCTGGCGCGCGATTGGGATGTCATCACCACCGCGCGCGTCGCCGCCGCGGCGACGGAGCTCCAGTCCCTGGCACGCGAGCACCCGGGACGGATGGAGATCAGCGCGTTGGAGATGAGTGACCCCACCGGCATCGACCAATTCGCGGCCGGGCTCGCCGGGCGGACGCTGGATGCGATGCTGGTGAATGCCGGGGTCGCCGGGCCAGCCCATCGCAGCGCCAGCGCCGCCACGATCCAAGAGACGGGAGAGCTGATGTTCGTCAATGCCATCGCCCCGATCCGCCTCGGGCGGGCGTTGCTCGGCAATCTAAAGGCGAAAACCGGCGTCCTCGGTTTTACCAGCTCAGTCATGGGCAGCGTCGCTCTGAACGCCGGCGGGCACGAGCTATACCGGGCCAGCAAGGCGGCGCTGAATTCGTTGAGCCGCGGACTGTACGCGGAGATGCGGGGGCGCAGCCTGACGCTGCTGACCCTCCACCCCGGCTGGGTCCGCACTGACATGGGCGGCTCCGGCGCGCCGGTTCGGGTGGCGGAAAGCGCACGCGGGATGGTCGACGTGATGCTGCGCGCCAGCGGCGGCCGGCGGCACGCGTTCCTTGATTATCAGGGCAAGGAGATCGCCTGGTGACGCCGTGGCCTGATCGACGACCGGGGTTCCCGCCCGCCGATGGCGGGTTTCCCCGTAATTGTGTCATCCCCGTTCTTCGGCGAGGATGACACGGGGGCCTAGCCGACCGTTACGTGTTCCTCTTGATCTGACCCGCCTTCGCCCTCCTCGGGCTTAGGTAGCGCCGGTAGCGCGGCCTCAGTTGTTTCGAATTCGAGTTTCCCGTCCTTCAACGTCACCTTGACCGAGCCGCCTTTGACGAGCTTGCCGAACAGCAGTTCTTCGGCCAGCGGTTTCTTGATGTGCTCCTGGATGACGCGCGACAATGGGCGGGCGCCATACAGGCGGTCGTAGCCCCGTTCGGCGAGCCACTCTTTCGCCGCCGAGGACAATTCAATCGTCACGTTGCGATCCGCCAGCTGGGCTTCCAACTGCATCACGAACTTCTCGACCACGCGGCCGACGATCTCCGGGGTCAGTGCGGCGAAGCCGATTGTGGCGTCCAGACGGTTGCGGAACTCGGGGGTGAACAGACGCTTGATGGCCTCGCCGTCTTCGCCTTCCCTCGTTTCCCGCCCAAAGCCGATGGCTTCCTTTGCCAGGTCCGAGGCGCCGGCGTTGGTGGTCATGATCAGGATGATGTTGCGGAAATCGACCGTCTTGCCGTTGTGATCGGTCAGTTTCCCGTGGTCCATCACCTGCAGCAGGATGTTGAACAGGTCCGGATGGGCCTTTTCGATTTCATCCAGCAGCAGCACGGCGTGCGGATGCTGGTCGATCGCGTCGGTCAGCAAACCACCCTGGTCGAAACCGACATAGCCCGGCGGCGCGCCGATCAGCCGCGAAACGCTGTGCCGTTCCATGTATTCCGACATGTCGAAGCGGATCAGTTCGATCCCCATGATGGAGGCGAGTTGTCGCGCCACCTCGGTCTTGCCTACCCCCGTCGGGCCGGAGAACAGGTAATTGCCGATCGGCTTCTCAGGTTCGCGCAGCCCGGCACGGGCGAGCTTGATCGCCGCCGACAGCGCCTCGATCGCCTTGTCCTGGCCGAACACCATGGCTTTCAGATCGCGTTCCAGGGTCCGCAGCGTTTCCTTGTCGTCGGCGGAGACGCTTTTCGGGGGAATGCGGGCGATTTTCGCCACGATTTCTTCGACCTCGGTTTTGGTGATGATTTTCTTGCGTTTGGAGACTGGCAAAATGCGCTGGGCCGCGCCCGCCTCGTCGATGACGTCGATGGCCTTGTCGGGCAGGTGCCGGTCATTGATGTATTTGGCGCTCAGCTCTGCAGCAGCCTGCAATGCAGCCAGCGCATATTTGACGCTATGGTGCTCTTCAAAGCGCGACTTGAGCCCTTTGAGAATTTCAACTGTTTCCTGCACCGTGGGCTCGACCACGTCAATTTTCTGAAAGCGCCGTGACAACGCAGCGTCTTTCTCAAAAATACCCCGGTATTCGGTAAATGTGGTGGCACCAATGCATTTGAGTTGGCCCGAACTAAGCGCCGGCTTCAATAAATTAGAGGC
>JANMWT010000277.1:0-3111 GCA_031394145.1 Alphaproteobacteria bacterium | reverse complement strand
GTCGCCGCCTGGGTCGAGCACCGCAATCGGCATCACGCCAAAGCAAACTGGCGCTTCACAACCGAAACCGCTCGGGTCAAACTCAAACACCTATACCCCATCCTTTAGATGAATCGGGCGACTAGGCCCGCCGGGCGAGCGTGGAAAGCCGCGCAGCTGCGTGCCCGGCGCCAAGCGTAAACGCGGTGTTAACCGAAGCACCCTCGCATCCCCCGATACCTTTCGGGAGCGATCCATGAGCGCCTATTACGATCTGGTGCTGAACTCGGTGTGCCGCAGCAATCACCACCGCATCGCCGTCATGGCGCTCGATCACCTGAAAGGGGATGACGCCGAACTGTGGCGCAACCTCTTCCTCAAATGGCACGAGACCTATCTTAAGGGCGCCAAGGCGCCGGATGAAGAGTTCAAGGATTTCAAGAACCACGTCGTTCACCCCAAGGACAATTTCTGGGGCGGTGCGCCAAAGGCGGCAGCCGAATGGTACAAGCGCACCGTGCGTGCGCTCTCCGAGGGCGACTGGGAGCACGCCGCCTGGTCAGCTGGCGTGATGAGCCACTATATCGCCGATCCGCACCAGCCCTTCCACACCGATCAGTGCGAGGCCGAAGGCGTCATCCACCGCGCCGCCGAGTGGAGCTTCTCCAAGGCCTTCCCAGAGATCAAGCTGATCATCGATCAGCATGTCGGCTTCCCCGAGATCAACATGCCCGAGGGCGACAACTGGATCGAGCAGGTCGTCCACAATGGCGCGCTGCGCTCGAACCCGCATTACCACACGCTGATCGACCATTATAATCTCGATGCGGCCCGCAAGAAGCCGGAAGCGGGTCTCGACCAGGAAATCAAGGACATCGTCGCCGACCTGATCGCGCACGCCACCATGGCAGTGTCGATGACGCTCGGCCGAGCCTTCATCGAATCGAAGGCCCACCCGCCGAAAGTCGGGCTGACCTTGTCCACCATCTTCGTCGGCGCCAAAAAGCCGCTGCATGCGATGCTGAAATCGCTCGATCACCAGGAAGACGCCAAGATCGTCGCCGCGCAATACGAGGAATTCCGCCGCACCGGCAAGGTGAAGGAGACGCTCGGCGAAGACGACAAGATCGTTCGCGCGCTGCACGCCGCGGAAGTGCAAAACGTGCACCTTTCATCGCTCGATTGCGAATGGCCGCGCGAGCATGGCCTTGCGCACGGCGAAGGCGCGGAGCCGCGTGTGCACAAAAAACTGAAGAAGACAAAAGCCAAGGCGGCCGCTGCCGCCGAAGCCGACACGGGAGAGGAAACACCCGCGACCGGGCGCGAGGCGAAAACGCCCGCCCCGGATAAATCCGCCGCGCCTGCGCCCGCTGCGAATTCCAAGGCGCCGCGTATTCGCCTGACGCGCGACGCCTCGGTGGTCGAAGCGCCGTCGATCGGTCCGAAGACCGCCGGCCGCTTTCAGGTGATCGGCGTCAAGACGGTCGGCGACCTGCTCAGCTTGTCGCCGGATGAGGCGGCGCACAAGATCAAAGCCAGCCACATCAACGCGCGCATCATCAAGGACTGGCAGGCCCAGGCGCTGCTGGCGTGCAGCGTGCCGGACATCTCGGGCACGACCGCGCAGATGCTGGTTGGCGCCGGCGTGCTGACAGCAACTGATCTTGCCAGCGCCGATCCTGGCTTCCTGTTGAAGGCGATTGCCGAATTCTCGAAGACCAAGGAAGGCGAAGGGGCTCTGCGCGGCGCGGCCCCGCCGGACCAGAGCAAGATTGAGAAGTGGATCGCCTCGGCCAAAAGTCTGTCCCAGGCGGCCTGAGTCTAGACAAGTCCTCTAGGGACGTCAGGCCGCGAACTGGCGCAGCCGAGATGGCGGGGGAGGCGGCGAGCGGCCATAGCGCAGCGCCTCGACAAAGTGCGCGGTCTGCTTGAACTCGTCGTGCTCGACCGGTTTGGCAAGGACGCCAACCGCGCCAGGGGCACCCGAACCGAGCTGGGCGGGGTTGGCGGTCATGAAGAGCACGGTGGCGCCCTGTTCGACCAAATCGGCGCCAATCGCGGGTCCGGTCAGTCCATCGCGAAGATTGAGATCAACCAGCGCCACGTCGATGCCCTTGGCCCTTGGCTGCAATTTCACGCGCCCGGCGGCTGTCAGGCGCGATGCCGACCACTTCGTGGCCGAGATCTTCGACAATCAGAACGCGCACGCCATCCCTCTTGGCCGGATTTGCCCGGGTGAAACGAGCGATCCGGCTGCGCGTTCCCCGGCGGCGCCGGCTTTCACCCAGATCAGTTGGGGAAAAGCCTCGATTTCGATTTTGGGAAATTTTCGCGCGCCAAATTACAGAGGTCTGGCACACAAATAATCTTGCAAAAGCAAACTTTAAGCGAACTTCCGCGGTTTCCAACCCAGGATGAATGCAGGGGTCCGGGAGCGTTCAGTCGCTCAGGCGTATTATCGGGGTCAGAGGCACGAAAGGAGCTTTCACATGCGTCTCTTTACGAAATCACTGCTGGCGAGCGCTCTCGTTTTCGCCGCCACAGCCCCGGCCCTTGCGGCCCCTCCCTATAATCCGGGTCCGGATCATCGCTATGACCGCGGCGAGCGCGAGGCCTATCGTGACGGCCGCCAGGACGCGCGCCGGTGGGACGATCGCCGGGACCATCGCCGCGATTGGAATCGCAATTATTGGAACCGCGGCGAGCGCTTCGACAGCCGCGCCCACTATGTGGTCGTGAACGACTATCGTCGCTATCATCTCCGCCCCCCGCCGCGCGGTCACTACTACTACCGCACGGACGCAGGCCAGATCCTGCTGGTTGCTGCTGCGACCGGTCTGATCATCTCGGCCCTTAGCAACTAGACTGTCTCGCCATCTGACTTGGCCATCAGACGTGGCCATCTAGCTAAGCGGCGGCCGCTCCCCTCCAGGAGCGGCCGTTTTTCGCATGTCGGCCTCACGCGGCGTGAACTTGACCCGCGCGCAACCGGGGGCGAACAGTTGATGCCGCGATGACACTCTCGGAGGACATGATGGTGCGCCGGATCCTGACGGCTCTTTCTCTTGCCGCGCTTGCTGCAGCGTGCGGTCCCAATCCCCCCGTCGCACCCGTGAAGCCGGCGGCGATCGC
>JANMWT010000249.1:0-1814 GCA_031394145.1 Alphaproteobacteria bacterium | reverse complement strand
CGCCTGATCTGCGAACCGGGCCGCGCGCTGGTCGCCGAGGCCGAAAGCCTGATCGTTAGGATTGACCTTCGCAAGGGCAACGAGCTTTACATTAACGATGGCGGGTATGGCGCGCTGTATGACAGTGCGCAGCTGGGTTTCGTGTTCCCGGTTCGCCTGGTCCGCGACGGCCTCGATCCGAACGAGCCGCTGATCCCGTTCGAGTTCTGGGGCCCGACGTGCGATTCCATCGATCACATGAAGGGGCCGTTTTTGTTGCCCGCCTCGACGCGCGAGGGCGACTATATCGAGATCGGCAACATCGGGGCCTATGGCCGCGCGCTCTCCACCCGCTTCAACGGCTATGGCGACTATCTCGATGTGATCCTGCAAGACGAGCCGATGTACTCGATCTACGAGGAAGAGCGGGCCCAGGTGGCGCAGAAGGCCTGATGCGGCGGGGTCAGCGAGGCTCGGCCCGTCCATGAGTTTTAGCGCCGTTCTGGACCGGACCGTCGCTGCGCAACTTCGAAGTGCATGAGCAATCGCGCCCGCTGTCTCGTCAAAGCCGCTGACTTTGCCGCCGCGCGCACGGGTTTGGATTCCGTGCCCTTTGGAAATAAGTGTTTCGCCAAAAGGTTAGCGGCGACCTGGGACACGGCTTAAGGATTTGTTGGTATCCCGAGGCGCTTCTTCAAGTTACGATTCGCGGCTGATTCTGTCAGCCGGGAGTTCTCGCCGTCCAATCTGAGGTGGTGGCGGGTGTGCCGTTGCGTTGTTGCGTTTTCCGAGCGAGCAGCAGCAAGGCAATATCACATGCGGTTTTCTGGCCTTTCAACGTTTTTTGCGGTTGCTTCAGCCGTGCTCTTAGGCGGATGCGCGGTCCATCCAGTCGAATTGACGGATGCCGAGCTGACGGCCGCTGCCAATGCCAACGCCGCGCACGTGACGGCCGATCAGGAGCCCGTCAAAGGTGCGATCTCGCTTTATGAAGCGATGGCGCGGGCTTTGAAATACAACTTGGATCACCGGGTCGAAGAGGCTGAAGCCGCCGTCCGGATGTCGGAACTGAACCTGGCGCACTTCAGTCTGCTGCCAAATGTCGTTGCCAACAGCGGATACGCGGGCCGCGACAATTACAATGCGTCCTCCAGTCTCAATCTGGCGAATGGCACTGAAAACTTCGGCGCCTCGACCAGCCAGGAGAAGAAGACCAGCGCTGGTGATATCGGCTTCAGCTGGAACATTCTGGATTTCGGCTTGTCCTATGTCCGCGCCCGCCAATCGGCCGACAAGGTGCTGGCCCAGGAAGAGACGCGCCGCAAAGTCATCCATCGCGTCGTTGAAGATGTCCGCACCGCCTACTGGCGCGCCATCAGCGCCGAGCGCCTGAAGAACCGGCTGACCGAGCTCGAAGGCGAAACCAAAAAAGCGTTGGAAGAAACCCGGACCCTTTATCAGGATCGCCAAACCTCGCCGATCACGGCGCTGACCTATGAGCGCGAACTGATCGAGATCAAACAGAAAATCGGCGAAATTCAACGCGATCTGAATACCGCCAAGGCGCAACTTGCCGCTTTGATGAACTTGCGCCCCGGCACATCGTTCGCGCTTGCGGGCGGCGGACGGTCCGGCCACAATCTGGTTCTCAAGGCCAAGATTGAGGACATGATTTCAACGGCGATCTACAACCGGCCGGAATTTCGAGAAGTTCATTTCCAGTAGCTCATCTAAGTGGACGTGGCAGATGCCGGGCTGCTGGTAATGCTGACCGGATTTCAGATTTATGACGGTGCCATCTTAGATACCAATAGCTTCCTGGTGAAATTCGATTG
>JANMWT010000240.1:0-17786 GCA_031394145.1 Alphaproteobacteria bacterium | reverse complement strand
GGCGGGCGAGGCGGACCAGGGGCTCAAGACGTCCAACCGCCTTGCGCTTGTCCGGGGTCTCAAGGTCCATCAGCATCACATGGTCCGGTGCGGCAAGGCCGCTGGCCCGGCGCAGGATCAGGAAATTGGTCAGGTTCCGGGTATTGCGGTCGAGGTCGAGGGTCGCAACCCGCAGACCGTCCTTGACCGCCGCGACGCCGAGAAGGGCTGCGAGCGTGGTCTTGCCTGTACCACCCTTGAAACCGCTGATCGTGATGACCTGCATGTTAACCTCCGCCGAAAGCCCCGTTCGAGGGCTCTGGTAGCCGGTTGCCCGGCCGTTAAGCTCTGTTGGGCTTGAAGGTCGCAATTCGTGTGCCAGACGAATGCGGAGGGGGTCTAAACCCAGCTAATTCGGTGACAAGACAGGGAAAAAACGCCAAGAGGGCGGACGGACCGAACGGCCAGGAGCCCTTGCCCTTGAGCCCGCCGGCCTCGATTATGGGGCAGACAGCGCGGCCGATGGGTCGCCAGCGGAGATTTACGAATGGCCACCATCGCCCTCGTGGACGACGACGAGAACATCGTTGAGGCGCTGAAGGCGTTTTTCGAGTCTGAAGGTTACCAGGTGCGCGCCTACCATGATGGCGCCTCGGCCTTCGCCGCCCTGTCAGAGAGCCCGCCCGACATCGCCATTCTCGACGTAAAGATGCCAAAAATGGACGGCATGGAGTTGCTGCGGAAGCTGCGGCAGATCTCCAACCTGCCCGCGATCTTCCTCACGTCCAAGGACGATGAGATCGACGAGGTGGTGGGATTCAACATCGGGGCCGACGACTTCATTCGCAAACCCTGCTCAACCCGCCTTCTGGCCGAACGGGTGAAGGCGATCCTGCGCCGGTCGCGCGGCATTTCGGCAGGCCCCGAGGATGGCGACAAGAAACCGATCGTTCGCGGCCGGCTGACGCTGGACCCCAATCGCCATGCCTGCACCTGGGACAACGAGGTGGTGCGCCTGACGGTCACCGAGTTTCTGATCCTGCAGGCCCTCGCCACGCGCCCCGGCTACGTCAAGAGCCGCGACCAGCTGATGGACGCCGCCTACGACGATCAGGTCTATGTGGACGACCGCACCATCGACAGCCACATCAAGCGGCTGCGCAAGAAATTCCGCGATCTCGACGACACCTTCGATTCGATCGAGACGCTGTACGGCGTGGGGTACCGTTATAAGGAAGTCTGACGCCCCCGGGAGGACTGGGCAGGGCAAGACGCGCTCCGGGAAGGCGCAATCCTCCTCGAAGCCCGCACGCTCGTTGCTGCTGTCGCCGATTGCGCGACTGATCCTCGCTTCCAACCTCGTCGGTCTATTAATCCTGATCGCCGGCGCGTTGGTGCTCAACGAAATGCGCTCCAACCTGGTCCAGGCGCGCAAGGAGAGCCTCAAGGAAACCAGCGAATGGATTGGCTCGGCCTTGGGCGCCGATCCGCCTCAGGGCGCCACCATCGGCGAGCCGGAGCCCAAGCTGCAAGACGCCGATGCCCGACGCTTCGTCAAAAGCCTGCCCTTCACCGTCAATACCCGCATCCGGGTTTATAACCCGAAGAAGGTGGTGGTGGCGGACACCTTCTTGCTCAATGACCAGGTCGAAGGCCGGCGTCTGCCGCCAATCAGGGAGCCAAGCGCCTTCGCCAGGGCCCTGCTCGAGATGAGCCGCTCGTTCAACTCTGCCGTCGAGACGCTCTCGCCGCGCAAAGAGGTCACGATGACCAGCGCGCGCAGCCTGGATGAAGAAGTAGCGATTGCGCTGCGCGGCGATGTTGTCGCCTCCGAGCGGTTCAATGACCGGGCGGACCGGGTGATCTCGGTGACCGTGCCGATCCGTCATGTCGGCGCTGTGGTCGGCGCGCTGACGCTTGAGACCAGCGATGTGGCGCAGATCATCGCCGCCGAGCGTACGGCGCTCTTGCCCTTCATCATCGTTGCGATCCTGGTCGCGATTACCACCTCGACGCTGCTGACGGCGGTGATCGCCCGTCCGCTGCGCAGGCTATCACTTGCCTCTGACAGCGTCCGCACCGGCGCAGCTGAGCGTCTCAATCTCGGCAAGCTCCACGATCGCACCGATGAAATCGGCGACCTCGCCCGCGCCATGGAGGCGATGACCACAGCGCTCTACGATCGCATCCAGTCGAACGAACGTTTTGCCGCCGACGTCGCGCACGAATTGAAGAACCCGCTGACCTCGATCCGATCGGCGGTGGAGACATCCCAAGCCGTGACCGATCCGGCGGTGCGCGACCGGATGCGCGATGTGATCGCGCGCGACGTCATCCGCCTCGACCGGCTGATCAGCGACATCTCCAATCTCTCCCGCCTCGAGGGCGAGATCGTTCGCGAGAAGCTGGTGCGCGTCGACTTCGGGCGCCTCCTGGAAGACATCATCTCGATCTATCGCGACACCACGCGCGAGAACGACGCCAAGGTTGCGCTCAACAATAGCGTCGCCAATGCAGCGACCGACGGCCGCGCCTTTGTCATGGGCCGCGAGGGTCCGCTCGGCCAGGTGATCCGCAATCTGGTGGAGAATGCTCGATCCTTCTCCCCACCGGGCGGTGAGGTCAGCGTGACGTTGACGCGGGTCAACTCGCTGAATGTAGGACAGATGCTTCGCTTGACGGTTGAGGATCAGGGCCGCGGCATACCGCCGGACAAGTTCGAGAAGATCTTCGACCGCTTCTACACCGACCGTCCGCAGGGCGCGAAGTTCGGAAATAATTCAGGTTTGGGGCTTTCTATCGTCCGGCAGATCGTCGAGACCCATCGGGGTCGGGTCTGGGCGGAGAACCGGGTGGTGGACGGAAATGTCGCAGGTGCACGGTTCACCGTCGACCTGCCCCCGGCGCCGGACATATGAGGGCTGACAGCCGAGCGGACTTGACCCTTTGACGCCGCAGGCGTCACCATGAAACGAGAGCTGGGATTATGCGGGAGTGTCGCGAATGATCGGTTTGGTCGTGGTCACGCACGGCCGTCTGGCCGAGGAATTCATCGCCGCCGCAGTACATGTGGTCGGCCCCCAGCCAGCGATGCAGGCCGTTTCGATCGGCCCGGACGACGACATGGATGTGCGTCGTCGCGAGATCATTGCCGCCACCAAGGCGTGCGATAGCGGTGATGGCGTGGTCATCCTGACCGATATGTTCGGCGGCACGCCCTCGAACCTTGCGATCTCGGTGATGAGCACCGGCAAGATCGAGGTGATCGCCGGCGTCAATCTGCCGATGCTGATCAAGCTCGCCGAAGTTCGCGGCAAGCTGCCGATGGCCGAAGCAGCCCTCGCCGCCCAGGAAGCCGGGCGTAAATATATCTCCGTCGCGTCCGCCCTCCTGCAGCGGGCCGAATGACAGAACGGCTTGTCCGCACCGCCGACATCGTCAATCAGCGCGGCCTCCATGCCCGCGCCTCGGCCGCCTTCGCCCGTGACGCTGCGAAGTTCGACGCGAAGATAACCGTGCAGTTCGACGGCATGTCAGCCAACGCCGCCTCGATCATGGATCTGTTGATGCTCGGCGCGCGGATGGGCCACACCATCGAGGTCGAAGCCGAGGGGCCGCAGGCCGCTGAAGCGCTTGGCGCTCTGTGCGATCTGGTCGCGCGAAAGTTCGACGAGCGCGATTAAATCGAGGATCAACGCGCCCCGGCGCTCAGTTCGCCCCTGCGCTCAGTTCGCAGAAGGCGAGACGTGGCGGCCGTGGCGCTTGTTCCCCGGCGCCTGGCCACCCTGATCGCTCGCCTGCGGACCCGCTCCGGGCTGGGGCTGCAATGACTGCACCAGATCGCCATAGGTGAGCACGCTCTGGCCCGCCTTCTTCAGCGTGTTGGCGAGGCGATGGAGACCGGAGACGAACTCGATTTTGGTGACGGAGTGATCGAGGTCGCTGTCGAACTGCATTGAGTTCGACAGGACATCGCTGGCGCTGCCCACCAGGCTCGCCCAATCGGTCTGTTCAAAACCGGTGAGCGCGCCGTCCGCGTTCTTGTCCGCAACCGCGAAGCTGGCGGCAGCGCCGGCGTCGATCTCCTCATCGGTGATTCTGCCGTCATGATTGGCGTCATAGCTGGCGAACAGGAGGGCGCCCGCACGGACGACGCGGACGCCTTCACGGGGAACGCCGGGCGGCAGGATCGGCCCGGCGACACGCTCGACGTCTGGCGGCGGCTCATCGAGATTTGCCGACGGCCTCGCGGAATTGGTGGTGATGACCTGGGCGGCTGCGGATCCTGCACCCGCCGCGCAGGCCAGCGCAGCCAAGCTGGCCCCAAGGGCGAAAACAGCAATCCGGGTCATGGCCAGCCTTTCGAATACGCGCCCGCCCCGACGCTTGATCGCCACTGTGGCCCATGCGCAACAGCACGGGCAAGAGCTTCCGGCAGCGCAGGGAAAAGCCGCATCGCCCTCTTATCCGAAACGGCCGCCCGAAACGGGCGCCCGAGGCCACCCGAGGACACCCGAAGACACCCGAAGACATTTGAGGACACCCGAGGACATTTGAAAAATCGTATAAAGGTTTCTTTATATGATTTGCCGAACCGGCCGCAGGTTGCTATAGGCCCCCGCGACATCTCCTGCTGAGGATCCTGGTTATGGCGTTCGACGATTTTAAAGTGGCCGACCTGGCGCTGGCCGAATTCGGCCGCAAGGAATTGACCATCGCTGAAACGGAAATGCCCGGCCTGATGTCGGTGCGTGAGGAGTATGGCGCCAAGCAACCGCTCAAGGGCGCGCGCATCACCGGCAGCCTGCACATGTCCATTCAGACCGGCGTGCTGATCGAGACGCTGAAGCATCTCGGCGCCGACGTGCGCTGGGCCTCCTGCAACATCTTCTCGACCCAGGACCACGCCGCCGCCGCCATCGCCATCGCCGGCACGCCCGTGTTCGCGGTGAAAGGCGAGAGCCTCGAAGAGTACTGGGATTATACCGACAAGATCTTCCAGTGGCCGGACGGCAAGCCGACCAACAAGATCCTCGACGATGGCGGCGACGCCACCATGTACATCCTGATCGGCGCCCGGGTTGAAGCTGGCGAGACAGCGCTCATCGAAAAGCCGGACTCCGAGGAAGAGATCTACTTCTACAAGCAGATCAAGAAACGCCTCGCCGCCTCACCGGGCTGGTTCACCAAACAGCGCGACGCGATCAAGGGCGTGACCGAAGAAACCACCACCGGCGTCAACCGCCTCTACCGCCTGGTCGAGAAGGGCTTGCTTCCCTTCCCGGCGATCAACGTCAATGACAGCGTCACCAAATCGAAGTTCGACAACAAGTATGGCTGCAAGGAATCGCTGGTCGACGGCATTCGCCGCGGCACCGACACGATGATGGCGGGCAAGGTCGCGGTGGTGCTGGGCTATGGCGATGTCGGCAAGGGCTCGGCGGCTTCTCTTCGTGGAGCTGGAGCTCGCGTGAAAGTGACGGAAGTCGATCCGATCTGCGCCTTGCAGGCCTGCATGGACGGCTACGAAGTGGTGACCATGGAAGACGTCGCCTCAACCGGCGACATCTTCATCACCACCACCGGCAACAAGGACGTCATCCGTCTCGAGCACATGCGCGCCATGAAAGACATGGCGATCGTCGGCAATATCGGCCACTTCGACAACGAGATTCAGGTCGCAGCCCTGCGCAACTACAAGTGGGACAACATCAAGCCGCAGGTCGACATGATCAATTTCCCCGATGGCAAGCGGATGATCCTCTTGTCCGAGGGGCGCCTTCTGAACCTCGGCAACGCCACCGGCCACCCGTCCTTCGTGATGTCGGCATCGTTCACCAACCAGACGCTGGCGCAGATCGAACTCTGGACCAACGGCAAGGCCTACAAGAATGACGTCTACACCCTGCCCAAGGCGCTCGACGAGAAAGTCGCCAGACTCCACCTCGGCAAGCTGGGCGCCAAGCTGACCGAACTCTCGAGCGAACAGGCCGCCTATATCGGCGTCACCCCGCAGGGCCCGTTCAAGCCGGATCGCTATCGTTACTAGCCGGCGTCGCGACGCTGGCGGCGATAGCCGGCGCCCCTCCAGGCGCCGAACCGCGAACGCGTGGGTTGAGAGGCGCTCAGCGTGTGGCGCCTGTCCCACGCCACGTGAGGGGAGCACGATCCTCGGCGCCGCGGAGCTAAGACTGGCGCGCCTGCTCGCCAGGCAAACGATTGGCGGAAGCGTTGGCCAGTTCTCCGCCGGGCAGTTGTCGCAAGTCGTCTGAGCGGGTATCCCGCATCCCTTCCAGTTGATGTGGATACCAAGATGCAAACGCCGCGCGCCGACATCGCCGCCAACACCTATGAGTTCGAGATGATCCCGCTGGTGAAACCCACCGGTTTCCGGGAGTATGATGCGCGCTGGTGGTTTGGCGGGCCGCAATATCCCAAGGCGCCGGAGCTGAATTTTCTCGGCGTGCAGGCGTTGGGCCTCGGCCTCGGCACCTTGATCCGCCAGATGGGCGTCGCGCCGCGTATCGTCACCGGGCATGACTACCGCTCCTATTCGCTCTCGATCAAGCAGGCGCTGACGCTGGGCCTGATTGAGGCGGGCTGCGAGGTTCACGACATCGGGCTTGGCCTTTCGCCGATTGCTTATTTCGCCCAGTTCGAACTCGATGTGCCATGCGTTGCGATGGTGACGGCGAGCCACAACGAAAATGGCTGGACCGGCGTCAAGATGGGCGCAAACCGGCCGCTCACCTTCGGGCCCGAGGAGATGGGCCGGCTCAAGGACATCGTGCTCGGAGGCAAGTTCGATCCCCAGCCCGGCGGCCGACTGATCCGGGTTGAGGGCATGCGCGAGAAGTACATCGCCCATGTCGGTGGTCAGGTGAAGCTCAGCCGCAAGATCAAGGTGATCTGCGCCTGCGGCAATGGCGCTGCGGGCGCCTTTGGACCCGACGCTCTGCGGATGATGGGCGCAGACGTGATCGAGATGGACACCAACCTCGATTACACCTTCCCAAAATACAACCCCAACCCGGAAGACATCGAGATGCTGCACTCGATGTCGGCGGCGGTGAAACAGCATGGCGCCGATCTCTGCGTCGGCTTCGACGGCGATGGCGATCGTTGCGGCGTGGTTGACGACAGGGGCGAGGAAATCTTCGCCGACAAGATCGGCCTTCTGCTGGCGCGCGACCTCAGCAAGATCCACAAGAACGCGACCTTCGTCGTCGACGTGAAATCGACCGGCCTCTACAAGACCGATCCGGTGCTGAAAGCCAACGGCGCCACCGTCGATTATTACAAGACCGGCCATTCCTACATCAAACGCCGCACCACTGAACTGGATGCGCTCGCCGGCTTCGAGAAATCCGGCCACCTCTTTTTCCGCAAGCCTTATGGCTATGGCTATGACGACGGCATCGTCGCCGCCGGTGCGGTGCTGGCGATGCTCGACCGCAACCCCGGCCGCTCGCTCTCCGACCTCAAGTCGGATCTCGGCGACGCCTGGACGTCGATGACGATGAGCCCGCACTGCGAGGACGAGACCAAATACGGCATCGTCGACACGGTGGTCGCCGACTACCAGGCGCTCGCCAAGGCGCAAGGATCGATCCTCGGCCGCAAGGTGATCGACGTGAACACGGTCAACGGGGCCCGCGTGACGCTGGAGGATGGATCCTGGGTTCTGGTTCGCGCCTCTTCGAACAAGCCGGAACTGGTCGTGGTCGTCGAAAGCATGGTCGGCGAAGACGATATGAAGGCGCTGTTCCGGGCCGAGGTGAAGCCGCGGCTCGCGAAATTCAGCGAGGTCGGGGCCTACAACCAGGAAATCTGAAGACCCGGCGCGCGCTGTGGACTTCCCCGGGCGGAACCCCGAAACGCCAGTGCTTTCAGATCGCTTCGGGCGCTCCCGCCACGTTGGCTCAGCAGGATTTGCCTAGCCTTTGCAGTCGTTTAACGCGCCGTTAACGCTTACCCTTCCATTTGGTTAACTGGCGGCTTCCCGATTCGACGGGAAGTCCAGGGGCGTTGCGATTCGGCCTGGCGAGCAGGCCCTGTGAGGCGCGCGAGATGGACGGACACATGACGCAGCCGCTGATCATCCTGATCGCCGGGGCCGCAGCCTTTGGTCTGGCGGCGCTCCTTTGGGCGCTCAGGATTTCTAGCGGCGCGCGCGGCGCAGCCTCGAAGTACCGCGAAGAAACCCAGAAGATGCGCGAGAAACTGGCGCGCGCCGAAAGCGTGTTCGGCGCCCACCCTGGCGTCATCCTGGTCTGGGAAGAAGCCATCGACGAAGAAAAGCACGACACCAGCCGATCGCCTGCAGCCTCGCCCGGCGCACAAGCGGAATGGGGCATCCCCAATCTCTATGGATCGCCGGTCGCCCTCATGGGGCTGATGCGCTTTGCTGATGACGGCGCCTCCGACAATCCGGCGGTGCGCATCCTTGAAGGGATTGCCGATCTCGAGGCCCGCGACGGGGCGGGTCAGGACGCGACGCTGCGCGATCGCCTAAAACAGCTTCGCGAGGAGGGCGCGCCCTTCTCGCTCACCATCATCGGACCCCAGGGCCGCTTCCTTGAGGCGGACGGCCGCACCGCCGGCGCCCGCGCGGTGCTGTGGGTCACCGACACCACCATCAAGGGTCTTGAGGAGAGCGGCGCTCGCGCCCGCTTCGAAGAGGCGCGCGCCGCCGTCGCGCGCGATCCCATGGCCTTCCTCGAAATGCTCGGCAAGGCGCCCTTCCCGGCCTGGCGCATGTCAGGGGCAGGCAAGCTGCAATGGGTCAACAAGGCTTATCTCAACGCCGTCGGCGCCTCGACGCTCGACCAGGTGCTCGACCGCCAGATCATGCTCGACCAGCACGTCACGACGCAGGCGCAGAAGACCATCCAGTCCAGCGCCGAGAGCGACGACACCCGCCATGTGGTGATGGCCGGCGAGCGCCGGGCCCTGAGGGTGAAGATGTTCCCGCTCTCGGGCGGCATCGGCGGCATGGCCTTCGACATCACCGATCAGGAAGCGGCGCGCGAAAATCTCGACAAGCACGTCAAGGCGCATGACGAGACGCTGAACCATGTCGCGGACGGCGTCGCCATCTTCGGACCTGACCGCAAGCTGATCTTCCACAACCGCGCCTTCGAACAATTGTGGTCGCTCGACCCCGGCTATCTGATGGAAAAGCCCGATCATGGCTCGATGCTCGACCGGCTGCGCGAGCGCCGCAAGCTGCAGTCACGCCCGGATTACGCCCGCTGGCGCTCCGGGGAGCTTGCTTATTATCAAGGCGAGAAGAACGACATTGTCGAGGATCAGTGGAACCTGCCCGATGGCCGTATCCTGAAAGTGACGCGTCAGCGCCATCCTCTGGGCGGGCTCTTGATGCTGTTCAAGGACATGACCGACGAGCTCGCCCTGCGCTCCGAATACAATGGTCTCATCAACGTGCAGAAGGCGACGCTCGATCATCTGCGCGAGGCGGTGGTGGTGTTCGACGCTGCGGGCCGCCTGCGCCTGCACAATGACGCCTTCGCCGAACTCTGGGGCCTGCAGAACAAGCTCGCCGACAAGCCGGACTTCGATGTCGTGGTCGACGAATGTTCGCGCCTCTATCACGACCGCAATGTCTGGGCGACGATCAAGAGCCGCGTCACCAACCCCTCGCCGGAATACCGCCAGCAGGACAATGGCGTCATGAAGACGTCCGACGGCAAGACGCTGCGCTGGCTCTCTCAGCCCCTGCCCAACGGCGCGACGCTGATCGCGTTCATGAACGTGACGGCGCAGCTCCAGGTCGAACAGGCGCTCAAGGACAGGGCTGAAGCCTTCCAGGCCGCCGACAAGCTGAAGACCGAATTCGTGCAGAACGTCTCCTACCAGCTGCGCTCGCCGCTCACGACCATACTCGGCTATGCCGAACTGCTCGAAAGCGGCAAGCCAGGCGCGCTTAGCCCCAAACAGCGCGAACAGGTGCTCGCCATCCTCAGCGCCTCAGACCATCTTTCGAAACTCATCAGCAACATCCTGGATCTTGCCATGATCGAAGCCCAGCGCATGGAGCTCGACCTCACCGATGTGCCGTTGCGGCGGGCCATCGAAGAATCGGTCGATCTCGTCGTCTCATCGGCCGAGAGCACCAAGGTGAGGGTCGAAATCCTTTGCGATGACCGCATCGGATCGATCCACGCCGATGAGCGCCGGATCAAACAGATCCTGTTCAACCTGCTCACCAACGCCTTGCGTTTCACCGGACCCGGCGGCCACATCAAGGTCGAGGCCCGCAAGGTGGATGGCGTGGTGCAATTGTCGGTCTCCGACAATGGCAAGGGCATGTCTCAGGATCGCCAGACCAGCGCATTCGATTCATTCACCTCGAGCGACAATCGCGGCGCCGGCCTCGGCCTCGCCCTGGTGCGCTCCTTCGTCGAACTGCACGGCGGCTGGGTCGCCATGAAGTCGGCGCCCGGCGCCGGCGCATCGGTGATGTGCTTCCTCCCCGAGACCGCAAGCCCGCGCGCAGCGAAAGCCGAGCTGGAATTGGGACCGGCGGCAGTCGCGGCTCACTAGGCAAGCGGTCCGCTTGCCGCAGCGCCGGCGTCGGGTTTTTCTCCCGCCATTGACGCCTGACCTGCGCAGCAGCAGGTTCCCTGCGCCTGTGGGAGACACACCAGGGAGGCAGGAAACACCATGATAAAAACCGACAAGCGGATTGCGGCTTTTGCCGCCGGACTGATGGCGCTGGGCCTGTTGAGCGGACCAGCTGTCGCGCAGAAACCGCCGGCCGCTACCAAGCCTGCCGCTACCAAACCTGCCCCCGCCAAACCTGCCGCCGCCAAGCCCGCCGACGCCAAGCCGGCCGACGCCAAGCCGGCTGCCGCACCGCCGGCCGCCGCAAACCCCGATGCAGCCGCCAAGCCCGCGACGCCGAAACTCAACCCGTCGGTTGTCCTCACCTGGAAGCCGAAGCAGCAGGAGGAAGGCTACAAGGCGATGGAGAAATACTTCGCCGTGAAGACGGTGAAGAAAGGTCCGACCGCCTCGGCGCTGCCGGCTGGGACGACGATCGCGCCAAAGATCAAGCTCGGCGGCAAAACCCAGGACGTCGACGCCTTCATGAAGGCCAATCACATCTCCGGCCTGATCGCGATCAAGGATGGCAAGGTGGTGCTGGAGAAATACGGCCTCGGCCACAAGCCGGAAGATCGCTGGACCTCGTTCTCGGTCGCCAAGTCGGTGACCTCGATCCTCTATGGTGCGGCGCTGAAGGATCACTGGATCCTCAGCCTTGGCGAGCCGGTGACCAAGTACATTCCGGAACTGGCAGGCTCGGGCTATGACGGCGTTTCGCTTGGCCAGCTTCTCACCATGACCTCAGGCGTGAAGTGGAACGAGGACTACACCGACAAGAAGTCCGACGTCGCTCGATCCGGCGACATGCCGTGGGACGGCAAGGGCGTCGACCCGCTGATCACCTACATGAGCAAGCTGCCGAGTGAAGCCAAGCCGGGAACCAAATGGGCCTACAAGACCGGCGAGACCGATCTCGCCGGGCTTGCTCTCTCCCGCGCACTCGCCGGCAAGGGTCTCGCCCAGTACGCATCCGAGAAGCTGTGGGCGCCCTTCGGCATGGAGCAGGACGCCATCTGGATGACCGACCAGGCGGGCTTTGAACGCGGCGGCTGCTGCATGTCGATGACGCTGCGCGATTACGCCCGCATCGGCCTGTTCATGCTTGGCGGCGGCAAGGCCGGCGGCCAGGACGTCTTCCCGCCCGGCTATCTTGATTCTGCCACCAGCAACCGCCTGCCAGCCGATCAAAAGGCCAGCTATGGCTATTTCTGGTGGACCTCGGCCGACGGCCCCTATCAGGCGATCGGCATTTTCGGCCAGGGCATCGCGATCTATCCTCAGGACAATCTGGTGATCGCGCTCAACTCGGCGATGCCCAAGGCAAGCGACAAGAAGCAGTCGGAAGCCAAGAGCGCGCTGTTCACGGCGATCCGTGCAGCGGCCGGCGGGGGAAAGTGACGCAGGCGTGAGCCGCCCCTCTCCGGCGCTCCCAACCGGCGCCGGCAATTGACAGGACAGCCGGCCGACACGACCTTGGGTCCGATGTCGCGCCGGCTGTTCCATTTCCTGCTCGCCGTTGCCGTCGCCTTCGTCTTCACCGGACGGATGGAAGCGGCGGCGAACCATTGCCGGAGCGTCGCCGAGGCGATGGGGATGTCGGCCGACCCGTCCGACATGGCGACGATGCCGGGCATGGCCGATTGTCATGGCGCCGAGCACCTGAGCGACAAGCACCTGAGCGACAAGCACCCGGGCGACAAGCACCCGGGCGACGAGCACCCGGGCGCAGAGTCTACGGGCGGCGCGCACAAAGTCCCGGGGCCCGCGGGTGAGCCGTGCGACTGCCTCGCTCTCCTGATGGCGGACTGTCCGGTAATCGGCGCGGCGAAGGCGTCGGCGCGCATCGAACCTTTCGAGTGGGATCGAGCCGGACCCGAAACCTTCGCGTCGCTCGAGCGGGCTCCCGAGGCGCCTCCCCCGCGCGGCTGACCGGTTTGATTCCGCTTTCGCGGCGCCGGCGGCACGCCGGACCGGCGCACCCGACCCACGGTTCAGTCAGGTTCCCCCATGACCCGCTTCCCGCTGATCGCCTCGGCGATCCTGCTTGCGCCCGCCGCATGGGCGCAAACCCCGCCCGCTCAACCCGATGCTGCGCCGCCAGCCGCACACGCCATGCCCGCACACGCCATGCCCGCACACGCCATGCCCGCACAGGCCATGCCCGCACACGCCATGCCCGCACAGGCCATAGCTGACATGCCCGGCATGGACATGTCGAAATCAGAAGATGGCGACATGAGCGGCATGATGCCCGCCCTGCTCGGCGCCTATCCCACGACACGCGACGCTTCGGGCACCAGCTGGCAACCGGACGCCGCCTCTCATTCCGGCATTCACCTCATGTCGGGCGACTGGATGGTGATGGGTCACCTGCAGCTCACCGGCGTCTATTCCTGGCAGGATGGGCCGCGCGGCGATGACAAGGGCTTTCTGTCCGGCATGGTGATGGGCATGGCCCGGCGCAGCTTCGCCAATGGCGATGTGCTCGGCTTCCGCGCCATGCTGAGCCCCGATCCGCTGATGGGAAAGTCGGGTTATCCCCTGCTGCTGGCCAGCGGCGAGACAGCCGATGGCGTCAACCCGCTGATCGACCGCCAGCATCCCCACGACCTCTTCATGGAGCTCTCGGGCAGCTATGCAAAACATCTGAGCGATCAAGACAGCGTCTTTCTCTATGCCGGGCTGCCGGGGGAGCCGGCGTTCGGACCGCCCGCTTTCATGCATCGCCCTGCAGCGGCCGACAGCCCAGAGGCGCCGATCACGCACCACTGGCTGGATTCAACCCACATCACCTTTGGCGTCGTGACGGCGGGTTGGGTGCATGGACCTTTCAAGATCGAAGCCTCGCAATTCCGCGGCCGCGAGCCCGACCAGGATCGCTTTGACATCGAAACCGGCGATCTTGATTCCACCTCGCTGCGCGTTTCATGGAACCCAGGACCCAACTGGTCGCTCCAGGCCTCGTGGGCCGACCAGAAGAGCCCGGAACAGCTTGAACCCAAGATCGATGAAACGCGCTGGTCGGCGAGCGCTCTTTATACCCGCAAGCTCGCCAGAGCCGGCGAGCTCTCCTTCACCGCCGCCTTCGGCCGCAAGCAACGCAGCGACGGCGTTGATCTTGATGGCTGGCTTGGCGAAGCGTCCTGGAAACCGAACGACCGCTGGACGATTTTCGGGCGCGGCGAACGCATCGAGACCGATGAACTGGGGGCTGGCCATGGCGGGCCAATCGCCACCGTCAGCGAGGTCAGCCTCGGGGCCATCCGCGACTGGCGGATCTCACCGCATGTGCAGCTTGGCGTGGGTGCGCTCGCGAGCAAGAACCTTGTCGGCAATGCGCTCTCGCCGTCCTATGGCGGCGATCCATGGGGCGGTATGGCCTTCGTGCGCCTGAAAGTCGGATAGCGCCGCTGGCCGCCGCCGTCGGCGCGTGCAAAACTCCGCTCAAAGAAATTCCTTTGGGGGACGCTCATGAGACCGGTCGGCAAACGGCCTATCGTCGCGGTTTTCGCTGCGCTCACGGCTGGCGCCTGCGCCACAGCCTCGCCTGGCTTCACCCCGCGCCTGGCAAGCCCGCGCCTGGCCCCGATCGCGGCGACCCATCGCACGGAAGCCCAGCGCGACATGCTGGCCAGCCGCGGCGATCTCAACATCTACAAGACGCTCGCCTGGCACCCCGACCTCTACAATCGCTGGTCGCCGCTCGGCCAGTTCATCCTCAACGGCTCCTCGATCCAACCGCGTCATCGCGAGATGGCGATGCTGCGCATGGGCTGGCTGTGCCAGGCGGAGTACGAATGGGCGCAGCACGCGCGCATCGCCAAGCAGAGCGCCGGCCTCAACGACGTCGACCTCCACGCCATCGCCGAGGGCTCAGGCGCGAAGACCTGGTCGAGTTTGGACGCCGCCGTGCTCACCATGGTCGACGAGCTGCGCTATGAGGCGATGATCTCGGACAGGACCTGGACCGCGCTGCGCACGGGCTATTCCGACCAACAGATCATGGAACTTCTGTTCACCGCGGCGCAGTACCAATTGGTGTCGATGGCGCTCAACACGCTTGGCGTTCAGGACGAACCCACGGTGGTCGACCACCTTCCCGCCGACGTGGCGAAGCCAGCAACCGCGAGGCGCCCAGCCACGCCGCGGTTGTCTGCTCCGCGCATCGCGCCAATTGCTCAAGCGAGCTGGACGCCTGAACAGCGCGCGATGATCGCGCCACAGCTCCAGCCAGATGGAACCGCGCTCAATCTTTATACGACGATGCTGAACCATCCGAAGCTCTATGCGCCCCGCGCCCGCTTCGGGTCCTATCTGCAACGCGACAGCCTGCTGGCCCCGCGCACCCGCGAACTGCTGATTCTGCGGACCGCCTACGACATCAACGCCAGCTATGAGTGGAGCCACCACTTCGCGTCAGCGACCGCCGCCGGGCTTAGCAGCGAAGAGATCGCGCGCATCGCCAAGGGACCCTCGGCGCCAGGATGGAGTGAAGCCGATCGTGCGCTGCTTTCCGCTGCTGACGAGTTGCGCCGCGAGGCCTTTGTCTCAGAGGCGACCTGGACCACCCTCTCGAAGAGCTACGACATCCAGCGCCTGATCGAGATCGTCTACACTGTCGGCGGCTATACGATGACCGGGCTGGCGATCAACGCGTTTGGCGTCCAGACCGAGGCAGGCTTTCCGGGGATGCCACACTAATCAACCGGCACGTTTCTGCGCGCGGCGGCGAGCATCTCGTTCGATCGGCGCGGGTCGGCGACGGTTCGCGCCACCGCCACAACCCCGGCCATCACGCTGAGCAGGCCAAGGGCCGCCTTGCGGCCGCCCTCAGCCATCAGCGCGCCAAGCCGGATGGTCAACCGTTCGAGCCCGGCATCGAACGCCGCCTTGACCGAGGGCGCCGCGGTGCGCATCTCGCCTGCCAGCGCCGGGATCGGGCAGCCAGCGGCCTGATCGTCGCGATGACGGGGCGAGAGATAGAAATCAATATAGCGGGCCAGCGCTTCGGGGCCGTACTTGGCCTCGAACCGGTCGACGGTCTCGACCGCGAGGTCGAAGAGATGGTCAACCGCCGCGACCAGCAGTGCGTCGCGCGAAGCGAAGTGCGCGTAAAAGCCGCCATGGGTGAGGCCCGCCTCGGCCATGACGCCGGCGACGCTCAAGCTATCAAGCCCGCTGGCGCGGATGCGCGCAGCCGCCATATCCACCACCCGGGCCCGCGTCTTCGCCTTGTGATCCGGGGAATAGCGCGCCACGGGGGTCGTCTCCGGCCGATCTGATGATGGATATCATATTTACCAGCCGGCGCGGTGCAAGCCACACCGAATCGAGAGCGAAATATCGGGGCCGAATCTGGGGCCCGAATCTGGGGCCCGAATCTGGGGGCTGAATCTGGGGGCTGAATCTGGGGATTGCGGACCAATCCAGGATTGCAGCCCTAGCCGCCCCGGCTCGCGTCCGGCAGTCTTCGCAGATGGCGAAGCTCTATTTCAATTACGCTGCGATGAACGCGGGCAAGTCGACCATCCTGCTGCAAGCCTCCTACAATTATCAGGAGCGCGGCATGCGAACGATGCTGCTGACCTCCTCGCTCTATACCACCACCGACAATGGCTGGATCACCTCGCGGATTGGCGTGCATGCTTCGGCCGACCTCTATGATGAACGCGACGATCTCTTTACCCGGGTCCGCCGGGCCCACCGGAAAGCAAGGATCGACTGTGTCTTCGTCGACGAGGCGCAGTTCTTGACCCACGACCAGGTCTGGCAGCTCGCCCGCATCGCCGACCGGCTGGATGTGCCGGTCATGTGTTTCGGGCTGCGGACCGATTTCCAGGGCAAGCTGTTTCCCGGTTCGGCCGAGCTCTTGGCGATCGCGGACAGCTTGCGGGAGGTGCGCACCATCTGTCATTGCGGCCGCAAGGCGACGATGGTGGTGCGCAAGTCGCCCGGCGGCCGGGTGGTCACCGCCGGCGAGCAGATCGGCATCGAGAAGACCATGTATGTGTCGCTTTGCCGCCGCCACTGGGAAGAGGAGACCGGGCGCGGGCCGGTCGAGGCGCCGGCGAAGACCGACCGCGCCGAGCCTCTGAAAAAGCGCACCCCCGTCCGCAAGCCGGCGCTCAAGGCGGCCGCGTCACGAGCGCGCGCTCCGGGGCGGCCGGAGCGGACGGTTGGCAAGCGGCGCTAGCGGCTCGGAAAACCGCGTGCCCGCAAGGCGCTGCGGCGCGCGTGCAAGCCTTCCTTCATCTTTTTTTTGTTTCAACCCGAAACAGCGCGTTAAGCTTGATCAGGCATAAACGAGCCAGCTCAGAATGAGACGACTGGCGGGATTGCGTTTATGTTTCAGATCATCGGCATCGTCGTCGTCTTCGCCATGGTGTTCGGCGGATTCCTGATCGCGGGCGGCCAGCTCGACGTGATTCTGGAGGCCGCCCCGCACGAGATGATCATCATCTTCGGCGCGGCCATCGGCGCCTTTCTGATCGGCAACTCGTTCAAGACGGTTCTGGCGGCAGGCGCCGGCGTCGGCAAGATCGTGGCCGGCGCCAAGTGGAAGGCGAAGGATTACACCGACCTCCTGTCGCTGCTCTTCATCCTGACCAAGACGATGAAGACCAAGGGCGTGGTCGCCATCGAAAGCCACATCGAGAAGCCGGCGGAATCGACGATCTTCCAGAACTATCCGAAGATCCTGAAGGACCACTTCGCCACCGACCTGATCTGCGACACGCTGCGCATGATGACGATGAACCTCGAGGATCCCCACCAGGTCGAGGACTCAATCGAGAAAAAGATCGAGAAACACCACCACGAGGCGCACCAGTCCTCGCACGCCATCCAGAACATGGCCGATGCGATGCCGGCGCTGGGCATCGTCGCGGCCGTGCTCGGCATCATCAAGACGATGGGCTCGATCGACCAGCCGCCCGTCTATCTCGGCAAGCTGATTGGCTCAGCTCTGGTCGGCACGTTCATGGGCGTCTTCTTGGCGTATGGTTTTATCGGCCCGATCGCCTCGCGACTGGGCCAGGTGATCGACGAGGAAAGTCAGTTCTACAAGATCATCAAGGACGTCCTGGTCGCCCACCTCCACGGCAACGCGGCGCAGGTCTCCGTCGAACTCGGCCGCGGCCAGATCCCGACCGCCAGCCAGCCGACCTTCGCCGAGCTCG
>JANMWT010000152.1:0-7148 GCA_031394145.1 Alphaproteobacteria bacterium | reverse complement strand
CCATGCCCCACCCCCCACGCACCCCCCCCCAAAAACTATTGTCGCCCGCACCCTTTTGCACCCGCCCGACTTGTCGATCTTACGCAACGCCCGAACCGGCCTAGCGGCTCGAGGTCGGCGGGTTCGCCTTGGCGTTTTCTTCGTGGTGCTGCTGCTGGAGCTTGGCCCTTTGGGCGGCCGCGGCTTTCTGCAGGGTCTCCATGGCGTTGCCGAACTCTTTCGGGTCCAGCGCGCCGTCATGGTTGAGGTCGAAGTCGGCGAAATGCTCCTGCAGCGGGGCGAGCATCGAGGACTTCAGCTCGGCCTTTTGCAGCACGCCGTCGAGGTTGTCGTCGATCGCCGTGTAGATCGAGCTCTGCTCGAGCTGTTTCTGCAGGTCGTCGCGGCGGTTCTTGGCGGTCTCGTCGGCCCAGCGGAACTGGATGCCGGTGAACAGCATTTCCTCGGTCGACTGGTCGCCCCACTCGACCAGTTTTTTCGGGTCGGGGTTGGCCGGGTTGTTGACCGAGTTGTCATACCAGTAATCCGCCACCAGCTTGGCGCCGGCCGGCAGGTCGATCAGCTTCTTGAAGACGTATTCGCGCTGCCAGTTGAAGTCGTATTTCGGCATGTTGAGCACGACCTTCTGCGTCCCGTCCGGGTAAACGGCGGTGAGCTTCGAGGCGTAGCCGCGATAGTGGGCGTGCGGCTGGGCGGCAAAGAGCTGGACCGCGGCCGGGAACTGCAAATAGGCGCGTTCATGGGCGCGGGCTTCGCCCGGAGCGATGGAGATGGTCGGATCAGCGATGATGATCTGGCGCTTCACCAGATCAGGCTCTTTCCCCTTCTCGAGGAAGTAGAAGCCGATCTTGGAGGCATCGGTCGAAGCCTTGCCGAACGGGGTATAGTGCAGCTGGAAGTTGATCGCCCCGCCCGGAGGGATCCAGGTGGCCCAGCCTTGCGGCGCGAGGTTCGATTCCGACCCCACCGCATAGCCGCCCATCGAGATGTCCCAGTCGAAGCCCTTGTGCTCGCCCGCCGCCGGCATTTTGGGGATCCAGCCGGCAAGGATGTGGTGGACGCCCTTGCGCTGGCCGGCCTTGAAGGTGGTGGCTTTCAGCCAGCGGCCTTCGGTGAGCGGGCTCGGCACCACAGGGATCTGATAATCGACGACGCCCGCGGCCGGGATCGTATAGGGCGGGATGTCGACCACCAGATCCGGTTTGCCGAGCGGCCATTCGGGGCGCGCGGTGACCGAGACTTTCAGGGGATCATCGCCCTCGCCACGCGGGGCGCCGGCTTCGATCCAGTGGATCAGCGTCTTGGTGTCGGCTTCCGAGAGGTTCTCGTCGTTCTGATAGGCGTTGACGTGACGATCGACGTCGAAGGGCGGCATGCGATCGGTGCGCAGCGCCTCGCGGATCATCGGACCAAACCCTTTGACCACGTCGTAGCTGGTCATCTGCCACGGCGCGATGCCGCCAGGCTCATGGCAGTCGACGCAGTTCTTCATCAGGATCGGAGCGACGTCCTTGGCGTAGGAAATCTTCGACCATTCCGCCTTCTTGGCGCGATCCGGGAAGGCGATCGGGGTTCCCTTGACCGCAACCTCGGAGAGGGCGATCGGCTGGCCCGCGATTTTCGCTGCGAGCGCTTCGCCAAGATAGCCCTTGGCTTTGGTCGCCGCCCCCGCCGCATCAACCGGACCGTGGTAGAGCACGGTCCAGGTCTTGGGATCGATCAGGTAGGCTTCGCCGGTCACCGTCGAGCCAAGACCATCGCCGACCAGCTGGAACTCATCATTGAGCAGCGGCAAGCTGATGCCCTGAGCCTTGGCCTCGGAGACGATCGCCTCGCGGCTGTCGGTCTTGTTGGAATCGATCAGGGCAAATTCGACGGCGGGATATTTGGCCTTCAGCGCCTGCGCCGATTTGGCTGCGGCGCGCGAGGCCTTGTCGCCATTGACGTAGTTGATCAGCACGATGGCCGGCGCTGTCTTGTCGTAGCGCAGCGCCCAGGAAATGCCGGTCTGGTCGATCAGCATGAAGTTGTCGACGGTCTTGCCGACGGCTGGGGCGCTGGGGGAGGCATCGGCGCTAATCAGCGGCAGAGCGGCGACGCCCATGGCGATGAGCGCCAGGGCCGAGACGCCGGCGAGTGTTGCAAATGAGGCTTTCCGGTTCATGGGGAGGGTGTTCCTTCGCCTATTATGGTTGCCGGGAGTATGCCGCAGCTAGACACCGTCAACAATCCATACCCCTGCGGCGCCCCGGATAAATTTGCGGTTAGCACGCCTGCGATGGCGAAGTCCGCCACCTTCCCTCCGCGTCAGCTATGCGCGTCAGCCCTGGGCGTCAGCCCGGCGCGTCGGCCCGGCGCGTCAGCCCTGCGCGTCAGCCCCCCCGCACGTCAGCCCTGCGCGTCAGCTTTGTATCGGCCCTTCCCCTTCGCTTCGCGTCAGCTCCGTTCAGGTCCCGCTTCGTTCAGGCATGCTCGGCTCAGGCCAGAGCCGGCGGCGCCTGCAGGTTGAAACTCCGCGCCAGCCGCCAGAACTCAACCATCAGCGCGATCGCAAGACCGATCGCCATTCCGTAGACGAGAACGTGCGAGACGGTGACGAACATCTGGTTGAGCTTTGCGACCCGATCGGCAAGCGCGGCAGGTCCATGGACGATAAACAGCGGACCGCGACGCGCCAGCATCCAGACCACGCTCAGGACAACCAGGTTGACCGCGATGGCGGCGAGCGAGCGAAGCCGGCTCCACACCGGATGCAGGACGTCGGCGAGATGGATCACCGCCTGCATCACCGCCATCCCCAGAACCGGCGCATAGACATCCGACCACGCGGCGCTGAGATCGAGCGCCATGCCGGTCTCGCCCGGTGCGCCCGGCAGCGTGTTCGGGACGTGCAGCAGGCCAACCCACCAGGCGATGAAGATCGCATCCCAGCCAAGCGAGAACAGGCTTTCAAACAGCGACTTTGGTTTGTCCTTGGTGTCGCGCGGCAACTGTTCAGGTCGCCAGCTGCCTTCGATCTTGGGTCCGGCCTTCGTCTGCTCCAGCGCGATGAAGATCATGGTGACGACGCCGAACGCGAACAGTGCGCCATCCCAGGCGGCGCCGAGGCCCTGCAAGGCCAGGCGCAGCGGATGATCCGAGAGGACGCCCTGGACCAGGAAGCCCACCATCGCGATAGCCGCGACGATCCCGACGACGATCTGCGCGGTCGGCCAATAATACGGGTAGAGGTCGGGGCCGATCAGGTACTGGCGTCCCGTATAGCGCGCCGCCGCCAACATCGGGCTGCCAAAGGATCGCAGCAGAACCGCCATCTCATCCCGGGTCGCGGGACGGCCGAGCTCGGCCTCCTTCGCTTCAAGTTGGGAAGCGACTGCTTCGCGGAGTTCAGCGGCAATGTCGCCCGCCGCCTTGGCGGGCAGGCGCCGCCGGACCGCCGCGACATAGCGGCTGACCAGCTCCCGGTTTTTTTCAAATTGCCGATCGCCTTTGAGGTCGCCTGGTCCATGGGCTGGCCCATTGCCTGACCCACGGCCCGGTCCACGGCCCGGTCCATTACCCGTCGCGCCGGTCTGGGTGTTCGGTTGCTTGGTCACGTCCCGCCCTCCTTCAGGATGGTCTCCAGCGCGCCGTTCATCTCGCGCCATTCCCCGGCCAGCCGCACAAGAGCCTGCGCTCCGTCCGCCGACAGCCGGTAAAATCGCTTCTGGCGTTTGGCGTCCTCGCGCCATTCGCTGAGGAGCAGACCCTGGGTCTCGAGCCGGCGCAGCATCGGATAGAGCGCGCCCTCGTCGATCTCGATGCCCTGCCCCGCCAGTTCGGTGCGCAGCGTGTAGCCATATTTTTCCGACCGCAGCGCGCCGAGAACCGCCAGGATCAACGTCCCTCGACGCAGCTCGCCCTTCAGGGTTTCCAGAATGTCAGGCTCGATTGGCATGGGTCTCACATAGTGTTTGACATACACTGTATGGCATACAGGATAGACCCGCGCAAGCCCCATTCAACGGAAAAATTGCAAGGAAGTCCGCTTTAGAGCGATGAGCCCGCCAGAGATTGTCGCCGAAACTGGTAGTGTCCGCCCCAAGATTCGCACCCATGATTCACCGCCATGATTCACCGCCGAGACCCGAAGCCGAGATGACCTGCCCATGACCCTTCCCGTCCGTCGCCGCACCAAGATCCTCGCCACGCTGGGGCCCGCCAGCGACGGTGCACTCCGGATGGAGGAATTGCTGCGCGCCGGGGTCGACGTCTTCCGGCTCAACTTTAGCCATGGCGAGCACGCCGAGCACGCCGCCCGCATCACCGCCGCCCGCGAGGCCGAAAAGGCGGTCGGTCGCCCCGTCGCGCTGCTCGCCGATCTTCAAGGACCCAAGCTGCGGCTCGGCGACCTGCCCGGCGGCGGCTTCGACGTGCGGATCAGCGCCGAGCTTCGCCTGCGTCCGATCGCGAAGTCAGACGACCCTGAGATTGTGCCGGTGCCGCATCCGGAACTGATCGCGGCATTGCAGATCGGCGATCGGCTGTTGATCGACGACGGCAAGATGACGCTGATCGTCGTGCGCGCCGATGGCGAGGACCGCGTCGTCCGGCCGCTTGCGCCGGGCCGGCTCTCCAGCCGGAAGGGCATTGCCGCGCCCAACCGCCCGATCCCGATCCCTGCCCTCACCGAAAAAGACCTCGCCGACGGCCACTTCGCCCTGAGCCATGGCGTCGATTATCTTGCACTTTCCTTCGTCCAGCGCGCCGGCGATATCATCATGGCGCGCCAGGTGTTCGGCTCAGCCGTGCCGATCATCGCAAAGATCGAAAAACCGGCGGCGCTGGAAGAACTCGACGCGATCATCGCACAAGCCGATGCGGTCATGGTGGCGCGCGGCGATCTGGGCGTCGAGCTCTCACCTGAGCAGGTGCCGATCGCCCAGCGCCGCATCGTCCGCGTGTCACGCGCTGCGGGCAAGCCGGTGATCGTCGCCACCCATATGCTGGAATCGATGATCCAGGCGCCGGTGCCGACCCGAGCCGAAGCCAATGATGTTGCGACCGCTGTCTACCAAGGCGCAGATGCGGTGATGCTCTCGGCCGAAAGCGCCGTCGGCCGCCATCCCACGGCCGCCGTCTCGATCATGGACAAGATCATCCGCGCCATCGAAGCCGATCGCGACGAGAACCCCTCGACCTTCGTGCCCCGCGCCGCCGTGACGCCCTCGACCGCTGATGCCTGCGCGCTCGCCGCCGCCAAGCTGGCCGACGATCTTGATTGTCCGCTGGTGGTGTTCACCCGCTCGGGCTCATCCGCCCAGCGCGTCTCGGCGACGCGCCCGCGCCAGCCGATCCACGCCCTCACCCCCAGCCTTGCAACCGCGCGCAAGCTCTCGCTGATCTGGGGCATCTCCGGGGACATCGAAGCCGAAGAGCCAAAATCCTTCGACGATATTCTTGAAGCGGTAAACCGCCACGAAGCCGCCTCGACCTTCAAGCGCTTCGTCATCACCGCTGGCTATCCCTACGCCTCGGACAATTCCACCGACACGATCAAGGTGGTGGAGCGCAAATGAAACTTGACCGCGCCGTTCGCCTGTTGACGGCCGGCGCCAGTCTCATGCTGGCGGCCTGCGTGGCATTCGCGCCGACAAAGACCGCCGACAATACCGGGCCTGGAAATACCGGGCCTGGAAATACCTGGCCTGGAAATACCTGGTATGGCGTCACGACGGCGTCTGGCGCGGCGTCTGGTGCAGCGTCTGGTGCAGCGTCTGGCGCGGCGCCTTCGCCGCTCGCCGTGACGGCGGTCAATCTGCACGTCGCAGGCTCGGGCCTCGCCGGGCGCGTTCGGCTCGCCAATGGCGCCGTCTATCCAATCTTCAATGGCGCGCGGACCAAGACAACGCTGTCCTTCATGGCGAGCGCGCTGGATATGACGACGCCGCTCGATGCGAGTTTCACGGGCGTCGCCGACGGGAAAAACTGGTCAGGCGAGTGGACCAATCATGGCGAGACAATCAAATTGTCGCTGCAGCCCGGCCCTGCCCCCGATGAACACGGTCTTCGGATGGTCGCCCTTCCCGATGGACGAGAGATCCACCTGGTCTGCCTGGGGTCAGGTTCGCCCACCGTGGTGTTCGACGCGGGCGCCGGAGGGACCCTTGATGACTGGCGCAAGGTGCACGCCGAGATCGCCAAGACGACGCAAGCATGCGCCTATGATCGGGCCGGAATGGGCCTCAGCGATCAAGCAGCCAGTCCGCGCGATGCGGCGGCGGTCTCGCGCGACCTCGATGCAGTGTTGAAGGCGGCTGGGATCAAGGCCCCCTATGTGGTGGTTGGCCACTCGCTCGGCAGCTATCATGTGCGCCAGTTCGCCAATACGCATGCACGCGCGGTTGTCGGCATGGTGTTGGTCGATCCTTCAGGCGATTTTCAAGTCGATCGCTTCGCCGCCGCCGCGCCGCACTTCGCGAAGATCTCAAACCCCGACGCCCAGGTGCAGACCTTGAAGACATGCGCAGCTCGCGCACGCCAAGGCCTGATCCCCCATGGATCGCCAGAATTTCGGTCCTGCAGCGGCAACAGCCCGCTCAAATTCGAAACCCTGGCTTCGGAGATCGAGGCGATGACGGCGGCAAGCTCTCCTGAACTTGCCGCCTCGCGCCGGTCTTATGGCGCCATGCCGCTGATCGTGCTGACGCGCGGCGATTTCACCCGGGGCATGCCAAGCGATGCGACGGCGGAGGACCGAGCCGCGTTCGAGACGGTCTGGCGAACCATGCATGAAGAGATGCGGGCGCTGTCGAGCATCGGCGAGCGGCGCGAGATTGCAGGTTCGGGCCATTATGTTCAGCTCGACCAGCCACAGGCGGTGATCACGGCCGTCAACGACGTGGTCGCGGCGGCCCGCCGGCGAACACCGCCTTTGCGCTGATCCGCCTCAGCTGGCGGCAGCCGGCGCCGGGGTCGAAGCCGGGGTCGAAGCTGGGGTCGAAGCTGGGGTCGAGCCAGGAATCGAAGCCGCTGCGCGGGTGAGGATAAGGACGCCGGCGCACAGGAAGGCGAGCCCGAAGACGCCGCCGGCGGCCACGACGCCCAGCTTGGCGCCGAGCGCGCTGGATCCAAAACCGGCGACGACGCTGCAGAGCCACAGGCCTGCC
>JANMWT010000147.1:0-3830 GCA_031394145.1 Alphaproteobacteria bacterium | reverse complement strand
GGAGCGACCCCGAGCGCCTGGCCGCTTTCGTCTACCGCACCGCCCACCGCGAGGTGATGCGCCGTCGCCGCGAGTGGTTCGAGGTCGTCGACACCTACATGGCCCTGTGGTGGGTCCCTGCCGGCCAGCGCCCGACCCAGGACGAGGCTCTCGCCCGCCTGCGCCGGCTTGACGCGCACGGCCCCACCGCCGAGGCCTTCACTTTCCGCGAGCCTCACCCCGCGCCGGACCAGCTGGGCTGCCCCGCCGCCATCCTGGACGAATGCGCATGAAGGCCGCCGTCATCGTTTTCCCGGGCTCAAACTGCGACCGCGACTGCAAGGTGGCCATCGAGCGCTCGACCGGAGCGACGGTCTCCATGGTCTGGCACGGCGAGACCGCCCTGCCGGACGGCGTCGACCTGATCGTCCTGCCCGGCGGCTTCTCCTACGGCGACTACCTGCGTTGCGGGGCCATGGCCGCCCTGTCGCCGGTGATGGCCGAAGTCCGCGCCGCCGCCGATCGCGGGGTCGCCGTGGCCGGCATCTGCAACGGCTTCCAGATCCTCTGCGAGGCCCGGATGCTGCCAGGCGCCCTGCTGCGCAACGAGCGGCTGAAATACATCTGCAAGGCCGTCACCCTCGACGTGGTCAACAGCCAGACCCGATTCTCCGCGGGCTTCGGCGGCCGCCGCCAGGTGGTGATGACCATCGGCAACGGCGAGGGCAATTACTTCGCCGACCAGCCAACCCTCGATCGCCTGGAAGGCCAGGGCCAGGTCGTCTTCCGCTACCGGGACAACCCCAACGGCTCGGCGCGTGACATCGCCGGCATCGTCAACGACAAGGGCAATGTGCTTGGCCTGATGCCCCACCCCGACCGCGCCTTCGAACCCGATCTCCTCTCCGCCGACGGCGCCCTCCTCTTCAAGAGCGTGATGGCCAGCGCGTAGGGGGCAGCTCTCCGCACTCCCGCATTCACCCCGGCGAAGCCCCGCGCGCCGGTCTCGCCCAATGCGGGCAGGTCGGCCAACGCGTCGGTCAAATGTTCGGCTCCCGCATTCCGCCACCGCGGAAAGCGCAGCGGGCGCGCTTGTCGCCGACAAGCCCTGACTCAGGCTCGCCGGCCAGGTATCGAGCCTGTCCTTCGCATTTGACCAAACCAATCAACTCCGGACCGGCTCAGGCTTGGCAAGGCGAACCTCTGTCGCACGAAACAAGTATAAATACCTAGAATCGCTGCGAAAACAGCGACTTCCGCGACGCGACGCCCATGAGAACTGGCGGGTGCCGCGGAAGTAACTGACCTCAGAATCAAAGCAGCCACAGCAGCTCGGCCAACACACGTAGCAGCCGAGTTGCAGGCGCTGTGTCGGGGCTCAGGATAGACGCGAGCGAGAATTGACTCGACACGCCCGACCAAGATTACCAAGACTTCAGTATGGGTGGGGTGATCGACATTTCATCCCTCGTGATTGTCGCTATCGTTGCTCTCTTAAGGGGAGTGCCGATGCTGCTGAAATGGGGGGCGCAGCTACAGCAGAATCGCCGGCGTCGTCGGCGATATGCGGCGGTTGCGCGCGGGAGGTCCGAACGCTTGGAAACCGGCTGCGAGGCTGAAGTTTCAGCGCCGCGAGATGGACTGGCCCCGAACGCGCCTTGCGCGTTTGGCCACGACCACAACGGTCCATGGGTCGTATTGCCAAGGCAAGCCCTGGCCGGTGACATCATTGACGCCCTCGTCGCCGCCGGCGTCCTCACTGTCGAGGGTGTCTTGGTGGTCGGAATCAGCGTCCGCGGCGTCGACCGCGTCGATCACCTCGGCGAGCTCGCCAGCAACGACCTCGAACCGGTCGCAACACCGTTCGTCGCCACGACCGCATAGTTGCGGCAAGACCCGTAGAGCGCGCCTTTGACGCGCTGGCCGCGGGGCCCGACCAGCCGGATCGGTTGACGGTTTTCGCTGGCTGTTGTTCTGTGTCTGTTCTAGCCTCGCCCTTTCGTGAAACCAGTGGACGCGCCATGACCGACGAGATCACCTTCTACCACAACCCCCAATCCCGGGCCTCGATGGCCCATTGGATGCTCGAGGAAGTCGGCGCGCCCTACACCATCGTGCCGATCGATTTCGCCAGCGGGCAGAACAAAACCCCCGACTTCCTGGCGGTCAATCCGATGGGCAAGCTGCCGACCATCGTCCACAAGGGCGTGGTCGTCACAGAAACCGCGGCGATCATCGCCTACCTGGCCGACACCTTCCCCGCCGCCGGCCTGGCTCCCGCCATCGGCGATCCGAAGCGCGGGACCTGGTACCGCTGGCTGTTCTTCGGCTCGGGCTGCTTCGAGCCGGCGCTCATCGACACCATGTTCCAGCGCCCAGCCCCGGAAAACTCGGCCGCCATGCCCTACGGCACCTATGGGGACATGATCGGCGCGCTGAAGACGGCGCTCAGCCCCGGCCCCTTCATCCTGGGCGACACTTTCTCCGCCGCCGACGTCTACATCGGCTCGGAAATCAACTGGGCGATGATGTTCGGCGCCCCCCAGATCAAGGGCGACGCGGTGTTCGAAGCCTATGTCGCCCGCGTCAAGCAACGCCCCGCCTACCTGCGCGTGGCCCCGCCTGCAGCCTAGCCGGTCGCCAAGCTCCCTCCTTAACTTCGCGGGAGGGAGCACACACGGCGCCGACCGTGATGATTGCGAACGTTGGGCACGCCGGCGGCGCATTGTCAAGCAGTATATCGTCTATTGCGAACTTCGTGTGTTGACGTAGACACCGCCCTCACCCACATCAGTGCGTCGCCTTCGCGGCAGGATCTTTGACATCGTGCAACCCGAGGCGGCGCGAAGCTGCGTCCATAGCGTGTGCCGCTATCTAATGGCGCCACTCGTTCCGACATTCGAAAACGCCCCGCTCACCGAAAATACGGTGATTTACGGACCGGGCGCCCGGGCGCGTCCCGATATTTGGAACAATGAGAGACAACCCTACTGCGCGGCGGTGATCGCCCAGACCCCGGCATACGACTCGATCGCCCTCCGGCGCCCGCGGCCGAAACCGCGACCGGCGCAAACCTTCGACCCTGCCGTCGAATACGAAAAAGGCCGACGCGCCATCGAGCACCGTCGGCCTTCTCCCACGTCGGGCGAGCGCTCGACCGCTCGCCCTGCCCGCAATGTCTTGTCGGGGCCTATTGCGGCTTGTCGCCCTTGCCGAGGTCTTCCTTGCCGGCGCCCGGCTTTTCCTGGTCGAGCTCGGGCTTCTGGGTTTGATCGACCTTCTGCTGGTCCTGCGGCTGGGCCAGAGGTTTTTGGTTCTCTTGATCTTGGTTGTCGGGCATGGGTCGATCCTCCTCTTGAGGCGCGACGCCGGCCGCCGCGCGCGATCTTTGATCAACCCGCTCGGGACTCGCTCGTTCCAAGCTTTGCCATCGCTTGAACGTGGCCGAATCCAGGCTGCCGGGCTAGAAGCCGCTGATGAATGCTCCCTCCCCGACCATGGCCGAGACGGCCGTCCAGTTCGGCCTCAAGCCGGAGGAATACGCGGTCATCGTCACCCGCCTGAACCGCGAGCCGAACCTGGTCGAACTGGGCGTGTTTTCGGTGATGTGGTCCGAGCATTGCTCCTACAAATCCAGCCGCAAGCACCTGGCCAAGTTCCCACCACCGGCCCCCGGGTGATCCAGGGCCCCGGCGAAAACGCCGGAGTGGTCGATATCGGCGACGGGCAGGCCGTGGTCTTCAAGATGGAGAGCCACAATCACCCCAGCCATATCGAGCCGTACCAGGGCGCGGCGACGGGCATGGGCGGCATTCTCCGCGACGTCTTCACCATGGGGGCGCGGCCGATTG
>JANMWT010000133.1:0-2342 GCA_031394145.1 Alphaproteobacteria bacterium | reverse complement strand
CCCGACGGATGACGTCCGGCGTCTTTTTTGTGAAGTAGTAGCCAATCTCAGTGGCGTCGGTCATTGGCTTGCCGTTGGTGGTGTAGTGCAGCGAATAACTGAACTTGCCGCCGGCCGGCACGGGCGCGCCGATGCCGTCCTGATAGATCTGGGTGCCGGCGCCCGGCACGAACGACCCAACCGAGCTCGATGGGATTTTCGGCGGGCTTTTCGGGTCAGGGATGTAGCCCGAGGTGATGTGGTGCAGCACCGGGCGGGCCGTCGGCTTGAAAGCGACCGCGCGGATGTACTCATCGGTCGGGAACGGATTGTCGACGACGAGGCGCTTGTAGGGGATCACGCCCTTGGCCGGGATGTCGTAGGCCTGCAGCTTCAGGACAAGGTCGGGCTTGCCGAGGGCGGCGGGCCATTCAGGCGCTTCGGCGGCCTGGACCTTCAAGATATCCTCGCCGTCGCCGCGCGGGGCGCCGGCTTCGATCCAGTGAACCAGCGTCTTGGCCTGGTCGGCCGAAAGGCTCATGTCATTCGCCCATTCGCCGACGTGCGGATCGGCGAACCACGGCGGCATGCGGCGCTCGCGCACCGACTCGCGGATCATCGGAGCGAAGCCCTTGACCACTTCATAGCTGTTCATCGCGAAGGGAGCGATGCCGCCCTTCTCATGGCAGCTCACGCATTTCGCCTGCAGCAGCGGCGCAATGGTTTTCGTGTAAGAAATGTTCGCATGCTCAGCGACCCGGTTGCGCTCCGGGAAGGCGATCAACTGGCCGACCTTGGCGTCGACGCGCGGCGTCGCGACGGCCGACCCGGCAAGAACCGCATCGATCGCGTTGGCGACGTAAGCCGTCTTGGCGTTGGCGGAGAGCTTATAGGACGTCTTGGCGAAACGATCATCCAGCGGCCCATGATAGGCAATGCTGAAGCCGCCCTTTGGATTGATGACGAAGACTTCGCCTTCGCGCTTCACGCCAAGCTCTTCGCCGACGAGCTGGAGGTCATCCATCAACACCGGGACCGCGAACTTGTTCTTCAGGGCCTCCGTGGCCGCTGCATCGCGCGTGTCGGAGAGGTTGGAATTGATCATGTAGAAAAGGACGCCCTTGTCCTTGTAGGCGGCCTGGAGCTTGGCGAGTTCGCCGGCTGCGTCGCGCGACAGCTTCGAGCCGTCGCTCTGCGACATGAGCACGATTGCGGGGGCGTACTTGAAATAATTGAGGTCGTGCGCCAGCCGCGTGGTGTCGGTGAGCTGGAACGGACTGACCTTTTCAGGGATGGCCTGCGGGGCGCCGAGTGCTGCGACCGATGCAATGCCGACAAAACCGGCAAGTCCGATGGCAGCCGCCGTCGACAAGAGAATGTTGCGCATATCCCAGCCCTCCGAACCGTTTTCCTACCGCCGCCGCCCCAACCGCTGTCTCGCAGCCTAAGGGGAGCAGGTCGCGCTGGCCGCCCAAATCGGCGCGCCGGTCACGACGCCATGACACCACAGGCGCAGAAAGATTCAACGAAAGAGTTTAAGCGCGAGCGAAGAGATCCGCGGTCCCCTTGCCGTGCGCGTAACTTGAAATCGTTGATTTATATGAACTTTGGCCCCAAGAAAACCGGCCAGCTGGCCGGCGTTTCGCAGGACCGAACCAAAACAGGCCCGCTGGATTGCCCATCCCAGCGGCCCCGGAGCGGCTCGCCTCATCCGGATGCGGACCGGGCTTCACCTCCTCAGGTCTCCCTCAGCCAGCCGGGATGACGGGGGCGGGCGAACCGCCTTAGAGTGGCGGTGAAGACGGACATCGGCAGGGCGGCGCGCTAGGTATCGAGCGCGGCGTCGAAGATAGTCGAAGATAAAGGACAGGCTCCATGCGGACGGCGATTGTAGCTTTGCTGGCGCTGGTGGCCATCGCGGCGGCCGGCCTTTGGGGGCTGGCGCAGTTTGGCGCGCCCAAGCCGATGGTGGCCGAGGAGCATGCGCCCGTCGCCAAGGCGGAGGCCAGCGCCGGTGGTCATGGCGCTGCGGCGAGCGACGCTGTCGCGCCCCTCGCTCCGATCCAGCATGAGCCCGGCGCGGCTCATCCCAATGCGTCGAGCGATTTGGAGACCGAAAAGCCGAAAGCCGGCGCCGCGAAGGCCGACGCTGCAAAACCCGACGCCTCGAAGAAGGTGGTGGTCGCCGAGGCGACGCCTGCACCCAAGCCCGCGACGACGCCCACGACGACGCCCGGACCGGCCGCAGCACCCTCTCCGCCTCCGCCTCCACCACCGCCCGCTCCCGTCACCGCGACAACAACCACGGCGGCGGCGCCGATTGCCGACGCTAAGCCGACCGATCCGCTCAAGGCGGCGGCGAA
>JANMWT010000053.1:0-14084 GCA_031394145.1 Alphaproteobacteria bacterium | reverse complement strand
TATGGCGAAGCGCCTGCGCCTCATGATGGTCGGAGATCTGGTTCTCGATGAGCCGGAGACCGAGCGCTTTTTTGACGAGGTGCGGTCGACGCTGGCGCAGGCGGATGTGGTGATCGGCCACGTCGAGGTGCCGCATACGCGTCGTGGGGTCGAGAGCGAGGGCGATGTTCCAGCGCCCGCCAGCGATCCGGACAATCTCAAGGCTCTGAGGACGGCCGGCTTTCACCTGGCGTCGCTGGCCGGCAACCACATTCATGATCGCGGTCCGGAAGGGATTGCAGACACCCTCGCGACGCTGAAGGCGAACGGGATCGCCGCGGCCGGCGCCGGCGCCAATCTGTCGGAGGCGCGCCAGCCGGCGATCGTCGAGCGGCAAGGCCGGCGTGTGGCGTTGCTCAGCTACAACTGCGTCGGGCCGATGGCAGGCTGGGCAACTGCGACGCGCGCCGGCTGCGCTTATGTCCGGATCATCTCGCACTATGAAATGGAGACCGCCAATCCCGGCGGCCCGCCGGAAGCCTACACCTTCGCCACCCCCGATACGCTCGAAGCCATGCAGGCGGACATCGAGGCGGTTCGATCGACCGCCGACATCGTGGTTGTTGCGCTCCATAAAGGGCTCGTGCACACGCCGGCGAAGCTCGCGATGTATGAGCGGTCGGTGGCGCGGGCGGCGATCGACGCTGGGGCCGACATCGTCGTTGGCTGCCATCCCCACATTCTGCGCGGCGTCGAGATCTGGCGCGGCAAGCCGATCTACCACGGCCTAGGCAATTTCGTGACGGTCACGAAGGCGCTGGCGATCGAGGGCAATGACAGCCCAGCGCGCATGGCCTGGGCGATCAAGCGGAGGCAAGTCTTCGGGTTTGAACCGCTGCCGGATTATCCCCTCTATCCCTTCCACCCCGAGGCGCGGAACGCCATGATCGCCGTCTGCGATGTTGCGGAGGACGGCAGCATCGCGCCCAGCCTGATACCCTGCTGGATGCTGCCAACTGGCCAGCCCAAACCGGTCGGCGACAGCGAACAGGGCCGCGCGGTTGGCGATTATATCGCCGACATCACCGGCCGCGCCGGCCTCAAGGCGAGCTTCTCCTGGACCGGCGATCGCCTCGCCTTCAGCTAAGGCTTCACCTGAAGTGTTCACCTGAAACACTTGGCCTGAAACACTTGGCCTGAAGCTCTCGGCCTGAAGCTCTCGGCCTGAAGCTCTTGGTCCGAAGCTCTTGGTCTGGGGGAGGGGGCATTGACGTGGGGCGTCGAGTCCGGCGAAATAGGTTGAATCCTGAATAGTTGAAGTTCTTAACAGATTGACGATGGCGGTAAGCGCTCCAGCATCCCCTCCCGAGACCTACGGCGACCCACGCGAAGTTGCGGCGGCGGCCGAACTCATCGCCCAGGCGCACCTCAAGGCCGGCGGCCGCGTCTGCGGCTATCTTGGCGTCGTGCCGGTCGAGATCATCGCGGCTGCGGGCTTCCTGCCGATGCAGCTTTCCGCTGGATCGGTGAGCAGGACCCCGCTGGCTGATCACTACATGGAAGACCTGTTCGACCCGGTCGTACGCGGTGTGTTCGAACGCCTTCTGGCCGGGGAGCTGGGCTGGCTATCGGCGATCGTGCTGCCGCGCGCCGGGGATTCGGTGCACCGGCTCTACTATTATCTTTGTGAGGTTGCGCGGGTCGGCGCAGCGAGCCTGCCGCCGGTTCTGCTGGCCGATGTCGTGCAGACCGTCGGCCACCCGAGCGACGTCTACAATCAAGGGCGCATCGCGCATTTCTGGGACCAGTTGCGCAAGATCGGCGACGCCAAGGCGGGCGATGCCGAACTTCGCGCCGCGATCGCGTGCGCCAACCAGCTTCGCGCGCACCTTGGCGGTCTCCTCGAGCAGCGGCGTAGCGGCCCGGGCATGACTGGCGCGGGGGCCCTGGCGGCGTTCGCAGCGGCGCGGATGTTGCCCGACGACAAGGCGCGCCGCGTCATTGCCAAGGCGGCAAGCGAGATCGCCGCGTCATCGGGTCCGCGTATCGTCGTTTGTGGAAACGCCCATGACGATGCGGGCCTTCACGCCGCCATCGAGGGAGCGGGCGGCAGGGTGGTTGGAGATTTTCATGGCGCAGGCGAACTTTCCATCGGCGCCATGATCGACGAGGCGCTCCCCGAGCTCGAAGCGCTGCGCCGGCGTTACCAGGCGGGAGTGATCGGCAGCCGGTCGGCGCAAGATGCGGCCGAAGCGTTGGTGAGGTTCGCATCCGAGGCTGGCGCCGATGCTGTGGTCTTTTCCTATTTTGCAGTTGAAGAAGCCCTGACCTGGGATTTCCCCGAACAGGTTCGCGCGCTTGAAAAACGAGGGATTGCAGCGCTTCGACTGAGCGATCAGGCGCGGCCCTACGCCATGCTGCAGGCCGACGCGGCTGCGATCGCAAAGCTGATCACGCAGCTGGGCGCCGGGACGCGCGCATGAGCGCCCCGTTGCTCACCGGCGTCCGGGTGATCGAGATCGCTGGCGCACGCGGCGCGGTGGCCGGCCGTTATCTGGCTTCGCTGGGCGCCGATGTCGTGCGGGCCGGCCCGAAGGATGGCCCGCAGGATGGCGGGCAGGCTGGCGAGGCGGCTTACGCGCTCGGCAAGCGACGGATCGCCAACGTCGCTGATCTCGACGCGCTGATCGCCGCTTCAGACATCCTGATCGCCAGCGCTCCACGCGACTTCCGCCGCGATCAGCGTTTCGAGCGCAAGCGTCTCGACGCAATTAGCCCGGCGCTCGTCTCGCTCGCGCTGACGCCCTTCGGGATTACGGGCCCTTATGCCGACTATGCCGGGCCGGAAATCGTCGCATCAGCGATGGGCGGGTCACTCGGCGTGGTCGGGTATGCGGATCGTCCGCCGGTCAAGGAAGCTGGCGAAGCTTGCGGGTTTCACGCCGAGATGATGGGCGTCGCCGGGGTCTTGATGGCGCTCTGGGAGCGGGAAACGTCGGGTCGCGGTCAAGAGGTCGATATTTCGGTGCAGGAAGTCGCCGCCAGCCGCATGACCAACGGTGTGCTGAGCTGGCAGTTCGATCATCGCCTTTTGGAGCGCTCTGGCGTCGCTCTTTCTTATGGCCAGGCGCGGGTGCGCTGCGTCTGGGACCTTGTCGATGGCGCCGTCTTCCACTCGCTGATGACCGGACGGTTCGGCGCTCCAGCCAACGCGGCGCTGTCGGCCTGGATGGACGAGGCCGGCTTCGCCAACCCGATGGCCGGCATCGACTGGCTCACTTACGACCGCAGCGCGCTGCCAGCCGACGCCCGGGCGCGGTGGGAGGCGGCGATCGAAGTGTTCTTCCGGTCGCGCACCAAAGCGGAGATGCGCGAAGAGGACCGCCGTCGCGGCATCAATGCCTGTGTGGTCAACGAGCCTGCGGATGTTCTCGATGACGCTCACCTCGCTGCACGAGGCTTCTGGCTCGATGCCGACGGGGCCCGGGCGCCAAAGCGGTTCGTGCGCGCCGCCGACGCTCAAGGGTGCGATCTCGAAGGCCGGCCGGATCGGCCGATCGCGAGCGCCACTGAAGCCGATGTGCTGGAAGAATGGTCGGCCCGCCCGAGATCCGCAGCGGCGCGTCAAACGACGAGAACCTCGCTGGCTGGGGTCCGCGTGCTTGATTTTTCCTGGGCGCTGGTCGGGTCGATCACCACCAAACTGCTTGCCGACAACGGCGCCGAAGTGATCAAGGTTGAATCCGCGACCCGGCCCTGTCTCAGCCGCATCGACGTCCAGGTTGCTGCATCCAAGCGCGGAAATTTCGACGACAAGCCGTGGTTCATCCACATGAACACCGGCAAGCAGAGCCTGCGTCTCAACATGAAGCGGCCCGAGGCGCGCGAGGTGATCGATCGCCTCATCGCCCGCGCCGATGTGATCGTCGAGAATTTCTCGCCCGGCACCATGGCGTCGCTCGGGCTCGATTACGCCACGCTGGCGGTCAAGCGGCCAGAGTTGATCATGATCTCGGGCAGCGTCTTTGGACAGACCGGCCCGCTGGCGAAGGAATGGGGCGTCGATGGCACCGGCGCTGCGCTGTCGGGACGTCTGGCGCTGACCGGTTGGCCCGACCGAACGCCGGTGACGCCAAGTTCAGTGCCCTATGGCGACGTCGTCCTGCCGCCGATCATGGCTGCGGCGACGGCGGCGGCGCTGTTCTTTCGCCGCCAAACCGGCAGGGGCGTCCACATCGACGCCTCGATGTACGAAGCCTGCGTGCTGCAGATGGCGCCGGCGATCGCCGCGGCCCAAAGAGGCCCCGCGCCGCACCGCCCAGGCAATGCGGATCCAGCCTGCGTGCTGCAAGGCGTCTACCCGATTGGCGGGTTCTGGATCGCGATGCGGGTTGAGACAGAAGCAGACTGGCTGAGCCTGGGTCGGCTCATCGGCGGTGAATGGGGACCCTCGAGCCGGATGCTTGCGCCTGACCAGCATCGCGCCACCGAGGCCCACATCCGCTTCTGGCTGGAACATCACGAGCCCTGGGCGGTTATGGCGACGCTGCAGCAAGCCGGCATCGCAGCAGGTGTTGTCCAGTCTGCCGCCGACCTGGTCGCGCGCGATCCGCAGCTCCGCGCGCGTGATTTCCTGGTTGACCTGGCTAATCCCGCGCTCGGCCGGTTCGAACACCAGGCCTCGCCCATCCATCTCTCACGCACCCCGGCCGTCATGCGATCCGCGCCAGGCCTGGGCGAGCACACCAACAAGATCTGCTCCGAGATCGCCGGATTGTCGCCTCAGCGCATCGCCGAACTCGCAGCCGCCGGTGTCTTTGAATGAGCGATCCAGAATGAGCACACCCAAGATCAAGGGCCATCGGAGCTCGAAAGTGTTGTCCTGCACGGCGGAGGCGACCGCCTATCAGCGTGATTTCGTCAAGCATCTGAAGCGCCGCGTCATCGACGATGGCGAGCCGTTCGCCATCGTGCAGGCTGACACGCCGCACGAGATCTTCCACGCCATGGATATTCCCATGGTCACCAACCAGTGGTGGTCGAGCTACATCGCAGCCAAGCAGCTGTCCTCGCACTATGTCGAGGTTCTGGAGCGCAACGGCTATACCGGCTCGACCTGCAAGTACTGCTCCCTGGGCCTCGGTTGCACGCTCGACAATGACCCCGCGACCGCCCCATGGGGCGGCTTGCCGCGGCCGACCGTGCTGGTGGGCAGGCTGACCTGCGACTGCCTGCAGCGCGTCTTCCGCCTGTGGGCGGACGCGCTGGGCTCGCGCTTCTACCCGCTCGAAGCGCCCGGCTGGGAGCACAAAGACATCGCCTGGTTCGAGCACAACAAGACCGACTGGGAAACCGTCTATACCGATCATCGCATCACCCTGATGGTCGAAGAGATGAAAGGTCTGATCAAGCTGCTGGAGGAGGAGACCGGTCGCACCTTCGACATGGAGAAGCTCCACGCCTTGATGGAGGACATCAACACCCAGGAAGAGCTGATGGGGGAGGCGTCCGACCTTGTCACGCGCACCCGGCCGTGCCCGGTCGGGATCGCCGACCAGATGCCCAACGTGATGATACCGCAATGGCACCGCGGCGCCCCCTGGGCGATCGAGCACGCGCGCAAATTCCGCGACGAGGTCAAGCAGCGCGTGGCTGAAGGCGCTTCGGTGGCGAAGGATGAACGCATCCGGCTGATGTGGATCGGCGCGGGCCTGTGGCACGATCCTGGCTTCTACAACGCGCTCGAGGAGCGCCATGGCGCGGTCTTCGTCTGGTCGATGTATCTGCCGTTTGCGCACGCCAAATACACCCGCTACGGCCTTGATGACCCGCTTCGTGCGCTGGCCAGCCGGATCTGCGGCATGAACGAGGTGCTGCATCTGCCGCCCTGGATGAATGCCTGGATGGTGTCCGAGGCGAAAGCCTGCGGAATAGACGCCTGCGTGATTTTGCAGCCAGAAACCAACCGTTTGTCGGTCAGCGGAACCAAAATCACCCGCAACGCCCTTGAAGCGTCCGGCGTACCGGTGTTCGAGATAGAGGCCGACATGGTCGATGCGACTCGCTGGCGGCACGAGGATATGGTAGGCGCCGTCTCCCGTTTCCTGGTGGAGCGCGTCGAAAGCAGGCGCGCGTGAGTGTGGAGCATCGCTTTGGCGAATGACGTGGACGACATCGAGATTGGAGATGCCCCGGTTCGCAAGCTGGTCAAGGGTGCGGTCGAGAACCTGATCGGTTTCCGGTTTCGCCGCATCCAGAATGAGATGTCGCGCCGCTTCAAGCAGCGCATCGCCCGGGTCGACGTAAACCCCGGCATGTTCTCGGCCCTGGCGCTGATCCAGGCCAACCCCGGGCTGTCCCAATCCGAGCTCGCCGCCGAAATCGGTATGGACCGGGCGACCGTTGTCGCCCTGCTTGATGCGTTGGAGAAGAATGGCTGGGCCCGTCGCACGCGTGACAGCGTCGATCGCCGACGCCACAGCCTGTCGATCACCCCGCAGGGTGGTCGCGAACTCGCGCGACTTGGGCAGCTTGCGCTTGAGAATGAGGCGGCCATCCGCTCCGCGCTGGGCGCCAAGGGTCTCCTCGATCTCGGCAAGCTGCTCGATCGGATCGATGCTGCGCTCGCCAGCGAAGAGGCCGTCGCGGAAACGCCGAAGCCGTCGAGCCGCCGCAGATAAATTATCTGCGGAATTGCAAATAGTTTCATTTTCAATGAAACTGCCTGCGGGGCCCGAGGACGGGCGCCGCTGGGCCGCCACAGACGCGGTCAGTTCAGAACGGGCTGGCAGGGCAGGACGCTCATGGCCAAACGGCCTTCACCCCTCGGCGCGGGACTGATCCTTGTCGGGTCGGTCGGTCTTCTCGGCGCCATGCTGGTCGATGGCCTTGCCGTCACCGGTCGTCACCTTGATTTGCCGTTCACCGGTTCGATCGAACTGTCTCAGGTCTGCGTCGTGCTCCTGGCCTCGTGCTCGATCGCACTGGCGACGCTGTCTCGCGGCCACGCCGTCGTCGATCTGCTCCACCAGAGGCTGGGCCCGGGCGGCCAACGCCTGATGCTTCGCCTCGCGGCCTTCCTGGGGTTCATCTTTCTTGCCGGCCTGATCCTCGGGCTGGGATGGCTCGCATCCGATTTGTGGAATGGCCGTGAACACACCGAGCTTCTGAATATCCCGATCCGCTGGCAGCGCGTGCTGATGATCGCCTGCCTGGTCATCGCAGCCGGCGGCTTCCTGCTTCATGTCTTTGCCCCAGAGGCCGAGATCGAGACGACCGCGAAGAACGATCGCGAAGGCCGCGGCGAATGATGCAGCCGGAAGTCCTCTGCGCTCTCGGTTTCGTTGCGGTGATCGTGCTGCTTCTGCTGCGAACGCCGATCGGCGTCGCGCTGGGGCTGATCGGGCTCGCTGGCCTCGCCATCGCCCTCTCGCCCGAAGCCGCCCTGGTCAAAACCGGGGTGATTGCCTGGGAGACCGTGTCGAAATACGAACTCGGCGTCCTGCCGCTGTTCTTGTTCATGGCCAATGTATTGTTCTCGGCTGGCGTCTCGTCGCTGTTCTTCGATGCTGCTGCGAAGTTCGTCGGTCACCGACGTGGCGGGCTGGCGCTCGCCTCGATCGCCGGCTGCGCCGGGTTCGGCGCGATCTCAGGATCAAGCCTCGCCACCGCGGCCACCATGGGGTTGGTCGCGCTCCCGGAAATGCGCAAGGCGGGCTACGCCCCGCAGCTCGCCGCCGGGTCGCTGGCGGCAGGCGGCACGCTTGGCTCGCTGATCCCGCCCAGCGCCGCGCTGATCGTGTTTGGAGTCATCGCCGAGCAGTCGATCCGCAAGCTGTTCATGGCGGGCATCGTGCCGGCGTTGACGCAGGCTCTCATGTACATGGCCGTGATCTCGATTGTCTGCCGCATCAACCCCAAGCTCGGCCCAGCGCAGCCGCGTGCGCCCTGGAGCGCGCGGGTAAGGGCGCTCGCGGCCATCGCCGACATCGTGCTTTTGATCGTCGCCGTGCTGACCGGCATCATGGTCGGCTGGTTCACGCCGACCGAGGCAGCCTCGGTCGGCGCAATTGCGGCGCTGGTGATCGCTGGCTTCCGAGGCAAGCTGTCGCGCGCCATGTTGCTCGAGGCGCTGACCAAGACGCTGCAGACGGCGGGGATGATCTATCTCGTCATCATTGGCGCGCTGATCTTCAGCGCCTTCGTCAGCGCCACCGGGTTTGCGACCTATATCTCGCACCTGGTGGACGCAGCGCCCGGCGGAGCGCTGGGCGCGGTGCTGCTGATGACTGTGGTTCTGCTGCTGCTCGGCACCTTCATCGACGGCATGGGCATCATGCTGCTGGTGACGCCGATCTTCCTGCCCATCGTCCAGAGCCACGGCCTATCGCCGATCTGGTTCGGCATCTTCCTGGTGCGGACCATGGAGATCGGCCTGATCCACCCGCCGGTCGGCATGAACATTTATGTCATTCACGGCATCGCCAAGGATATCGGCGTGATGACGATCTTTCGCGGCGTCATCCCGTTCCTCCTGTCAGACCTTGTCCACCTTGGCCTGTTGATCGCCTTCCCGATGATTGCGCTGTGGTTGCCACAGCTCTTGGGGGCATGAGGATGAAACGGATCGTCATCCTGCTGATCGCTGCGTTCCTCGCGGCATGCTCCCCAAGACCGGTCAATGCGCCGACCGTGCTGACCTACGGCACGCCTTATGCGCCGACCCACCCGTTCAGCCGGGCGGACCGAATCTGGATGGAGTTTGTCGCCAAGCGGTCAGGCGGCCGACTGGTGATCAAGCCCTACTGGTCCGGCGCCCTGCTGTCGTCGGATCATTCGATGATCGAAGTGCGCCACGATGTCGTCGATATCGGATTGATCACGCCGATCTATGCTCGCGGCGGCGCAGAAGTGTTGCGCGCCCAGTCGGGCTTTTACGGCGGCGTCAAATCCTATACCGGCCAGCTTCAGGTTTATGACTGTCTTGCCGCTGAATTCCCCGACTTCGGGCGTGAGACCGACGGGCTGGTCGTGCTGGCAGTGCAGGGCGGTAACTTCCCGGGCGTCCTGACGCGCGGCCACCCGATCCGCACGCTCGCCGATTTCCAGGGCGTGCGCTTGCGTGCGCCGACCGAACTTACCGGTGTGCTGGCGAAGCTGGGCGCTGATCCGGTCAACATGCCGATGGGCGAGGTTTATTCGGCGCTCGCCAAAGGTGTGATCGACGGCGTGGTGGCCCCTGCCGATACGTTGCAGAGTCTGCACTTCAACGAGGTCGCGAAGTATTTCTCCGGCGTTCGCTTTGCCCGCGGCGCTTATCCCGCCCGCGCCATGTCCAAGGAGGCCTGGGACCGTCTCAGCGACGCCAATCGCGACGTTCTGGCTGAAAGCCGGCAGGTCTGGGAGGACGCCATGCGCACCCAGATCACTGGCGCCGAGGCGACGGGCGCAAGCTTCGGCGCCTTCCACGGCATCACCTTCGACACGTTCAATCCGGCCGACCAGGCGAAGCTCGATGCCCTCTACAATCAGATCGCGAGCAACGCGGCGAGGGATCTTTCGCGGGTCGCCGTCGATGGCGCGCCGATCTACGCCCGCGCCCAGGCGATCATCGCCGACATCAACGCCGGACGGTCGCCCGCCTGCGCGAGAGGAAAAGCTGCACCATGACCCAGGCGCTCGCCGGCGTTCGCATCGCCGATTTCAGCCATGTGATGGCGGGCCCCTTCGCCTCGCACTTTCTTGCGCTGATGGGCGCAGAGGTGATCAAGGTCGAGGCGCCGGGTCGGGGTGATCCGATGCGCAACTATGGCCCGGACCACAGCCTGCACGGCATGGCTCCCGGGTTCATCGCCGCCAATTGCGGAAAGAAGTCACTGGCGCTGGATCTCAAGTCGGAGGCCGGAGGCGAGGCGGCGCGGCGACTGATCGCCTCGTGCGATGTCGTCCTGGAGAATTTCCGGCCCGGCGTGATGGCGCGGCTGGGCCTTGGCTATGAAGCGGCGAAGAAACTCAGGCCCGACATCATCTTCTGCTCGGTCTCGGGCTATGGCCAGACCGGCGAGCTGCGCGATTATCCGGCAATCGACAACATCGTGCAGGCAACGTCGGGCATGACCAGCCTCAATGGCGAGCCCGAAGCCCCCTGGATGCGGGTCGGCTTTCCCGCCGTCGACACCTATACCGGCACGCTTGCGGCGCTGGCGATTCTGGGCGCTCTCTACCGGCGCAAGCAGACCGGGCAGGGCCAGTTGATCGATGTCGCCATGTTTGACGCCTCGCTGGTGTTCATGGCGTCGGCCGCCGTGCCCTATCTCGTCACCGGCCAGACGCTGCCGCGCACCGGCAACACCGGCTATAGCGGCCAACCCACCGCCGCCTTGTTCAAGGCGGGCGATGGTCGCGACATCTCGCTCGGCGTCGTCCAGCCGGAACAGTATGAGCGCCTGTGCGTGGCGCTGGCGCGCCCCGACCTGATCGGCGATCCGCGCTTTGCGACGCTGCCCGATCGGATGCGCAATGGCGATGCGCTGCAAGCGGAGCTGGCCTGGGAGTTCGGCAAAAAGAGTGGCGCGGTTTGGGAAAAACTGCTCAGCGATCGCGGCGTTCCGTGCGGCCTGGTGCGCAGCGTTCCGGAAGCGTGCGAGATGCCGCACCTCGCGGGGCGCGGTCTGGTGCGCGATCTGTCCGAGCTTGCTCTGCCGGGCGAGGCGCAGGCGCGAGCGCTGAATGCCGGCTTCATCTGCGACGCTGGCGGGCCCAGCATTTCGAGCGCGCCGCCGCGATTGGGCGAACACACGAAAAGCGAACTGGCGGCGCTCGGATACACGGCGCCGGAAATTGCCGCAATGATCGCCAGCGGTGCGGCGATGAGTGCGCCCGCAGCCTAAATCATCCTGCGAGCGCCGGCCGGCATCGGGGAGAGTGTGACGCCGGCCGGCTCCGCTTCGGCCCCCGAGCTGAGCTAGAGGCGCTTGCGCACGGAGAGACCAATCACCCGGCCGGTCGGGTTGGCGGCGGTGGCGTCGAAGCCGCCTGAACCGTTGACGTTGGGCGCGAGGTTCACATAGGGCGGGTCCTGGTCGAACAGGTTGCGAACGTCGAGGCCGATGGTAAAGCCCCCCTGCATCAGCGGCTTCATCGCGTCTCCGCCCGGGGTCACACTGATGCCGATATCGACGCTGGCGTAGCTGTCGACCCTCTGGGTCGGCGTCACCAGGTCGTTGCGATAGCCGTCGACATAATTGACCGCGCCATTGATCTTCCAGGTATCAGTCGACCACACCGCGGTTGCCCGCGCCTTGAGGTCGAGCGGGTTGAAGATCGCGTCCTTCTTGTTGAGCAGCACGCCGCTGGGGGTGATCGCGAGGCGGTATTTGGTGAGGTAGGTTCCGTCGACGCCAAAGTCGAGATCGCCGCCGCCGAGTTTCATCTTGTAGCCAGCCGAGAAGTCGAAGCCCTGCATCAACGACTTGCCGAGGTTGTTGGTCCGCCCATCGACGAACAGGGTGACGGGGGCCGGAAGCACCCCGGCGCCGATGCCGATGCCGGCGGCGCGCAGGTCGGCGACGCGTTGGGCTGCAGCTGCGCCGCGCAGGATGATGCCGGTGCCGGCGAACTGAGCTTCGTTGCGCAAGATGGTGAGATCGCTGAGATAGGCGGCGATCTGGCCGTCGTACTGGATATCGAACCAGCTGAGGCCGAAGCGGGCGCCGGGCAGGAAGGACGGCATGTAATCGAAGCCGGCCGACTTGGTCTTGGCTTTTTCCGGCGTCAGCGAGGTGTTGCCGCCCGACAGCGCAACCCCCTGAACCGGCGCATTTCCGGCCGTGGGATCAGAATAGGACTGCACGAACAGCGCCGAGGAGTTGCCATAGAGTTCAGCGAAGATCGGCGCGCGGAAGGCCGTGCCATAGCTGGCTCGGAGCGTCAGATCCTGGATCGGGGCCCAGTTGATCCCGTATTTCGGGTTGGTGGTGTGACCAACGTCGCTGTAGTCGTCATAACGGCCGGCGACATTGAGTTCGAGCTTCTGCAGGCCGGGGAGCGCGTTCTCTGAACTGAAGAACGGCACGAACAACTCGGCGTAGCCTGAATTCACCTGGCGTCCGAAATTGCGGAAGACGATCGGCGTGCCGGGGTTGCCGCGCGCCGAGCCCAGGTGGGTGTCGTGCTCTTGCCGTTCGAAGCCGACGCCAAGCCGGATCGGACCAGCCGGAAGCTTGAACAACGGGCCGTCGAAGCGCGCTTCATAGCCGGTGAATTCGTTATTGGTTGGGGCCAGAAAGATCTGGTTGGCGATGCCGGCGATTACCGCTGGGTTGGTGCGGTTGAGGCCGAAGGGATCGAAGGCGGTCGCGGGGTTGGATGAGGCAAGCGCAGCGTTGAGCGCCGGATTGCCGAGGCCGTTGTAGGATTCCGAGTTGTCCTTGTTCTCGCCATGGGTGACCAGCGCCTGCGCCTGCCAGTCAGCCGGCAGCTTGGCGATCAGCCCGGTGGTGATCTCCCAGTTCTTGGCGAAACCGTTGGTCGAGGCGCCGGGGAAGTCATTGCCGAAATTATACTGCACCGTTTCGCTGGCCGGCGTCAGGCCGGGCGGGGCGATGAAGAAGGCGTTGGTCGAAGGAACCGTGAGGTTGGCCGTACCTGGCGCAACGATGCGGAAGAAGTCGCGCTCGGTGTCGAAGCCGTCGGCGACCAGCTCCAGCCAGGGCGTGATGCGCTGATTGAAGGTAAGCGCTAGAGAATTGTACTCCTGCTCGGGCAGGAGATCCTGAGCGGCCAGCGCCTCGCAATGGTTGATCGTCGCCGGCGCCAGCGCGCTGCGGTTGGCTGCTGTCACTCCGCCGGTGGGGATCGCATAGGAGACGCCGCCGACCACGATATTGCCGGGATTGCACTGAACGGCGCGATAGTCGGGACCGCCTTCGCCGGTCTGGTTGCCGCGGAAGAAGTCGCGGTCCTGACCGTTGAGGTGGTTGCGATAGCCGTGTTCAAAGGCGAAGTGGAGCTGACCGCCATCCCAGGTCTTGCCCCAGCCAAGCCCGACATTGTTCTCGTCGTAGTTATCGCCCGACCCGTAGCGGGCATAGAATTGTCCACCGTCGACATTGCGGGTCGGGATCAGGTTGACCACGCCAGCAACGGCATCCGAGCCGTAAACGGCTGAAGCGCCGTCAGCCAGCACTTCAACCCGCTGCAGGCCGAGCGAAGGCAGGAAGGACGGATCGATCGAGCGCCCGTTCGAGACAGCGCGGTGGCCATCGACGAGAACCAGGGTGGCGTAGGGACCAAGACCGCGCAGGTTGATGCCGGTGCCGTAGACGATGTTTCCCGAACCGCCATTCTGGGCGCGCGAGGCCTCCGACACACCGAGGTCGAAGATCTGCGGGGTTTGCTGGATCAGCTTGTCGACCGACGTGACCGTGGCGAGCTCGATGGTCTTTTCGTCAATCGCGAGGACGGGGCTGCCGACCGGCTCGGCGACGCCGCGCAGGCGAGAACCGGTGATGACGATGGTGTCGGCCTTGGCCGCCACCGGTCCTGCCGCTGGCGGCGTCTGCCCGAAGGCGACCGGCGCTGCGACCATGGCGAGTGCAGCGCAACTCGCCAGGAGGCGGGAGCGTGAAAGCATCCAATCTGGACGCGCGTAGGCGATGGCGGTGTTCGGCCTGATCATGTGCGTTTCCCTCGACCGGTTTGGACCGGCTTTTAGTGATGTGATATAAGTATCAATCTTCAACGATTGAAATGTCAACGGTTGGAAGAGCCCGGCATTGAAGGCGCAGCTCGCTGCGTCGCGGCGGCCACAGCCGGCAGAGGTTGGCTGTCGCAACGTCATCCTTCACGCGCGCGTCAAGCGCGCCTAGTCTGCGCACTCGCTTCGGACGGGCGCCACCGAGATGACGCCTGCCGCGCTTCCCGAGGAGGACACGCCGCCATGAACATCCGCTTCACTGCGTCTTCTGTCGCCTTTGCGCTTGGACTTGTCCTGGCCCAGCCTGCCCAGGCTCAAGCTCAAGCTCAAGCTCAAGCTCAAGCTCAAGCTCAAGCTCAAGCTCAAGCTCAAGCTCAAGCTCAAGCTCAAGCTCAAGCTCAAGCTCAGG
>JANMWT010000045.1:0-1543 GCA_031394145.1 Alphaproteobacteria bacterium | reverse complement strand
CCACCGGATCGATGACCTCGACGACCGTGTTCCCAAGCGACGTGCGACCGATACGGTCGAGGTCGACTCTCGCTGGGGCAAACAGGAGGTAGCGATCGATGCGACGGGTGAGCGCATAGATGGCTTGTGTCACCGTCTCTGGCGCCGGGCCGCCATTGGCAAGGTTGAATTTGACGCCGAAGTCTCCGTCAGCCCCGCCAGGATTGTGGCTCGCGGAGAGGATGATTCCGCCGCAGGCGCGGTGCTTGCGGATGACGCATGACGCCGCCGGCGTCGAGAGGATGCCGCCTTGACCGATCAGCACCCGCCCAAAGCCGTTGCCGGCCGCCATGCCGAGGATGGTCTGCAGGGCCTGGTCATTGTGGAAACGCCCATCACCCCCCAGCACAAGCGTCTCGCCCTTACAGTGGCCCAGGCTGTCGAAAATCGATTGGACGAAGGTCTCCAGGTAACCCGGCTGCTGAAACTCCGAGACCTTCTTGCGCAGACCGGAAGTTCCCGGCTCCTGGTCAGCATAGGCTGTCGCCGTGAGCGTTCTGAAGATGCCGTCGGCCATATGCGATGCTCTCCCTGGGTCGACGCCGGAATTCGGAGGGCCGAGGAACATGGCCTTAACCGAGCTGCACCTTAAGGTGGTGCACGCCGCCATCGTCGATGAAGGGGACCGTCAGCGGCGTTTTTTCAATGGCGATGCCGTCGAAGGTGGCCGCCGCTATTCCCCGCTGGACGCCATCCGGATTCGTCACCGCAATCTCGTAGCGCGAGCGACCGCGCCGAAGCGTGGCTTCGAAACCCGGCCACGATCGGGGGACGCAAGGGTCGACACGCAGTTGATCCGCCTCGACCGTCAGGCCGAGGATGCTCTCGATGCCGGCGCGCTGCATCCATCCCGCCGAACCGGTGTACCAGGTCCAGCCGCCGCGTCCGACCTGTCCCGCAGCCGCGTAGACGTCTGCGGCGACGACATAGGGTTCGACCTTGTACCGGTGCATCTCCGCGCGGGTGCGGGCATGATTCACCGGATTGAGCATCCAGAACAGGGCTGCCGCCTTGTCGCCTTCGCCCAGGGCGGCGAACGCCATCACCGACCACAACGCCGCGTGCGTGTATTGTCCGCCGTTCTCGCGCAGCCCCGGGGGATAACCCTTGATGTAGCCGGGATCATGAGGCGAACGGTCGAAGGGCGGTGTGAACAGCAGCGCCAGGCCCTCATGCGGCACAATCAGCTCGCGCTCGACGGCGCCCATGGCCTCGGCCGCCCGGGCCGGCGATCCGGCGCCGGACAAGACCGCCCAGGACTGCGCGATGGAATCGATCCGGCATTCGTCGTTCGCGGCCGAGCCGAGCGGCGCGCCATCGTCAAACCAGCCTCTGCGGTACCATCGCCCGTCCCAGGCCTCGCTATTCAATGCGCCGCGCAGCGCGGTCATGTGCGTGCGCCAGCGCTCGGATCGAGCCTTGTCGCCTCGCGCCTCGGCGAGGGCTGCGAATTCTTCGAGCGACGCGTGCAGGAGCCAGCCTAACCAGACGCTCTCGCCCCGCC
>JANMWT010000039.1:0-5080 GCA_031394145.1 Alphaproteobacteria bacterium | reverse complement strand
GCGCAAGAACAACCAAGCCGCCGGCGCCGTGCTTGGCGCGGTCATTGGCGGCGTGCTCGGCAGCAATATCGCAGGCCACGGACATCGCGGCGACGGCACCGCGGTTGGCGCCGGCCTTGGCGCGCTCACTGGCGCGGCCGCCGGCAGCAGCACGACCTGCGCTCCGCCGCCGCCACGTTATGGTTACGGCGCGACGCCTTATCCGGCGAACGCCGAACCCTATCCCGACGACACCGGCGCACTCGCCGGCGCGCCTCAATCCTCGCCGGAGGATTATCCGCCGGATGCCAGTGTATACGATAATCGCGGTTCTGCGCGCTTGCGCCACAGGCACGCGAGGGTTTACGCGGGTGACGCCGATACTTATAGGTATCAGGATGAGTATGCGGGGCGCGACTGCACGACCGTATCGCAAGTGACGAAGCTGCCCGACGGGTCGTCGATCCAGAAGCCTGTGGAAGTGTGCCGCGAGGCGCGCTACGGCGGCTGGGAGGTTCAGAATTAGGGTGCTCGCGAACCGCCTACGCGGTTGCGCGGGCGTCCTTCACAGCGCAGGCCCGTCCCCCCAACCCAGGGCCTGACGAGGGCGAGCAATGTGACGCAAGTCGCATTGTTCGCCTGGGCTGGGGCTCAAGACAAGACTTATTCACAACTGGAACGGACCAGGTTTCAGTTTCCGTCGCCGAATCTCGCGCGATCGTGACGCGTCGGTCGTCGTGCGTGATCGGCGCAGGGAATCAGCGGCTTCTCCTTGCATGGACCAGGCGCTCGCGGTTGCCGTCGCCGCCGAGAATCGGGCTGGGCGTCCAGCGCAGAACCTGCCAGCCCGCTTCGCCCAGCCATGCTTCGAATGCGGTCGCCGCCCGATCAGCGGCGGCCTGATCGGAGACGATCCCGCCCTTGCCGACGTGCGCCGGACCGACCTCGAATTGCGGTTTGAACAGGGCCGTCAACTCGGCCGTGTCGGCCGCCAGGAAGAGGGGACACGCCAGGAGCTTCGCAAGGCCGATGAAGCTGGCGTCGCACGTCACCAGGCTAGGCGCTTCTCCGATCAGGGCGGGTGTGAGATCCCGCCCATCTCTTCCCTCCAGCGACACCACCCGTGGATCGGCCGCCAGCTTGGGATGGAGCTGACCGCGGCCGACATCCACCGCGACCACCTTGGCTGCGCCCCTCGCCAGGAGGACCTGCGTGAAGCCGCCGGTCGACGCGCCGATATCCAGGCAGGTCCGCCCTGAAGGATCGACGCCAAAGACATCCAGCGCGTGCACCAGCTTTACCCCGCCGCGCGACACCCAGGGGTGGGGCGGCGCCCAGTCGATCGCGGCGCCGGCGCCGACCAGCTGGCCCGGCTTGCTGGCGAGAACCCCAGCGACCTTCACATTGCCCGCCTCGATCGCCGCCCGCGCCTGGGTCCGCGAGGCGGCCAGTCCGCGCCGGACCAGTTCGATATCGAGCCGTCTTTGAGGGTCATTGCCGACGTCAGTCATCCGCTGGTTAGAGGCCGGCCGGACCCGCTTCGCAAGCCGGGGCCGGCTCCTTTGGCCTGCGGGCTTTGCACGACCGAGGCGCCGGTCTAGAAGGCTGCGAAATCCCTGTGGTGACTTGATGCCCGTGACCCCGATCGAGCGGAACGACCACTCCGAGCCGAATGCGGAAGCATTCATCTTCGGCTTCGAGTTTCCTGTCGCCGGCGCGGTGCGCAAAATCGACTGGCAGAGCGCAAAGGCGACGGCCGCGTGCCCGACGTCGGGCTGGCGATGGCTGCATTTCAACCGGCTTTTCGAAGAGACGCGCGAGTGGCTCGAAACCTCAAGCGGCCTCGATGAGACCGTGATTTCCGCCCTGCTTCAGGCCGAGACCCGGCCGCGTTGTGTTGCCCATGACGACGGCGTGCTGCTCAACCTGCGCGGCATCAACCACAATCCGAGCGCCGAGCCCGAGGACATGATCTCGGTGCGCATCTGGGCGACGAACAATCTGGTCATTTCGATGCGGTCGTATCCGGTCAAAGCGATCCGCGAGGTGCGCGACGAGGTTGCCTCCGGCAATGGTCCGCCCTCGCCCGGCGACCTGCTGGTGGTGCTCGCCGCACGACTGGTCGACAAGATCGAGCCCGTCGTCGACCAGCTCAACGAGGAAGCCGACGAGTTCGAAGAAAAGCTGCTCAAGGACGATGACGACGTGCCTCAGAGCGAACTTGCGGAGTTTCGCCGCACCATCCTGCTGCTGCGCCGCTACATCCAGCCGCAGCGCGATGCGATGGTGCAATTGCAGCGCGAAGGCAGGACGCTGATCAATCCCGAGCAGGTCATCGATTTACGCGAGATCGCCGATCGGGTGACGCGGATCGCCGAAGACCTCGACGCCATCCGTGACCGCGCCGCGGTCATCCAGGATCAGATATCAGGTCAGCGCCAGGAACAGTTGAACCAGCGGGTCGTCGCCCTCTCGGTGATTTCCGCCCTCTTCCTGCCTCTGACGTTCCTCACCGGTCTTCTCGGCATGAACGTGGCGGGAATTCCGTTCGCGACCAACCCGTGGGCGTTCGCCATCGTGGTTGCGATCACCGTGGCGCTGGCGGCGGCCCTCCTGCTCTATCTCCGCAAGATGCGCTGGATCTGAGCGCCCGTTGGGCGACCCGGCCCCGAATTCAGGTGTGGTTGTCGCCGTCCGTCGCGCGCTTGACGCTTTCCTTGGTCGCCTCGCCGACATTCTTCATTTCATGCTGGAGCGGCTTGGTGGATTTGTCGACCGAAGCGATTCCGTGATCGACAGCGGCGCCTGCTTTCTCGAGCGATCCGTCCTTCACCCAGAAAAAACCCAACACGACCAGAAAACACACCAGCACCGCACCTGCGATGACTCCAAGAGGCCTCATCATTCAAAGCTCCTTCACCGGCCATCGCCGGTTCCCTGCGCCGCGGTCAGGTTGTCTCCCGGTTGCGACACGGTTGCGTGGAGGGATGGAGCGGCTGAACCAGGCTGGCCTCCGATGATCCAGAAAAACACGACAACCGTTGGCAGCGTGCAGGCCAGAAAGAAGGCGCCCGAAGACAGTGTTGACCGGTTCATGGCTCATCCCTCGTTCAACTGGGGGATAACGTTCACCCGGTCGAGAAAGTTCCGGAAAGAGACCAGGCCGTTTGGCTGTGGAGCGCCGCCCGGCCGCCCGAAATCCGGGCGGTGGCGCTGACGCCTGATCATCTTGTGTTCTGCCTGGTCGGCCGTTCAGCCTGGTCGGCCGTTCAGCCTGCTTGGCCGTTCAGCCTGCCTGGCGCTCAACTCGCCTGGCGTTTAGCCGCGTGGCGTGAACCGGGCGCGCAGATCGGGTTTCATGATCTTGCCGTTGGCGTTGCGCGGCAGAGGTTCGGTCTGGATGATGATGGCGACCGGCACCTTGAACGCCGCGAGCTTGCCTGAAACGAAGCTGCGTAACTCGTCGCTGGTCGCGGTGGTTTCCGGCTTCAGCTGCACCACGGCGCCGACTTCCTCGCCGAGAACCTTGTGCGGGATGCCGACGATGGCGGCATCCATGATCGCAGGATGCTCGTAGAGAGCGCTCTCCACCTCAATGCAGTAGATGTTCTCGCCGCCGCGGATCAGCATGTCCTTGGCGCGATCGAGCAGGAACAGGAAGCCTTCCTCGTCAATTCTGCCGATGTCGCCGGTGACGACCCAGCCATCTATAAAGGTCTTGGCGGTGGCTTCAGGCTTGTTCCAGTAGGCTTTGGTGATGTTAGGCCCCTTGGCCCAAAGTTCGCCGACCTCGTTGACCGCCAGCGTCTCGCCGTTGCCGCCGACAATCTTGAAGTCCATCGCCGGCGCCGGGGCGCCGCAGCTGTCGGGGCGAACCTCATAATCCTTGCCGAAGTTGACGCACGAGGTCGCACACGTCTCGGTCATGCCCCAGCCGTTCGAGGCATAGCCGGTCGGAAAGGCGCGCTTGATGGTGGCCACCAGTTCGGGCGCCGAGGGCGCCCCGCCATAGGAGACGGCGATGATCGAGGAGAGGTCAAACTTCTCGCGGTCGGGGTGTTCGAGAACCTGCCAGGCAATCGCCGGCACGCCCCCGATGGTGGTGATCTTCTCGCGCTCGATGATCTCCAGGGCCTCGCGGGCGTCCCATTTGTACATTGAGACGATCTTGTCGGCGTTCATGATCGCCGGGACGAGATTGGCGAACGCGCCGGTGGCGTGAAAAAATGGAATCGCCAGCAGCGGGATGCGCGGCGGATCAACCTTGGGATCGCGCACCGGCACCGGTTCGCCATAGCGGATGAGGCCGCGCGCCTGGCAGCTAAGGCCGTTGAAGACATTGGAGTTGACGCCCCGGTGCGTCGCGAGCGCGCCCTTGGGCTTTCCGGTGGTGCCCGAGGTGTACATGATGGTGGCGTCGTCCTCTGGGCCGACCTCGGCCTCCGGCATCTTGATCTCCGCCAGCCAGGCCCACGATTTAGGATCGCCGATCAGCTTGTCCATCGAGACGATGCGCGGATCGCCTTCCTCTTCGAGGCCGCGCGCGACAATGACATGTTGCAGAGCCGTCAGCCGAGGCAGGTGCTCTCGGATGCGCTCCATCTTCTCAAGATCGACGATCGCGACCTTGGCGCCGGAATCCGACAGACCGTATTCCAGCTCTTCGCCGGTCCACCAGGAGTTCATCGGCGTTGCGATAGCGCCCAGAACCAGGGCTGCGAAGAAGCCGACCGGCCATTGTGGATAGTTCCGCATGATCACTGCAATTCGGTCGCCCTTCTTGACGCCAAAATCGTCGCGCAGCTTGGTCGCGAGGTGAGCGACCGCCTTGTAGTGGGCGCTGAAGGTGACGCGCTCATCCTCGTAGACAAGAAATTCGCGCTCACCCCAGTTGATCGAGTTGAGGACGAGATCTCGGACGGTCAGCGGCGCGTGCTTATAAATCCGCAGCTCGACGCCGTTGATGGTGGCGGCCTGCATCTCGAACTTGGCGCCCGGTGCGGTCAGGAGTGCGTTGGCTTGCGCCATCGACATCACGGGGACGGGTGCAATCGCCTGGACGCTGGATCGCGACACACCGTACTCGCCTTCACCTCTGCTA
>JANMWT010000033.1:0-4017 GCA_031394145.1 Alphaproteobacteria bacterium | reverse complement strand
TCGATCCCGGCGGGCGTGCGGATCTATCTGGCGTGCGGGGTGACCGACATGCGCAAGGGCTTCGACGGCCTCAGCCTGATGGCGCAGGACACCTTGAAGGAAAACCCGTTCATATGTGGCGAGACTGATTATGTGGCGGCGGTCACCCTGGAGCCGTTGGTTCCAACGAACTCGGCGAGGTTGGCCGCCACATAACAGTTAGATGCTGTCCAGCAGCTGCAGGACAGCGTCCCTGGGGCGGAAGCGAACGCCGTGGTTGCCCGACACACCGGCCTTGTCGAGGCCACGGCGCATCATCTCGACGTCAGCGGCGGCGTAGCGGTGCGTGGTGGCAACCTGTGAATGCCCCAGCCAAGCCTGGATGGTCAGGAGACCCACGCCCGATTGGAGAAGCTTCATGGCGAGCGAATGCCTGAAGACGTGAGGCGAAATGGTCTTGCGGGCCAGCTCCGGCTGGCTGGCTGTCGCGGCCGAGACGGCGCGGCGCACGATGTGTGTCGCGCCAAAGCGGGTCAGACGTTCGTTGTGCGTCCCAACGAATAGCGGCCTGGCCTCGTGGCTGGCGAGCCCACGTTCCGTCATGAGCTCCGTCAATGCCTGCATGAGATCCACCGAAATAGGGACCATCCGCTCCTTTCTTCCCTTGCCGCGTAGAAGCACTTGGGACCGGGGCCGCGCCAGCTGAAGATCACCGGCATTGGCGCCGATTGCTTCGGAAACCCGGGCGCCGGTGCGCGCGAGGAAAAGCAGAAATGCCCGGTCACGCCGGCCACGGGGCTCGCCCTGGTCGGGCGCGGCGATGAGTGCGTCCACTTCGGCACCGGTAAGGTGATGGGTCACCTCAACATGCGCCCGCTTTATGGGGATCGCCAGAATGCGGTTGGCGACACCGAACGAGGCAGGATCGTTGGCTGCCACATGATGGAAGAATGATCGGATTGCCGTAAGGCGAGCGTTGCGGGTCGCGATGGAGTTCTTCCGCTTCTCTTCGAGCTCATCGAGAAAGGCGAGGACAAGATCTCGATCAAGATCTTCAAGAACGAGTGTCGCCGGCTTCTTGTTCAAGCGCCCGGCGGCGAACAGGATCAGCAATCGCAGAGCATCGCGATAGCTCGAGACCGTGGCGGGCGTTGCGTTCCGCTGCTTTGTCAGGCGCTGACGAAAGAAGGACTCCAAAAGTGGCGCCAGGGTGGGAGATGCCGTCATGAAGTGGCGCCCCCGGGAAATGCGCGGTCGGCTGCCATAGCGAGCAGATCGGCTGTGCCCGTGATGTAGTACGCGGTGTCGCTGTACGAGGCATGGCCAAGATAGGTGGCCAGCAACGGCAACAACGCCTGCACATCGGCTTGCTGTTGGTGCCAGAGCGCGAGCCGGGTTACAGCAAATCTGTGTCTGAGATCGTGGGGTCTGACGGGCCTGCCGTCGTCGAGCCCGGCCAGCTTGCGTGTCACCGCGAATGCGATTTGCAGGCCGGGCGAAGATAGCCGATTGCCACGCGAGCTGAGGAAGAAGGCGCAATCCTTCGGCGTAGGAAAGGCCGTGTCGCGGTCACGCGCGTACTGGCGAAGGGCGGCCCGCGTTGTGGCGTGAACTGGCACAAGACGGTCCTTGCGGAACTTGGTCTTGCGAATGGTCAAGACCCCGCCGGTGAGGTCGACATCGGCGCGGTCCAGTCTGAGGGCTTCACCTGATCGCAACCCTGTGCTGGCTAGCAACCCGATCAGGGTGGCCAAGGTCCGCCCCCGGTGAGGCGTCGCGGGTGAGATACGGTCACAAGCAGCCATGAGCGAGGCCAACTCGGCGTCGCTTAGAATGCGAGGTGGAGGGATCGCCCGGGATCTGGGAAGCGCCCGACAGTCGAGGGTCGCCGTTCTCGCGTCATAGACGGTGAGGTACTCGCAAAAGCGACGGAGCACACCATGACGAATGGCCCGGCTATTCGCAGCGCCGCTGAACGACAAGACAAAGTTGAGCGCCATGTCCGCCGTGACCGGGCCATCAAGCTTGCTTGCCTCGACGTAGCGCACGAATGCTTGCAACGTGCCCGCTTGCTTACAGAATGTGTATCCGAGCGAGCGGCGCAGCTCGATGTAGCGTTCAACCTTCTCGGCCAAGAATCCCGCGTAGGTTCTCATGACGCCCCTCCCGGAAAGGGCAGCGCGACGTCGACAAGTTGCGGCAGCGCGACCTTTACGTAGATGGCGGTCGTGTTGATGCTCCGATGGCCGAGCAAATCTGCGACCTCGTTGATCGGCCTCCGTTGCGCCACGAGCTGCGTCGCCAGACTATGGCGTAGCAGGTGGGCACCAGCCGGACCCGTGAACTCAACCCCGCCATACTCGAGGCGGCGCCTGACGATCTTTGAAATCGACCCGGCACAGCCGAATGGCCGAGGTGGCGGCGCGAAGGAGAGGAACACATGGGGACTGTCGATCTTGGGCCTGGCCTGCAGGACATATTCGGCGAGCGCAGCGCCAGCCTCCTCCAAGAGCGGCACCACCCGGTCGCGCTTCCCCTTGGTCCGCCGAACGAAGACCTCCCCAGCTCGCCAGTGGATGTCGGGAAGCTTGAGCGTGCGGATCTCCTTATTGCGAATCCCTGTCGTGGCAAGCAGGAGCAGAAGCGCCCGGTCGCGAACGCCAACAGCGGTCGTCAGGTCGATCGCGCTGATGGCGCGCTGAATATCCTTCCAAGCAAGTCGCGGCGGCAGATGCGCCAATCGCCAATGAGGCGTTCTCGGAACGAACCGTGCGAGGTCCTGGTCGTGATGGCCGGACCAATGCAAAAAGCGCAAGAATGTTCTGATGTATGAGATCGCCGCCGTTCGTGTGGCTTGGTTCGCCGAAAGCGACAGCCGATGTTGAACGAGGCTGAGGACGTGCTGGCCGCTTAGCGCCCCAAGATCTTGTCCCGGAAAGTGATCGCGGAACGCGCTGAGAAAGCGCCGCGCACCCAATAGGATGCCTTCGCACGACTTCGTCTCCAAGCCCTTCACACCGCGCAAATAGCCCAAATATGCGGCAATCAGAGCGGCGTCGCGATCGACGATCAGTGGTGGGACCGGAATGGAAAATCGCTCCGGCGCCAGCCGCCGCGCGTGCCCGATCGCAGTTGCGGCGGAAATACGAGGAGATGCGGTCGGGAACTCCTGAAGAAAGCGATCAACGACGTCTTTTGTGATCGGCCCCGTTGCCGTGATGCCGGCAGCGAACTCGCTGAACCGGGCAAGGCGGCCAATGTAGATCTTGGCCGAGGCCTTCTTATAGCCAAGTTGGAAAAAATGTTCCGCGATGCGGTCCATCTCATGGCCAAGAGCCCCGCTCCGGAGCCGCCTGAGCACTCCACGATACGTAAAATAGAAATCGAGCATGCCGTCCCCTCAGTCCGGCGCGCAGGGGAATCCTGCGCCAACCGGGACGGCATCTAACTGTTATGTGGCGGCCAACCTCGTCGAGTTCGTTGAAACCAACGGCTCCAGGGTGACCGCCGCCACATAATCAGTCTCGCCACATATAAAGGGATCGGTCTTCAGCGTTTCCTGCACCAGCAGCGCCAGCCCTGGAAAGCCGCGCCGCATATCCGTATGCCCGGTCGCCAGCCAGACCCGCACCGGCCCATGGCCGAGCGTCTGGACCGGAACCGGGATCACGACCTGCCCTCAGCCGGGCCCTCAAGCGCCGTCACGATCCGCGCCAGCGCACTCAAGTCAATATCGGCCGTGACGCGCACAGTGCGGCCACCGATCAAGTCGATCTCGATGATCGAGGCCAGCGCAGTTCCTACCGGCGGCTCTCGCCGCTTCCTAACCGGTCGTGGCGTCGGGTGTACGGTTGGCGACGCATTGAGCACGACAGGTACAAAGACTGGCGCTGGATTGGACAGGGCCGCCGTGGCGGCATCCTGGCGCCAGCGATAGAGCAGGCTCTGCGCAATTCCATGCCGCCGCGCCACCTCCATAACAATGGCGCCCGGGACCGCCATCTCGGCCAGGATCGCGGCCTTCTCCGCAAAGCTCCA
>JANMWT010000613.1:0-7165 GCA_031394145.1 Alphaproteobacteria bacterium | reverse complement strand
CGAGGAGACGGTCTACCTGCTCGTCCTCGACGATGTCGGCCAGGTCGTCGCTTCAACCCGCATGAACCCGACCTGGGCGCGCCACCAGCTTGAGGAGGGCTCCTACCTTCGCAGCAAGTTCGCCAGTCGCGAGCCGCCTCGCGGGCCCCATGTCTGGGAAGGCTCTCGTCTGATCAGCGGTTTCAAGAAGCGGTTCGGCGAAGCGTTTGCGCGCCAGACGATGGGCGTGCTGCTGGCTGGCACACAGGAATTTTGTGTCCGCCGCGGCATCACGCAGGGCCTCTCGATCATGGAGACGACGACCAAGTCGACCGTCAAATCCGGTGGATGGGGCAGTGAGCCGCTGGGTCTGCCGACCCTCTATGAAACCGACAGGGGCGAAGCTGAAGCAACCGCAACCGTCTGGCAGGCTGGTCCCGCCTTTCTCAAGCGGACCCGGCAGGCCGCGCGGCTGACTGAGTTTGTGCTCTATGAAGCCCCGCCAGCGCTCGACGCCACGGATTGCGACCTGCCCGACTGCGGCCTGCTTGAAAGCGTCGCCGAGCTACGCACGCCTGAAAGTCGCCAGGACTTGATGATCGCGGCGCACCGGCTCAGAGAAGCAGAAATTGTCTCAGAGATTGCGATTGGCGAAGCCAGCAAGCTCGCCTCGTAATCCGGCTGCGCCAGGCAGAGCCCCAACATCGCGGGGGCCAGCCATCGCGGGGCAACTCTGGCGAGCGCTGCAATCGTGCAGAGTGGCCTTGGCTCGCCTGCGCCTAGCTTGCGCGCTTGGTGTTCAAGAGCATGTCCATCGCGTGAGCCATGGAGCCAGCTTCGGTCAGGGCCCCGCCGCCGACGAAGAAGATATCGTCGGCGCTGCGGATCGTGTTCAGCCGGTGCGCAATGATGACCTTTGTGGTCGTTGCAGGCAGCCGGTCCAGGACCTCTTCGAGCAATTGTTCGGTCACCGTGTCGATATTCGCCGTCGCCTCATCGAGGATCAGGATATCCGGTTCGCGCAGGACGGCCCTCAGGAAAGCAACCAGCTGCTTCTGGCCCAATGACAGGGTCTCGCCTGCCCCGCCGATGACGGCGCCAAGACCGCCATTGAACCGGCCCGCGAACTCCGCCAGCCCCCGAGAGGCGAGGTGCGCAAGCAGAGCCTCATCGCTCATGGCGCCGAGCGCTTCATGGCCATAGGTGATGTTGTCGCGCACGGTTCCTGAAAACAGGACCGGCTCCTGCAGGATGAACCCGATCCGGGCGGCGCGCTCAGCGGCTGTAAAGGTGCGGATATCCCGGCCATCGAGATAGACAGCGCCCCGGCTCGGGTCATAGAGCCGCGCCATCAGCATGGCGGTGGTTGTCTTGCCCCCGCCCGTCGGCCCGACCAGCGCATAGGTCTTGCCGCGTTCGAGGGCGAGATTGACGTCGACCAGTACGTCCTTGCCATTGGGATAGCTGAAACCGACATGATCGAAGACGAGCAGCGCTCCGGTTCCGCCGCCTGGCGCATCTGGTGCATCTGGTGCATCTGGTGCATCCGGAACCGGCACGAGGTCGGTTTTCAATCCCAGCACCTCGGAGACCCGGTCCAGAGCCGCCATCGCCATTTGCAGGCTCGACCAAACGGTCGCGAGCCCGCGCAGCGGATTATAAAACGCCGTGACATAGAGCAGGTAGCCGATCAACAGCCCGACGGTCAGACCGCCCTGGCCGATGAGCCAGACGCCGAGGGCAAGAACCAGGATCGAGGCGGCGCTGCCGGCGAGGGTGTAGAGCGGCATGAACAGACCCGATGCAATCCCTGCCTTGATCGAAGCGCGAAAGTTCTTCTGGTTCGCCTGGTCGAATTTTTCCTTGAAATAGTCGGTGCGGCCAAAAGCGAGGATCACCTTGAAGTTGGCGAGACTTTCGGAAATGTCGCCTGCCAGCGCGCCCTGCGCATCGAGCCCGGCACGGTTGGTGCGCTTGACCCAGGGCGAGGCCAGCCGCGTGATGGCCAGGATCACCAGGGCCGGCGCCAGCGCTGCAAGTCCCAGCCGCCAGTTCAGCGCCATCAGCAATATCCCCGCGCCGGTGATCAGAAAGGCGCTGCCGAAAAACTGCATCAACGCCTGAGCGAAGAACTGGTTGATCTTGTCGGTGTCGGCGTTGACCCGCGAGATCAGATCGCCCGCCCGGTTTTGTGCGAAGAACGCGATCGGCAGGTTCGAGAGCTTGGTGAAGAGCGCGTTCCGCAACTTGTAGAGCACATTGCGCCCGGCGGCGCCCATGCGCAGGGTCTGGAGATAGCTGGTCCCGAGCGAGGCGAGATAGACCAGCGCCAGCAAGCCGGCATAGCGCAACAGAAGCCCATAGTCGGCGCGCGCCATAGCGGTGTCGATGACCCGCGCCACGATCGCCGGACCCAGGAGGTTGGCGATCGAGGACCCGATCACGCAGATCACCGCGATGATCAGGTTGCCTCGCTCCTCGGCGAGCAAAGGGGTCAGCGCTCGGGTCGCCGAGCCCAGGGTCTTTTCGCCTTCCGCGGCAGGCTTGAGCGTATAATCCATGGCTCAGGCCGCCTCATAGCGATGGGTGGTCTCCTGCGAGCGCAGGATCTGGACATAATCGGGGCTCGATCCCGCCAGGTGAGCGTGGGTCCCGGTCGCCAGAACTTCGCCCTCCATCAAAAGGATGATTTGGTCGTAATCCTGAACCGGTTCGATCTTCTGGGTGATCGAGACGAGTGTCAGGCCGGGATAATTGCGGGCGACATTGGCGAGGATCCTGGCTTCGGTGGCCGCATCCACGCGGGCGGTGAAGTCGTCGAGAAAGAGGATCTTGGGATCGATGGCGAGCGCCCGCGCCAGCATGACCCTCTGCTTCTGCCCGCCCGAGAGGGACGCCCCGCGCTCGGAGACCACCGTGTCGAGGCCCTGCGGCAGGGCGGCGATGAACTCTGCCAGCTCGGCCGTCTCGATGGCCTTCGCCAGGCTTGCATCATCGACTGTCGCGTTGAAGGCGATGTTCTCCCGCAGGGTGAGGTTGAATAGCGCGCTGTCCTGGAAGACAAAGCCGATCTGCGAGTAAAGGCTCGCCTGGCTGAAGGCGGAGATCGGTTGACCATCATAGAGCGCCTCACCCGAGGTCGGCGCCAGCAACCCGGTCATCACGCACAGGAGCTGGGACTTGCCGGCCGCGGTTGGACCGATGATGGCGGTGCGGGTGCCCGGCGCGACCTTGAACGAGACATGGTTGAGGACACTCCGTCCGGCGTAGGCAAGGCTCACATCCCGCACCTCGATCGCGCCGGATAAAGCTGCCGCGCTCGTCCCGCGCGCCGCCGCCGGCGGAGCGAACAGAACGCGCGCCAGGCGCAGATAAGAGGCCTGCGCCTGACCGATCGCCTGTGACATGAAACCGATGATCACGATCGGGAAAACCAGGATCGACAGGTAGGCGTTGAACGCGGTGAACTCGCCCAGCGTCATCGTCCCTTGAATGACGAAATGGCCGCCCAGGGTGAGGATCGTCAGGATCGCCACATTGGTGAGGAAGGTGATCAGCGGCATCATCGCCGCGAACTGCCGCAGGATCTGCATGCCAATCGCCCGTGTGCGGCCCGATAGATCGACAAATCGGGCGAACTCGCGGGCCTGCGTGTTCATGAGCCGCACCAGGGCGGCCCCGACGATGTTCTCGGTCAGCACCTTGTTGAGGGCGTCGATCATGCCCTGGATCTGGCCGAACAGTTTCCGCACGCGGCCGAACATGACGACAAAGATCACCGCGATCAGCGGCAGCACCGCCAGCACCGCCAGGGCGAGGCGCCAATTCAACCAGAGCAGCAGCGCGCTCGCGCCGATGATCAGAAAGATCGCCGAAATCAGTGAGGCGACCGCCTGGGCGATGAACGCCTTGATCGCGTCCACATCGGAGGTGAGGTTGGTCAATAATCGCGCCGGCGTCAGGGCCTCGACGGCGGCATAGGTCTGCTGGGCGATGACCCCGGCGAGGCGCGTGCGCAGATCCCGCGCCACCCGCTCGGATGCGACGGTCTGGACAAGCACCTGCAGGCCCCCGAGCACGAAGGCTCCCACGGTCAGCGCCGTCAGCGAAATCAAGGTCGCGACGAGTTCGAACCGGCCGGCGTTAAATCCATCGATGGCGTGGGCAATCACCTGCGGGACGAACAGCCCCAGGGCGCTCGAGGCCACCGTCAGGGCGACCAGCAGGAGGATCTGCCCGCGATAGGGGGCAAGCAGCCCGCTCAGTTTTGGCCCCGACGGGGCCTTGCGCCGTCCGGCTGCGGGTGTCGCCCCGGATGCGCCCGGTGATGGCGCCCCGGATGGCCCTGGCGAGGTCCCCGGTGATGTCGCTGATAATGTCGCCGGTGGCGCCGCCACGTTGTCCGCCTCCCCGCAAGCCCGCCGGTGCTATCAACTTTTCCGGGCCGACGCCAATCGGCGCGACTTGTTGATCCAAGCCGAGGCCGGGCTCATCTCATCGGCGCAGGATCGACCTGGTCGCAGCCCGGACGGCTTTCGTCGCATGGCGTTCGGCGACCGCGGGCAAACGCCTAGGTTGGGTGCGTTGCTCGACTGGGCTGGACTGGGCTCGACTGAGCTGGCCTGCGCTCGACTGACAAAGGAAAATGACATGCGTGATGCAAACCGGCGCGCCTTCATCGCAAGATCGTTGATCTGTCTGGGAGCGGCGGCGGCGGTTGGCTCGCTTGGCATCGCGGCAGCCCAGACGCCCGCCCCGGCCCCGACCCCGGCAACCTCCGTCAAATGGGTCTGTCCTCCCTGCGGCTGCGCAGCGGATGGCAAGCAATTCGATGCGCCAGGCAGTTGCCCGGAATGCGGCATGACGCTGATCCCGAAAACCGTCGCCGCCGACCCGACGCCGACGAAGCCCGCAGACAATTCAGCCAACCCGGCCGGAAAGCCCTCTGCCGCACCGCCTTCGGCCGCCCGACCGACGCCGCCTGCTGCGCCAACCCCGCCACAGTGAAACGCGGCGACGACCCGGCTATACTGGCGCGATGACCACCCAGACGCCCACCTCCGGCGCGCCTTCGATCGACGCCGCCCTGCCCGCTGACGTCAGCGCAGGCGGGCTCAGCCAGTTTGCGGCGTATCAACGCTATCCGGCCTTCACCTGGCCCTGGTTCATCCATCGCGGCTACGTGTTCTGGCCCTTTGCGGTTGCCTATGGCGTGTTCATGGCGGTCTGGCACGCCTCCTCGATGGCGACCTGGAACGACGCCATTCCGCTGGGGTCCCGGACCGTGACCGGCTGTCTCATCATTGTCAGTGCAGGGCCCTTGCTGGCCTCCGCGCTGCGCTACCTGCGACTGCCGCGCAGCATCGAGATCCTGGCCGTCGGTCTTTGCGTCGTGGTCGGCCTCATCGCGGCAGATGCTGCGGGACGATGGATGGACGCCTATCACAACCTGCTGATGGCCCGGCTTCACGGTCGGACGATGAGCACACCTGAAGCTGTCCAGGGCATGTCGCGCGTGCTGGGCCGGCTGATGGGCCAGTTTCCCCACTGGCTCGGTCTGTTCGCTGTCGGCGGTGGATGGGAGTTTCTGTCCTATCTGAGTGAGCGCCAACGGCTTGCCGAGCATCAGCGCCGCAAAGATCTCGCCGCTCTCGGCCGCGACAAAGCCGATGCGGATTTACGTCTGGCCGTGCTGCAGGCCCAGATCGAGCCTCACTTCCTGTTCAATACGCTCGCCTCCGTTCGATCGCTGGTGCGCCACGAGCCGGAGCGAGCGGTTGCGACCATCGACGCCTTGTCGCAATACCTGCGTTCGACCCTGCCGCGCCTCCGCCGCGACGTCGGCGTGGAAAGCGCCACGCTTGGCGAGCAGATCGATATCTGCGCGCGCTATCTCGATCTCATGAACATTCGCACGGGGGAGCGGATCACCGTGACGCTGGATGTGACAAACGACCTGCGCAACCTGGCGTTTCCACCCTTGCTCCTCATCTCACTGGTCGAGAACGCCGTGAAGCACGGGGTGGAGCCAAGGTCTGGCCCGGCGAGCATCACCATCCGCGCCCGGCTTAAGGCGGACGGCGCCGAAGCTCTCGAGGTTGACGTTGACGATGACGGCGTCGGCCTCAGCGAGGGGGCAGGCTCAGGCGTCGGCCTCGCCAATGTTCGCGCCCAGCTGCAGCACCGCTTTGGCGCCCGCGCCTCGCTCACGGTCGAAAACCTGGCGGCGGGCGGCGTCCGCGCGCGGATCACGCTGCCGGCGGAGCGGTCATGACCGTCACCGCCGTGATTGCCGAGGATGAAGCGCCGCAGCGGGCCGAACTGCGCGCCATCCTGGCCGAGCTGTGGCCGGATCTTCTCGTCCTGGCGGAATGCGCCGATGGAACTGCGGCGCTCGCGGCGGTAAAACGCCACCGACCGGATGTCGCCTTTCTGGATATCCGGATGCCGGGCGCCTCCGGCCTGGACGTGGCTCGCGCCGCCGGCAGCCAGGCGCATATCGTGTTCATCACCGCCTTTGACGAATTCGCGGTCCAGGCATTTGAGGACGGCGCTGCTGACTATTTATTGAAACCGGTCAGCCGCGACCGCCTGAACGCCGCGATCCTAAGGCTTAAAGGCCGGCTGGCGAGCGGCAAGCCGATTGACCTCTCGGCACTGCTGGCGCGGCTGGAAACCCAACCGCCGACGCCGGCTCACAGGATCAGATGGATTACCGCCAGCGTCGGCGCCGCCGTCCGCATGATCCCGATCGACGAGGTGTTGTTCTTCCAGTCGCAGGACAAATACACGCGCGTCGTCACGGCCGGTGAGGAAGCCCATATCCGTATGCCGCTCAAGGAGCTGATCGGGCAACTCGACCCGGAGATGTTCTGGCAGGTTCATCGCGGCGCACTGGTGAACGCATCGGCGATCCGGGTGGCGAAGCGGGATGAAGACGGCAAACTCCAGCTCCACATCACTGGCAAGATGGAAACGCTGGCGGTGTCCCCGACCTATGCCGGGCGCTTCAAGAGCCTTTAGCCGGCGGCGAGATCTTCGCGAGGCCGGTTTCGTCGCCTCGAACATGGCCTTCATCGCACCCGCCCCGCGCCCGGTCGCATCCGGCGCTCACGTGATCCCGATCGGCTAGAGTTTCCTCGACCGATGAGCCGAAGCGGGGAGCAAGACATGGCACAAGGCATGG
>JANMWT010000584.1:0-3372 GCA_031394145.1 Alphaproteobacteria bacterium | reverse complement strand
CCGCGTCGTGATCGTCGAGCGTGTCAGCGGGAACGCCTTGATGAAGCTGCCTTCGATGCTCTGCCCGTCTGCGGACACCTTGTAGACCACTTCGTCATCGACCTGCAGCCAGGTCCAGCCGACGGCGCCGGTGTTCGTGGTCAATCGCCTTCGGTCTTCTTGTCGAGCCGAATGTCGTAAGAAACACCATTGGGCGCGGTGTACATCTGGCGGATGCTCTTGCCGTCGGCGGCGATCTCGCCGATGTTGGGCTCGTTCCACCAGACGACGCTGGCGATCGGATCAACAAAGACGACATCAACACCACGGTCGTTGCAGTTGTCGGTGTTGGTGATCGTGACGACACTGATGCCGCTTCCGCCGTATTGCAAGGCTTCGGGAAAGATCGACAGCCGCGCCGAGGTTCCGCTCGGCACCAGCGGTTGATAAGGCGAAAGCGGCAAGGCGCCGGCCCCCTTGCCGATTCCGCGGCAGGGCGGGTTGCGGCCGAAGTTGTCGGACAGCAGGTCGTAGGTGAAGGTGCCGCTGCGCAGCCGGAAAGGCACTTCGCCCGCCGTGGCGTCAGCGGCATCGTCGAACTCGAAGCTCACGTTGGCGTTGGTCGTGATCGTGAGCCTTCCCACGGCAGAAACCGAGCGCACCACCTGGTTGATCGTGCCCTCCCAGAGCGTGGCGCAGGGCAGCGACTTCGGCTGCACTTTCAGCGTGCCCGAGATGTCGCCTCCTTTGGCGATGGCGTGGTTCGAGACGATGAGCAGTATCTCCTTGAAGCTGCCCCTGACACTCGCCGTGGTCGGGCCCTTGTCGAAGCAGAACACCAGCTTGTCGGGCGTGATGTCGACCGGCTGCGCGAGCCAGCCGTCATCGGTCCGAACCAGGGCCTGCACATCGAGCTCGCTGGCCGGTTGCAGCCCGCTGACATCGACCGTCACCTTCCTGACCGCCGTGCCCTCCTGCGAGACGTTCAGGCGCACATAACGGGCACTCAGGTTCTTCAGCTCGAAATCCTGGCTGTACTCCTGGTTCGCCACCAGCGTTCCGCTCTGATAGGGCGGCTCTCGTTTGTCGTCGGCGAATTGATCGGGGTCGAGGTTGACATGGCGCTTGGCCTTCGGCAGCGGGTCGCCGGGCATCAGCTCGGTGTTGATGTTGCGCAGCGCAAAGCGCTTGAAGTTGGCCGCGAAGGGGTAGACCTTGTCGATGACCTTGTCGGCTTCTTCAAACGTGTTGGCGGCCTCCAGGCCGATCCAGATGTTCTTCATGAAGTTGCTGCCGCCGCTTTCCTGCTCGACGAAGTAAGGCCAGATGTAGGCGCTGTAGTCGTGCGGGCTGCCGATCGCATTCAGGGCATCGAAGCTCGGCAGGAAGTGCTCCTTGAAGCGGCGGTGCGCATCGACATAGGCGCCGCGGCCATCGGGCCACGGTGCCAGTGTCCGGTCGAAGTGTGCCGATGCCCAGGTCGCCGAGGCTTCAACAAACCAGTGGCGTTCGCGCGCGTTCGGCTTGCCGGCGACCTCCCGACTCGAAAACTCAGCGTTGTGCGCCTTTTGCATGACGTGAAAGAACTCGTGGATCACCGTGTTGTGGAATCGGCTGGTGTACAGCAGCCAGCGCGGTAGCGTGACGAAGCCGCTGTTGCCTTGGATGGTCGGGGTTTCGGCGTAGTCGGGATAGGTGCTGCCCAGCCCCACGGGTTGAAATTTGATGGTGCGTCGATAGACATAGCTGCCGTCGTCGACGATGTAGAAATCGATCGCGTTGTCGCCACCTTCGAGATCGAGCAGCGGCTGGCCCATCACACGGGTCATCGGATCGAACACCTTGTCGAGCACGACCAGGGTCTTGTCGATCAAGCTCACGCTTTGTGCATCGAACCCGGCCTCGCCGTGGCACTGTGCCCAGACCCGCACCGGGTGGCTGGCGCTGCGCTTGCTGATCCATGTGCCCGACATCGTCGCTGTGGCGCAACTCGTCGGTGAAACAGCCTGGCGGGTTTCGCGCAGAACTTTTGCCCGTCCGATGCCCGCTGCCGCCGGGGCGTTCCAGACGCTGATCGGATCGGTGGGCCGCACGATGAACGGCCGCAACGCGTCTTGGGCAGCGACCGGCGAGCTCGCGAAACGCAGCCGGATTTCGTCGAACAACAGGTTGTCTTCGTCGGCCGAGCCGGCGCCCAGATAAGCGTTGGGCAAGCGTTTGTCGCCGAGCAGTGCATAGGCCCGGTACAACAGCGCGGTGCCGTGGTCCAGCGTGCCGGCATCGAGCGCAGTCGCGATCATGGCCTGGGCATAGGCTTGCGGCGCGCTCACGGTCAGGTTGCTCGAAGCGGCACGGCTCGTTCCCGCTGCCGTGCCTGTGACATCGAGCTTGAGCACGGTGCCGGCCGCGAGATCGGCGCTGACCCGAATCGACAGCAGACCCCGCGTCTGCGAAGCGGGCAGCACCAATGGGTCAGCGGTGATGCCCGCGGGTGGGAGACTCAGCGCCAAGTTGACGGGCTCGGTGAAGCCGGCGTCGCGCTGTACGGTGACTTCGATCAGGGCTTCCTGACCCTGCCCCACCGTGAGGCTCGCAGGAGCGGCGGTCACGCTGAACCCGGCGGCGGGAGCGCTCGTGCCGTTGCCCCCGCCAGCGCCGCCTCCGCAGGCCGACAACAGCATGACGATGGACACGGCCCCTGCCCACAAGGCAGCCCGACCCGGCGCGCGCGCGGGCGCACGATCAATTGCTGATTGCATGGCGATCCTCCTGCTGGCCCCGGACGAGGGGACTGACTGATCGGGTTCAGACTAAAGTGATGGTCATTACGAAAGGCTTACCGATGGCGACCGCACCTAGGGGGATCAGGTTATCGCGAGCCGGTGCCGACCCGGTTGCCTCGACCACCGAACCGCAGATCGCGCCCGATGCCTGGCAGCATCTGCGCCGTGGCCTCGCGCTCGCGCTCGACGACGCCAGCAGCGGCCGCGACGATCTGCGCGCGGCACTCGTCCTGTTCGAAGCGCAAGACGATCGGAAGAGTCAACAAGGTCGGTTGATCGCCGCCGCTGCGCTGGTGCAGTTCATCGGGATCGCCGACGATAACTACGCCGGTTTCGAGAGCGCAGTCGATGCGGTAACAGCATCGCTCGCACACAGCGAGCACATCACCGACGCCGACCATCGGCTGCTCGCGCGCAGCGGGGCGCTGGTCGCCGGCTGGTTTCGCGCACTCGACGACCCGCGACTGGTGCCGCAGGCCGAAGCCCTCACGCGCGAACTCGGCAACGAGGCCATCTCGGCGCCGGTGCGCTGCTGCGCCGGCTTGACCGTGCTGGCCTACTTCGTCGCTCACTCCGACCTCGAGAAGACGCTGTGGGTCGAGCTCGCGAT
>JANMWT010000546.1:0-1934 GCA_031394145.1 Alphaproteobacteria bacterium | reverse complement strand
GGCCTTCGCGCGGGTTGCGAGTGCGATGGATCGAAGGCCAGAGGCGCTCGATCGGCCCGGGCCTGCCGCTGGTTGATGCCTGCAGATGCCGGCTGCACCAGCGTCGGCTGCCCGGGCTTCGCCTGAGCGTCACGCGGCGGGCCGGGGCTCTGGTTGCCAGTACCAGAACAAGGCAATTTCTCTCGTGTCGGGGTTTCGGCCACGGTAGGGGTCTTGGTCGAAACCGCGCAACCGAAAGCCGCAACGCTCGTACAACTTGCACGCGGCAACGTTGTTGTTCTGAGTCTCCAGCATGACCCGCGCCAGTCGCTTGGCCCGCGACCATTCGATGGCCTGCTGCACCAGGGCGAATCCAATGCCAGACCGCCGAAATGCCGGCTCGACGGCGAGATGGTTCACGAACGCAAAGTCATTCCAGGGTCGGCAGAGCTCGATTCGCCCGACGACCCGGCTCCCGCTGTGCGCGAGGAAGCCGACACCGGGTGGTGTGCTGTCGCGATTCGGTTCGCTCGGCGGATAGACCTTCCCGTACGGCGGGACCCTTTGACTGTCCGCTTGATGGAAAAGTTAGGCACGCGCTTCGATCTCGATGAGGTAGCGAATGAAGGCTATTCCGACGTGGACCGCAAGTTCGGCTTCTGCCACTGAGAGCTTTACGATCGTGACGTGCCCGTGCCTGATCATCGGCGTCGCATTCGAATAGACATACAGCTTTTCAACCGAATCCATAAGGTGCTTCGGGACGCCGGGGTTCTTGCGGATAGCTTTTATGGCGTCGCCAAGAGTCGCTGACCCCGGGGCAATGACCTTCGCAACACTCTCAAGGGCACTAACCATCTCCTTCACTGCGTTCGCTTCGTCAATTGGGTGCTGGTAAAGGTATGCGAGCGCTTTCTGGTAGTGCGCTCGGGCGGCTTCGTATCTGCTGGAAATCGATGATGCCGCCGCTTTTACACGCACGGAGAGTGCAATAGGGATCTGACGATGTAGTTCGCTTGCGTCAGTGAGGCTCCAGCCAATTCCGTCCTCCTCGAATAACGCATTCAGACGGGCCTGATAGGCTTTGAACCAGAACTCCTTTGGAGTCGTAAACGGATCGTCGTCGATCTCTACGAGGAGCTTGCCGACCATCTCGACGAAGTCGTAGAACTCTAGCCAAGTGCAGTCTTTCAGATGGGCCGTGAGCGCTGCCCATGAACTTTCGTTGTCGTAGTCCCAAGGATCGGCTTCGTCTCGTATGAGTGCACAGAATTTCTCGTGCGTCTCGTGAGCGTCCAATGGCTCCTTGCCTCGCCCGTAGCCCCCTGACTTTGCAACGAAATCATGCAAGACGCCCTTGACATAACCAATTCGAGTTGGCTTCGGTGCGTCTTCGAGGACAAGCGACTGCCCGCCGGATTTTCTTGCGTAGCGTGTAGAGAAGCGCATGTGGGATACCTAACGTTTTGTATCAGCGGCTTGCCGCAGGCATATCCGCTCAAAGAAGGGGCCAGGCAGTGCTTTTCCCCCTTGCCTTGCCACCCGTTCCGCCAAGCCCCTGGGCGATGAAGGTAAGGACCAGGGCATTGAGTGAGACACCTTCGGTACGGGCGCGGACCGCCAACTGGGCGTGCACTGTCTTCGGAACTCGCGCAACGAATTTTCCGGACGCAACGCCCCCGCGGTTTGGGGCGGGCACCGGCAACTTCCTGGCCTTCAGTGCTGCGACCGTGGCTTTGAGCGCGTCGCGGCCGTTTTCGACCGCGTCATCCACCGTGTCCCCGTCCGAGATGCATTCCGCGAAGTCCGGGAATGAGATGAGGTAACCACCACCCTCGTCGGCCGAGAGCGGGCGAACCTCAAACGGGTAGTCGGCCAGTTTGCTCATGTTCAGGCTCCGTCTATGAGTTCACAAAACCTGCGCACGTAGAGCGGCGTGATTGGCCGGTGTGCTG
>JANMWT010000532.1:0-2893 GCA_031394145.1 Alphaproteobacteria bacterium | reverse complement strand
AGCCTTCGTCCGCGATTGGAGATCTGCCAGTCGGCCGCGCGATAGCTCCACCAGGTGTAGAGCTTTTCTTCCGGCGCATGCTTGGCGCGTGCGACGTCGGTCAGCCGGCCGTCTTCGAGAATGCGCCTGAGCCCGTCGGTTTCGACCGGCGTGTGGCTGACCACGTCGAGAAGCTGCTTGTGCGACCAGACATCGTTCTCCTGCGGCGCGATGTTGATGTCGCCGACCACGAACAGGGGAGGCTGAGAGCGCTTGCGCGCCCGCGCCGCGTAATGCGCCCGCATCTTCTCCACGAAGTCGAGCTTGTGGGCGAACTTGTCGTTGACCTTGGGATCGGGAATATCGGCGCCGGCCGGGACGTAAAGATCGTGCAGCTCGAAACCGGCGACCTTCACCGCCACGGCGCGCGCGTGGTTGTGCTGGCAGAAGGGCGGGGGATCGAGGCGTTCGATGGGATGGCGCGAGACGATGGCGACGCCATGCATGCCCTTCTGACCGGCGATCGCGACATGCGGCAGTCCGGCCTTCTCGAAGGCCTTGAGGGGAAACTCCGCCTCCTGGCACTTGATTTCCTGCAGGCAGACAATGTCCGGCTTCTCGCGCGCGATGAAGGCGGCGACGCGATCGATGCGGAGGCGAACGGAATTGATGTTCCAGGTCGCCAGGGTCAGGCGGGTCATGGCGGGTTTTGAGGCTTCGGCCGGATGGGGAGATCCTTGGGCGCGGGCACAATCGGACAGCGATCCCTGCAAATCAAGCGAGCCTTGCAAATCAAGCGGGGATGGGACCGCCGACCCCGGAATCAAGCGCGCCCGGCCGCGGGGACAGCCAGGCGCGCCGAGCGCCTCAACGGGCGCAAGAGGCCGGGAAGGATAGCTCCGGCGCATTCGACGGACGGCAACGCCTGTGGGGGGAAGCTCAGACGCGCAATCGACATCGAACCAATGTGGCAATGGAGCCACACACCGACGGCGATAGCAACTTAACCAATCTTAAAAATTGCCTGTGGCTCTCACGCTACGTCAGGGCTTGACGTGATGTTCCGGCGACTTAGCGACTCAGGGGCTAACCCTGAAAATCGCTCAGCGCCGATCGTCGCGCGCGTCGGCTGGATCCTTCACGATGAACAGCGACGGCTGCAGGCTGACATTGGTCTGCGTCTCGCTCAGCTTCACCCTTGTCTGCGCGCCGACGCCATCCGTGGTCGTCCAGCCAAGCAACTCGAAATCCGACGCCCGGAATTCCAGCGTCATCCGGCCCTGGGCTTCACCGGATTTGTCCTCCAGCGTCACCAGATAGGCGCCATCCTTGGCTTTAACGTCGACGACGCTGCCATCGCGCTTGAGATCGACGTTGGAGCGCAAGAACAAGTGCAGGGGGGTTGAGGCCAGCGGGGCTGAATCATAACTGGCGCGCTTGGGCTCCTCCACCGAAACACTGACGCCGTCGGAGACGATGTGCATGGTCTCGGGGGCCGAATAATCGAAGCGCACCTTGCCTGGGCGGCTGATGTAGAAGGCGCCGGCCGACTGGCGTCCGGCGTCGTCGATCTGGCTGAACTTGCCCTGCGCGGTGCGCACCGCCGTCATCGCACGCGCGGCCTTGTCGATGATCGCCGCCTTGTCGATCGCGGCGGTTGGGGCCAGAGCGGGGGCCCCGGCGGAAGCGGCGCCGGGCGCCGGCGCCTTGACCAGCGGCGCAGGGGCCTGGGCCAGATAAAGCTGCGCGCCATCGGGCCGAGCGCTTGCCGCCGCCGGCGCAGGATGGCGGCTGACCGCTCCCGGCAGGGAGGTGGCCGGGGAGGCGGACAGGGAGGCGGACAGGGCAAATGGAAGCAGGGTCGACAGGATGATGCTCATGAGCGAAACCTCGTCTTAAGGGTCGGCCAAAACAAGGCGCTGGCCGGGATTTTTCGCCCCGGTTCGCTGAACGCCGGTTCAGGTCTAAAAGGGCTGACCAAAGGGCCGACCCGCAGGGGACGCTAACGCGCATGACCCCGAAGCAGTTTCATGACGTGGTCATGAGCTTTGCCGAGACGGTCGCGACCGTCTCTTATGGCAAGATGGCGGTCTACAAGGCGTTTGGCGTCTTTTTCACCCGGCTTCGCAGCGAGGACGACAGCATTGTCCTCTGGGTCGGTGATTTCGACGCGCGCGAGGTCCTGCTCGCGGCTGATCCTCAGACCTTCCACCTCACCGATCATTATCGCAGCCAGCCCTGGATTTTGGCGCGGCTGAAGCGCATGGACGCAAAGTCCCTTCGCGGCTACCTCACGCGGCAATGGCGCAAGAAGGCGCCGAAGACATGGCTCAAAGCGTGGGACGCCGCACAAGCCGCGGACCGAGCGGCCGAACCATCGATGCGAACGCCACGATCAATCACGGCGTCAAAGGCCGTCGAGCCGAAACTGACGAAGCGAAAGACAACCAAGACAAAAACAACCAAGACAAAGGGTGGAAAATGAAGACGCTGCTTTTCCTGATCGTGCTCGCCGCTGCCGGCGTTGGCGCTTATCTCACGCGCCCGGCCGAAGCGGCGATGAAGTCGCATGTCGACGATCTGCTGCGCAACCAGGTCGGCGCCGACCTCGACAAGGGTGATATCGGCGGCGTGCTAAAGGGCGGCGTCGCCGCCGTGACGCGGACCAACAAGTTCAGCGACTACTACGTCGTCACGCGCTACGCCGCGACGTCGAACGACAAGTCGCTGGCAAGCTGCTGGGGCGTCTATTCGCAAATCCTCTGCACCGGCCCGTCGGCGAAGGCCGGCGCGAAATAGATCCCAGTGCATCGCAAAACTGAAAGGCCGGCGTCTTGCGACGCCGGCCTTTTTGTTTCGCCGGCAAGGGCAGGTTAGGCCGCCTCTTCTCCGCGAGGTCCGCCGCCATGGCCAT
>JANMWT010000527.1:0-14468 GCA_031394145.1 Alphaproteobacteria bacterium | reverse complement strand
CGGAGATTGACATGAAGATGACGCCAGCCTTCGCCAGCTCTGCCTTGAAGGTCGTCGCCACCGAGATCGAATCGAACACCGCATCGACGGCGACACGCGGCGTCTCGCGGGCAGCAGCCGCGGTTTCACTCGCGCCCTCGACGCCGAGCAGCACCGCTTGTTCGCGCAGCGGGATGCCGAGCTTGGCGTTGGTGTCGAGGTTCTCCTGCGGTACGTCGTCGATCGATTTGTACTTCGTCGCGTTCTTCGGCGCCGCGTAATAGAAAGCGTCCTGGTAGTCGATCGGCGGATAGGAAATCAGCGCCCAGGTCGGCTCTTCCATTGCCTTCCAACGCTGGAAGGCCTCGAGCCGCCATTGCAACAGCCACTCGGGCTCGCCCTTCTTGGCCGAGATGAAGCGGACGGTGTCTTCGGAGAGGCCCTTGGGGGCAAACTCGGTCTCGATCTCGGTGACGAAGCCTTCGACATACTTGTCCGCTTCGAGCGCACGCGCTGCGTCGACGGTCTTCTTGTCGATCGTGGCTTTAACGGCCGGCATTCGCCCGCGCCTCCTGATTGACCAGTCCGGGCCGCGCGCGCGCCGCCAGCTTCAGCCACGCCGACGCGAGTGCGTCGAAATCTTCCGGCTGGCTCGCCCAGCCAAAGCTGGCGCGGATGGCCGACCGAGCGGCGGTATCCGAGAGGCCCATGGCGGTCAACACGCGACTGGGCTTCACCTTGCCCGAGGAACAGGCCGATCCGGCGCTGACGGCAAATCCCGCCAAATCGAGGCCCATGATCTGGGTCTCCGAGGGCAGACCGTCAATGCCAAAGCAGGAGACACCCGCAACCCGAGCGGCGCCCGCGCCATGCACCTTTAGCGTGGGCGCGGCGGCCCGGAGGCGCGCTTCCAGCCGGTCGCGATGCGGCGCGAGGCCAGCGTAAGCGGCCACGTCGCGCAGCGCGGCGGCGGTCGCAGCCGCAAAGCCGGCGATGCCGGCGACATTCTCCGTCCCCGCACGCCGGCCAAATTCCTGTCCGCCGCCGGTCTGGACCGAAGCGAAGGGGGCGCCCGGCTTCACATAGAAGGCCCCAACGCCCTGGGGACCGCCGATCTTGTGCGCCGACAGCGAGAGGTAATCGACATCCATCCCGAAGGTGGAGACCTCGATCTTGCCAAGCGCCTGGACGGCGTCGCAATGGATCAGTCCGCCGGCCGCATGAACGATCCCCGCCGCCTCGGCGACCGGCTGGATGACGCCGGTCTCGTTGTTGACCAACATCAAGGAGACGAGCGGCCGCCAGCCGTCCGCCTTAAGGCCGGCGACATGCGTCTTCAGCCAGTCGAGATCGACGACGCCATCAGCGCTGATGCGCCATTCGGCGGCGTGGGCGGCATGGGCGGCATGGGCGGCAAGACTGATGACCGCATCATGCTCAAGGGGAGACGCGACCAGGATCGCAGTATCGACCACCTGTAGGGCGCCGCGCAGCGGCGCCCCCGCCGCTTCGGTGCCGCCGCTGACAAACGCGATATCATCCCGACAGGCGCCGATGGCCGCCGCCGCGGTTTCGCGGGCGCCCTCGACGACCGCCCGCGCCTTGCGGCCTTCGCCATGAACCGATGACGGGTTTCCGGTCCGGCTCAGTTCCCTGAGCATGGCCTCGCGCGCCTCCGGGCGCAGCGGCGCGGTGGCGTTGTAATCGCAGTAAATGCGGCCAGACGGGGCGCCAGGGGTCATAGCCCTAACTTAGGGCATTTCGGGCCGGCACGACAGGTTGGCCGGCAGAGGCTGGCATGCCCGGTCAGGCCGAGGCGTGGGGCAGATCTTCGGACTGGCCGTTTCGCATGGCGCTGACGCTCTGACCGGCCAACACGTCGGCGACCGTCACGCCATCAAGGAAATCGCGAATATGGCCCTGGAGGTCGGTCCAGAGACCGGCGGTGACGCTATCCTCCTGGGCGGCCGGGTGGTTATCCGACCCGTTGGCCGGCTCGTCGACGGCGTCGAACACCGCCCGGATCGTGGTGTCCCGGGCGGGCTTGGCCAGCCTGTAGCCGCCGCCGGGGCCGCGAGCGCTGATCACCACGCCGCTCCGCCGGAGCAAGGCGAACAGCTGTTCGAGGTAGGACAGCGAGATCTTCTGCCGAGCGGCGACGTCGGCCAGGGGGACGGCGCCTGATTCGCCATGTTGGGCCACATCGACGATGGCCATCACCGCGTAACGCACTTTCGAGCCGACCTTCATGCCGCAAATCCTTCGCGCCAACCTGCCGCACGGGGCAAACCGCGCGCATTACAGGGTCTTTACGGACACGCGGGCGGGTTGGATCACACGAAAAACTTGAAAATCCCGGCGGAATGGCGTTTGTCGGCCCGTTCTGAAAAGAACGTGCGGACCCTCTTCTCGTCATTACGGTCCAGAACCAGCGAGCGTTGAATGTCGGAACTGATCATCTCTGGCCCTGCCGGCCGGATCGAAGCGCGGTATGTGCCCTCCGAGGTGGAGAACGCACCCATCGCCCTGATCCTCCATCCCCACCCCAAGGCGGGCGGTACGATGCAGGACCCGGTGGTCATCACCCTGTTCGAGATGTTCGCAAGACACGGCTTCTCGACCATGCGGTTCAATTTCCGCGGGGTCGGCCGTAGCCAGGGCCAGTTCGACGCGGGCATCGCCGAACTCTCGGACGCAGCCTACGTCCTCGACCACCTGGAATCGCTGACCGAGGCGCCCAGCCAGTGCTGGGTCGCGGGGTCCTCCTTTGGCGCCTATATCTGCCTGCAACTGCTGATGCGCCGGCCGGAGATCGACGGCTTCATCGCGGTGGCGCCTCCGGCCAACCACTATGACCTGTCCTTCCTTGCGCCCTGCCCGGCGTCGGGCGTGATCATCTCGGGCGATGCGGACCGCGTTGCGCCGCCGCCCGACATCGACCGCTCACTGACCAAGGTGCGCGTCCAGAAGGGAGAAGTGATCGAGCGCGCCTCGATCGCTGGCGCCAACCATTTCTTCCAGGGCAAGCTCGAGGAACTGGAAAAGACCGCTTCTGGCTACCTCAAGAAACGCATGAAGGCGTTCGAAAAAGCCCAGAAGGATGCCGAGGCTGCGAAGAAGGCTTGATTGCCGCCGCACCTAGCCGCCGCCATGACTGAACCATCTTCTCCCGAACCCTTCTTGCATCGCGACGGCGGGATCTATGCGCCCACGCGCATGGCCGGAGGCTTCTGGGGACCAAGGGACAATCTCCACGCCCGCGTGATGATCGGCCTGTTCGCGCAGGTCATCGAGCAGCGGCACGGCGAACCCGACCTGCAGCCGGCGCGGCTGACGGTCGACCTCTATCGTCTGCCCGACCTCGCCCCGGTGACCGTCGCCACGCGCATCGTGCGACAGGGCGGTCGGATCAAGGTCATCGAGGCGGAGCTGTTCTCGGGCGAGACATCTTCAGCACGGGCATCGTGCCAGCTCCTCCGCCGCGCCACGCAGCCCGACGCGCCAATCTGGTCTCGCCCGGCATGGGACGCCCCGCCGCCAGAGCAGGTTCCGCCGCCGGCGCAGCCATTCACCGAGAAATGGGAGATGCGCCCCATCCTCTCGCCCGGCGTCGAGCTGACCGGGCATCACCTTCGCGCCCCGGGTCCGCGCCGCACCTGGCTGCGCGAAGTGCGCCCGCTGGTCGCCGGCGAGGCCTATACGCCGTTCAGCCGCATCGCCACCGGCATCGACTACACCAGCCCGACCGCCAACGCGTCGGAAACCGGTCTCGACTTCATCAACTCGGACGTCACGCTCTATCTGGATCGCCTGCCGATCGGTGAATGGATCGGCTACGAAGTCGTCGATCACCAGAGCGCCGAAGGCATCGCCGTCGGCCACTGCGCGCTCCACGACAGCAGCGGTCCGGTCGGCTTCTCCTCTTGCGCTGCGCTTGCCCAGAAACGAAGATAACTTGACGCTCCGCGCGGGCGCTGCCTATCTAGCCCGATGTCTCACCGCGCCCGCCTCGCTTCGTATTATCACCGCACGCAGATTTAGCGGCGGAGCGACTTTGCCTGCCGCCAACTGCCGGCGGCGATGTGAGACAAGCCTCCGGTCAAGACAGATGACTAGGAGCCGCTCGTGACCACCGCACCGACGCCAAAATCGGACTTCCTGCGCACCGTGATGGCGCGCGGCCAGTTCCACCAATGTTCGGATCTTGAAGGTCTGGACGCAGCGCTGGGAAGGCCCGGGCTCACCGGCTATATCGGTTTCGACATGACGGCGCGCAGTCTGCATGTCGGCAACCTTGCCCAGATCATGTACCTGCGCCGGCTGCAGCAGGCCGGGGGTCGTCCGATCGTCCTCCTCGGCGGGGGTACGACCCGCATCGGCGATCCTTCCGGCAAGGATGAATCGCGCCAGCTGCTCAGCGAGAGTGACATCGAAGCCAACAAGGACTCGATCCGCAAGACCTTTGACAAGTTCCTGACCTTTGGCGACGGTCCCGCGGACGCGATCATGGCGGACAACGCCGACTGGTTGATGGGCCTCAACTACATCAGCTTCTTGCGCGATGTCGGCCGGCACATGTCGGTCAACCGCATGCTGACCATGGACTCGGTGAAATTGCGGCTTGAGCGCGAGCATCCGCTCTCGTTCATCGAGTTCAACTACATGGTCCTGCAGGCCTATGACTTCGTCGAGCTCCATCGCCGCTACAAATGCCGGCTGCAGATGGGCGGCTCAGACCAGTGGGGCAACATCATCAACGGCGTCGAGCTCGGCCGGCGTATGGAGGGGGCCGAGCTGATGGCCCTCACGCAGCCCCTGATCACCACAGCGTCGGGGGCCAAGATGGGCAAGACGGCTGAGGGCGCCGTGTGGCTCAACGCCGACATGCGCAGCCCTTATGATTACTGGCAGTTCTGGCGCAACACCGAGGATGCCGACGTCGGCCGCTTCATGCGCATCTTCACCGACCTGCCCGAAGCCGAGATCGCCGCCTACGAGCAGGCCGAGGGCCGCGCCATCAATGAGGCCAAAAAGCGGCTGGCGGATGAAGCCACCGCGCTGCTGCACGGGCCTGAGGAAGCAAAGCAGGCGCGCTCCGCCGCCGAAGCCGTATTCGACGCGGGCGGGGTTGGCGAAGGCATGCCCACGATCGAGGTGGCGCGAGCCAAACTCGTCGCTGGCTATGGCGTGATCGATGCGCTGGTCGACGCTGGATTGGCTGAGTCCAGATCAGAAGCCAAGCGCGCCATCTCCAAGGACAAGTCGGTGAAGCTCAATGGTGAAGCGGTGACCGACGAGGCCTTGGTGATCCGCGAAACCGAGCTCGACAGCGATGGCGCAGCGCGCCTGTCGGTCGGTCGGAAACGCCATGCGCGCCTGAAGGCGGTCTAGGCGCCTCGAGGTCGAGTTTATCGCGCGCCTCGCCCGTGCTTACCGTGGCGAATGGCGATCACCCGACGCGACCTCACCGGCCTTGCGGTTCTCGCGGCGACGGCGGCATCCGCCCTCCCCGCGCAGGCCCAGACGTCCGGCCGCCGCGCCGAAGTCGAAACGCTGCGCTTGCGAGCCGAAACCCTCCACCCGCGCGGGCGCGAGGCTGCGACTAGTCCCGACTGGCATGGGCGATGGGACGCGCTCGGCGCGCGCGCCAAACACTTGAGCGACGGCGCCTACTTTATCCAGACCCGTCAGGCGCTCGGCTGGTTCAAGGACGGCCACACCACGCTTCAGCCGTTTGACGCCGCCAACCCGCCGGCGCAGCTGGCGAAGGGCGCTTTTTCATTGAGCCTGCCGATCGGCGTGCGGGTGTTTCATGATGGCGCCTATGTCGTCAGCGCCAAAGACGAAGGCGCGCCGCTCCTCGGCGCAAGGATCACACACCTTGGATCGATGGAGACTGCGGCGCTGATCCGCGCCTTTGCCGCGAACTGGCCCGGCAGCGAGGCCTGGGCGCACCGCTGGGCTGCATCGATGTTCGCCCCGGCCCTGTTGCATGGACTTGGCGCGGTTGATGACCCCGCAGCTCCGATAAGCCTTGAGGCGATGGCCGGGCCGCGCAGCATAAAAGCGCAGTTGCGCCCACGCGCCCAGGGCGGTGTTGATCTCAGTGCGCTGCAGCGAAAGATGACAGAGATCGAAATCTGGTCGGCGGCCGCCGGCGACGCAGCGCGAGGCAATTTCATCCAGCGCAGCGCTGCAGCGATCTACATCTCCTGCGACGCGCTCAGCGTCGATACCCCGACCTTTGGCGCGTTCACCCGCGCCTGTTTTGCGGCCATGGAGGATCCCGCGCCGGCGCGGTTGATCATCGATCTGCGGCGCAATGGCGGGGGTAACAATTTTCTCTTCGAAGCGCTGCGCAAGCATGTCGAGCGGTCGCGCTTCAATCGACCCGGCGCCCTTTACGTGATGATCTCGCCGCAGACCTTTTCCGCCGCCCAGAACGCGACCAATCGGCTGGAGCGCGAGACGTTCGCCTTGTTCGTTGGCGAACCGAGCGGCGGATCGCCCAATCATTATGGCGATGCACAATGCGTTGCCGGCCTCGCCACCGGCATCACCGCAAACATCTCGACCTTGCCTTGGTTCGACGGGTATCTGATGGACAAGCGTCTGTGGGTGAGCCCTGACCTGCCCGCGCCGCAGGTATTCACTGACTGGCGCGACGGCCGCGATCCGGCGTTAACGATCGCCATGACCCACGCCGTCACCGCGCCTGCCGATGAGTGGAGCCAAGCCATCACGTTCTATTTTGGTCGTCCCAGCCAGGCAGCAGACTGGCGCCCGTTCTGGCGCCCGTTCTGGCGCCAGGCCTAGTTCCGCGTTTCGGCGAGCGGTAGAGGACCCTTCGACGTCAGTTCGGGGTTCGAACGCAGGGGAGCGACCGGCGTGGTCGGCGGCGGCGGCGGCGCTGGCGCGGTTCGTGCGCCAGGGGCAGGCTTGGCTTGTGCGACCGGGGCTGAGGGGGGTGGGGCCGCCTGCTCAGCAGGCGGGGCTTCGGTCGGGTTCTCGAAGATCCGGCGGAGCACGCCTGGCGTCAGCGCGGCGATCGGGTTGACCGACACCCGGGCGCGCTCGAACGTGCCCCGCACCGAATAGGTCGGCGCAAACAGGCCTTCGCCCTGACGCGAGACGAACAGGTCGCCGATGATTGGCAAGCCGCCGAGAGCCGAGTTGACGCCGAAGGAGGGCACCAGCACGCCATCGAGGCTGAGCTCGCTTTTGGTCGGTGCAACCCATCCTCTTGCCGTGAGGCCCATGGCGGGACCCGAGGCGCGCAAGCCCGGCAGATCGATGCGGCCCTCGCCGAGGACGATCGGCGCTTCGACCTTGGTGAAGAGCACGCCATCGCCGTTGAGCACATCGGCAAGACCGCGCAGCGAAGCGACCGAAAGCAGCTGCGCCAGGAGCGGTGCGTTGCGCAATCTCACATCGGTCATCGTCACCTTGGCTTCGCCGTGCGAGCCTTTGAATAGGCTATCGATGGTGAGCGCCCCGCCGACGAGATAGTCGGTCTTCAACAGGACCTTGGCGCCGAAGCCCGCATCATCCGACTTGATCAGGATGCGACGTCCTGAACCCGACGGAGAGATGGCGACATCGAGTTTCTTGCCAGGGCTAATGACGCCGCGGACATGACCGCTCTGCGGCCCGTCGGCGAGAAGATCGAGCAGGATGTCGGCCTTGGTCAGATCGGCGTCGTCGCGGACTTTGAGCCTGTCGGCGAGCAGCGCCAGCTGGAAAGGCGGGTCTGGCGGACTGGCCGGCGGCGCATCAGCGGCCGCTTTCTGGTTGTCCGACATGGTAAGAAAACTATCCATCCACGGGCTGGCGTCGAACAGCGGGCCGGAAAGAGCCAGGCGATAGCCGCCATCCGCCTTGCGCGAAAGATCACCGTGAAGGTCGACCGAACCGCGCGAGAAGATGTGCTCGATCGCTGCGGACTGGACCTGGTTCTTTGCATCGAGCCGGATGTCGCCCATCAATTCGAGGCCGTCAGCGCGAACATCGCCGGTCATCACCGCATTGCCGGTCTTGCTGTCCTTGCCATAGCGCATGGCGCCGGTCGCGGCGGCGTCGAACTTCTTGCGCCAGCCGAGTTCGGAAATCTCGAGCGCTGCGCGGGTCAGATCGAGGTTTGCAGTGATCGACGTGAAGTCGCGTCCGGCGCCCGAGGCGCGCAGCTCCACGTTCGCTTCGCCCTGCATGATGTTGCGCGCTGCGAAGCCAAAGGCGTTCAGAAGGTCAGGCGTCACTTTGGCCGAGGCGGTCAGCTCGGATGCAGAATTATCGTTGCCGCCCGGTTTCGGGAACGTCTCCTTCCAGTCGAAGACCACCGGCGCCGGTCCAAATTTTCCGGCGCCCGAAATCGAAAGGTTCGATTGGGTCACCTCGTAGCGCACATCCGAATTGATCAATCCGAAGCCGGCCGCCAGATCGGGCGCCGAGGCTTCGAGAAAGCCGCCCTTGATGTCAAACTGGAGCTTGCTGTCGGGGACGTCGTCCAGCATCGGCCGCTTGAAGACGACGGTGGCCGAGCCCGAGCCGCCCATCTGATCGACCTTGAGCCCGTATTTGTCGCCCACTTTGAGGTTCGACGCCTGCAGCACCTGCATCATATTGCGCAGATCACCCCTGCCAGAGGCGGTCACCAGCATGATTGCGCCGTGCGGATTGAAGTGCGGCATGTCGACCTTGGCTTCATCCAGCGTCCAGCCTGACATTTTGCCCGTCGTCGCCTCGATGGTCATCGAGTTGCCGCGGACGTGGCCAACGCCCTGCACGCCGGTCATCGGTGGAAAATCGTCGAGGAAAGAGACGCTCGCATCGGTGGCGTAGAACTCGACCTGGAGTTCGTCATCGGTGATGTAGCCGCGATCCAGCGCGCCGGGTTTGATGTCGATATTGACCGTCGCCTTGGTCGCCTTGCCCGCCTTGATGTGGTCCTTGACCCAGGTCCGCGCCCCGCCAGCAAGATTTACCGGCCAGAAATCCACCAGCTGGGAAGGCACGATTTCACCGGCGCCGGCGCCCTTGAACTTGACGCCGAGCTTGCGCGCCTCCGGCGCGCCTTCGAGCAGCACTTCTCCGGCGCCGGTTGCGGTCAGGCCGCCGGTGACCGCCTGGAGGTCCTCGACCGTCAATTTCGAGAAATCCGGGGTCAGCGCCGCTTTCAGGTCGAGTGACTTGAAGTTCCACGGCAGGCCGAACACGGGCGCCGCCGAGACGATGAAGTTGCGGCCAACAAGATGGAAACCGATCGGCTTGGTCAAATCGCCGGCGACCAGATCCGTAAGGTTGGCGGCGCCGGAGAAATCACCGGTCAGCCGGTCAGAGGCAATGTGCATCGCGGAGACGTCGATCTGCCGGGTTGTCGGATCGAAGGCGGCGTCAAAGTCCAGATCCTGGATCGACACGTTGAGGCCGTTGATCTTTAGCGCGCCCTTGGCGTCCGAGATCGATAGTTGGGCGCCCTTGAGGCCGCTGGCCTCGGAGGCCTCGATCGCGATCGATGCGTTGCCTGGCGCGCCGGAGGTCAGCGCATCGCCGCCATAGCCGAACATGCGCGCGACGGTGACCGGATCAACGCCGGTGAACGACGCCTGGCCCTTGGCGTGGCTCACCTTGCCGTCTGCAGCGAGCGCCAGATGCAGACTGTTGGGCAGGCTCTCGGCGCCAACCAATTTCATCTCGACGTCGAAGGCGACGCCATCGGCGCCGGCGCTCCAGACGCCATTGACCGGATTGGCTGACCAGGTTGATCCTGCGCCCTCATCGCGGACGTCGAGACTGAAATTGACAAGTTCAACCCGCTCGAACGAGCCTGCCGAGATCAGCGCGCGGACCGGCGTCGCCAACGTCTGCCAGTTGAGATCCTTCAGGCTGAACGGCTTGTCCTTCGAGGGTTCGCGAAGGAAGACGATGTTGGCGATCGACCAGACGCCATCCTTGCTTCGGGTTACGGCGGCGCGGCCATTCTCGATCCGGATGCGCTCGGTCTTCAGCTGGCCGCGCATCAGCGCAGCGGCGTTGAAGGTGATGCTGGCGCGTTCGGCCCGGCTGACGATCTGGCCTTTGCCGTCGAGTGCGGTGACGCCGTGCGCCGCCGCCTCGACGCGGGCCCGGTCGCGCGACCATTCCAACGCCAGCGATTTGATCCTGACCGGCTGGCCGCCGCGCGCCTCGGCGAGCGAGCGCTCGATGCGCGGCCGGATCATTTCGAGATCGATCGGACCTTGCGACAGCCGCCAGGCGAGGAAGCCTGCGCCCGCAAGAACCGCGAACACCAGGAAGGCCATGATTTCGAAGGCGACGAGCTTGGGAGACACCCTCACGGTGCAGCCTCCGGGCGCCCGAGCTTCGGATTACGGAATCGCTCGCTGGGCCGCTTCGACCAGCTATGGCAAAGACGGGGTGCGCAGCGAGAACTTTTCAGACGCAAACTCACGAGGTGGACCGTGCCATATCCTGTCGACGCTGGCGACGCGGCGCCTGCTTTCTCTTTGCCAACATCGACCGGAAAACCCTTGTCGCTCAGCGACTTCCCCGGTCGACACCTTGTTCTGTTCTTTTACCCCAAAGACGATACCGAAGTATGCACGCGCGAGGCGGTGGCCTTCAGCGAAATGTCGGGGAAATTCGCTCGCCGGAAGGTGGCGCTTCTCGGCGTGTCGAAAGACCCGGTTAAGGTTCACCAGAAGTTCGTGGCGAAGTATGGGCTGAAGCTTGTCCTCGGCGCCGATGAGGACGGGTCGGTCTGCGAGGCCTACGGCGTCTGGCAGGAGAAGCAGCTTTATGGACGCAAGTTCATGGGAATCGTCCGCTCGACCTTCCTGATCGGTCCCGACGGCGTGATTCGACAGGTGTGGCGATCCGTCCGTGTGCCGGGGCACGCCGAAGCAGTTTATGCGGCGGCGAAAGGGTAAAATTAACCCAAATTTCGCAACCATTGCCTTGTTCACACGCGCTTAAGTCCATGCTGACAAATTGGTGAAAAAGCTCCTGGGCAGGGGTTCGCGGATGCGCAGTTCTGAGTTATCCATGTGGCTGCCGGGCAACAGACACGGGCGGGGCTTCGGGGGCTTGGCGCGTAGTGCTTTTTGATCGGGCGAAGTAAATGGCGGTCAAGCTTAAGTCGCAGACCAAGGCGCTTTTTGAGAAAGCGTTTCCCGAAAGACAAATCTACCACCGCAGCGGCGGATCGGTTCGCTATGTCTCGATCTCGCCGTGGCGCCAGGCTGTCATGGCCGGGGCCGCCACGCTGGTGGTCGGCTGGTGCCTCTTCGCGACCGTCAGCGTCCTGCTCCAGGGTCCCGGACGAGGCGGTCCGGTCAGCGGCGGCGGCAGCGATCGACGGGTTGTTCGCGTCGAGCGCGAATTGCAGCAGGCGAAGGCGGCCGAGGCGATCGCCCTGTCCCTGCTCGAGCAGCGCACCAATGATTTCCAGAAAAACCTCAAGGAAGCCGAACAGCGCCACGAGACGTTGAAAAACCTGTTCGCGAGCCTTCAGGGTCAGGAAGGCGCCGCCGCCACCGCCCTTAACGGCGAGAATGGCCAGGTTCTGGTCGATTCCTCGATCGAAGAGGCCGACGCCCGCCAGAGCCGGCCAGGCGAAGCGGTGGTCGCCTCCAACGACGTGGTTGGCTATCGCGCCCAGTTCGACAAGCTGCGCGCCGAACAGACCACCTTTCTCGACGCCGCCGAGGACGAGGCCGTAGGCCGCTCGGAGCGCGCGCGGGGGGTGCTAAGGCTCACCGGCGTTCAGGTCTCACGCGTCCTCGACGACCCTGAAAGCGCCGGCACCTCGCTGATCAAGTTCAACGCCGCCGATTTCGGCTCGGGTCCCGAGGCCAACGCCTTCAAGGTGCGCGCAGAGGAAGTCGCCGCCCGCCTGCAGGAAGCCCGCAAGTTCGAGACTATGATCCATACCGTGCCGCTGGGCGCGCCGATTGATTCGCCCTATCGCGAAACCTCGGGTTTCGGCTTCCGGGCTGACCCGTTCACGCGCAAGAGCGCTTGGCACGAAGGCGCCGATCTTGCAGCGTTCCTCGGAGCGCCAATCAAGGCAACGGCGCCGGGGACAGTTACTTTTGCAGGAAACAAGGCTGGTTACGGGCGCTGCGTTGAGGTCGATCATGGCCTTGGATTCAAGACCCGCTACGGCCACATGAACACAATTGCAGTCAAGGAAGGCGCCAAGGTGGCTATCGGCTCCAAACTGGGTACGATGGGTTCCTCGGGGCGAAGCACGGGTCCTCACCTCCACTACGAGGTCTGGTTCCACGGCAAGTCATATGATCCGATCAAGTTTTTGAGGGCCGGAAAGCATGTTTACCAAGGGTAAGACACCTGAGCCGCCTCCGCAAATGGCGTTGAAGCCGATCATTCCGGAGCCTCCGAAGGCGATGCGCTCGGCAGCCTCGCGCTCAGCGGGTCCCTCGATCATCAGCGCCGATGTGAAAATGAAGGGCTCGATCTCCTCGCAAGGCGAGTTGCAGATCGACGGCGTGATTGAAGGCGACGTGCGCGCCTCGGCGCTCACCATCGGCGACACCGGCGCGGTCAGAGGCGAAGTCATCGCTGAGTCGGTCGTGGTTCGCGGCACCATCGAAGGCCGCATCCGCGGGCGCAAAGTCCAGCTCTGTTCGGGCGCCAAGGTTCGCGGCGACATCTTCCACGCTTCGCTGGCGATCGAGCCCAACGCAGTGTTCGAAGGCGCAGTCAAACACGCCCAGGATCCGACGGCCGATCAGCCGGGCCTGGCGCCGATCCCGCCGATTTCCTGATCGACGGCTCGTCGAGAATTTGAAAAGGTCGCTCGCAAGGGCGGCCTTTTTGTTTGGGCTGCGGGAGGCGGCGCATGACGCGTCTAGTCCGCGTGCGCTTGTCGCGTTGCGATCGAGAGCCAGTAACTCATGGCGATCCCGGTCTCGCTCTGCGTGAACGCATCCAGCAGCGTTCGCTTCAGGCCGTAGGGCTTGGCTTGCACCTCTTCGACACACCAACTCGCCGTGGCGGCGTGGAAAACCAGTGTCCAGCTTGTTCCCGGCAAGCGGTGAATGGGAAATTTCAGACCGTCGATGATTTGTCCTTCCTCGCCCACGGGATTAGCAGTCTTCTTTGCGCAATTTGGTGCGCCATCGCACAGTCGGATGCGCAAACCGCAACAAATTGAGCGCTGATCGCCTGACGCCGCCGCAAATTGCTTTCAAGCGGGCGGCATCGGAAAGGTCAGCCCCGTTTGCTTTGCTCAGGCCCGTTTGCTCTGATGAGGAGACGATGGCGCGCGCCTCCATGCCTCCACGCGACCGGGCGACCGGGCGCTCGACGATCGGCAGACCAGGGCCTAGTCCAGGTCGTCGACAATCGTTTCCGGTCCCAGCTTCTGCGACAGCGAAGCTTGCAAGAAGCGGTCAAGGTCACCGTCGAGGACCCCGGCGCTGTCGGATGTCTCGACCCCGGTGCGCAGGTCTTTCACCATCTGATAGGGCTGCAGCACGTAAGAGCGGATCTGACGGCCCCAGCCGATCTCGCTCTTGGAATCGGCCTCGGCCTGCGCTGCGTCCTCCCGGATCTTCAACTCGCGCTCATAGAGCCTGGCGCGCAGCATGTCCCAGACGATGGCGCGGTTCTTGTGCTGTGAGCGATCCTGCTGACTCGAAACGACGATGCCGGTGGGCATGTGCGTCAGGCGCACCGCCGAGTCGGTCTTGTTGACGTGCTGCCCGCCGGCCCCAGAGGCGCGATAGGTATCGACCCGGACGTCCTTCTCGTTGATCTCGATCGCGATGGTGTCGTCGATCACCGGATAAACCCACACCGAAGCAAAACTGGTGTGCCGGCGCGCATTGGAGTCATAGGGTGAAATCCGCACCAGCCGATGGACGCCACTTTCACTCTTGAGCCAGCCATAGGCGTTCTCGCCCTTGATCAGCAGCGTCGCCGACTTGATGCCGGCTGTCTCGCCGGGATGGTCGTCGATCTCTTCGACCTTCATGCCGTGGGCGCCGGCCCAGCGCACATACATGCGCCTCAGCATCGAGGCCCAGTCCTGGCTTTCGGTGCCGCCAGCCCCTGCGTTGATCTCGACATAACAATCGTTGGCGTCGGCTTCCCCCGACAGCAGCGCCTTGAGCTCGGCGTCCGTCGCCTTGCCGACCGCGGCTCGAAGGCTCGCCTCGACCTCGGCGAACATCGTGGTGTCGCCCTCGCTTTCGGCCATCTCCCAAAGTTCAACCGCGTCTTCGGCGGTGCGTTCAAGTGCGCGGATGTCTTCCATGGCGCCGGCGATCCGATTGCGCTCGCGCATCATCGCTTGGGCCTTGGCAGGATCGTTCCAGAAGGCAGGCTGTTCGGAGAGCGCGTTTAGCTCATCCAGGCGCTTTTCGGCGACACCCCAGTCAAAGACGCCTCCGCAGCAGGGACACCGACTGCCGAATTGTCTCGACCATGGTTTCGAGTTCGGGCTGCATCGGATCACTCTGCTCGGT
>JANMWT010000523.1:0-12538 GCA_031394145.1 Alphaproteobacteria bacterium | reverse complement strand
CGAACGTCGGGTCTCGCTGCGCGCCGGGCCAGAGATGTGCGAGGCCTGGGAGAAGGTCGATGCCCTGACCGTCATCGCGATCGAAGGTTGGTGTGTTGGCGGCGGCGCCGCGCTGGCGGTCGCGTGCGATCTGCGCGTCATGGGTCGCTCGGCGCAGCTCTACATTCCGGAAGTGGCGCGCGGTATGAATATGAGCTGGGGCTCGATCCCGCGCCTTACGGCCCTGGTTGGTCCAGCCCGTGCAAAGCGCCTGGCGGCGCTGTGCGAGAAGATCGACGCCGCCACCGCCGAGACCTGGGGTCTTGCCGACGCGGTGGCCGATGACGGCCAGGCTCTCGCCGCCGCAATGACGTTTGCCAGGCGCGCGGCAGCCCTGCCGCCGACCGCACTCAAGCTGGTGAAGCACGATGTCAACGCCGCCGCACTCGCGTTCAGCCGCGTGACGGCCCGAAGCGACCTTGAAGCCTTCGCGCTGATGGAACAGTCGGAAGATTTCAAGGAAGGCGTCTCGTCCTTCCTGGAAGGCCGCGACCCGGATTTCACGGGGAATTGACGACGCTTGAGACGAGCCCGCGTCGCTTGGCGTTCGTTCCAAAGATCGAGACGCGGCGATCACGCGCGATCGGGCCGAGCTGCGACACCCGATCACGAGGCGGCCGAACCGCGGAGCACGTGGTGATAGTATTTTCGGAACTGCAGGGTCGCCCGGTCGGTTGCGACCGAGGGCTCGACGCCGGGCGGCGGGCATTCTCCCTTGGGGGAGGATTCCACCACCGCCTTGTCCTCGTCCGCGATCCGGGCGCTCGAACCTCGGAAGACCGGATCGAACATGCGTGACGTCAGGAAGTCGCGTGACCCCACGACCGTGAGATGAGTGCGGTTTTCACCTGCGGGCACGACGAGGGCATGGATGCGGAAGTGCCGATTTGGGATCGGGATGGTCAGCGCCATCATGTTGGGCCGAAAAAATTCGAGGTAACCGCCGCCATCGCGCCCATCCATCGACGTCGACGTGCGCCCGCCCCAGGGCGTGTCCTCCCAGGAGATTTCCATCCGTGTCTCTGGCGTCATCCGGCGCAACAGCGGCCTGCCGATCGTCTTCTTGTGCACGAATGGCAGGTGCGGGCTGTCGAGCATGTTCTCCATCGCTCGCGTCCAGTGACAATCCCATTCGCGCGTCACATAGGTTCGTGCGATCCCTGGCGTGGTAAGCCCATCAGGCGCCACCGGCTCGGCTGGTGCGGGCGAGCCTGACGCGTGCGAACCTGACGCCTGCGAACCTGGCGCCTGCGAACCTGGCGCTGTAAAAACCCAGACCATGTCGCCGACAATGCGTAGTGCAAGCGCCGTTGCGCCCAGCAGGTCGCGCTTGACGTCGGGGTTGAGCGGTACGTGGCGATTGGCGCCATCCGTATCGAACCGCCAGCCATGGAAAGGGCATTCCAGACAACCATCGGCGGCCACATGACCCAGCGACAGCCGGACGCCCCTGTGTGGGCAACGGTCGATCAGCGCACCGAACTTCCCGTCCCGCCCGCGAAATACCACGACCGGCTCGCCGGCAAGTTCGATGCGGACGGGCGCCGATGAGACGCGGCGCGCCTCGATCAGAGGCGTCCAGACCCCCGCAAAACCATTGAACATGAACCGCCTCTTTGCTGTCTGGCATACGCCATAGAGGTTCGGTCGGATCAATTTGCCGGGGAGACAGGCTATGCCGCGCTAACCGTTCCCGTGATGAACCCGCCGCCGAGCACGTGTTGCGCGTCCGGCGCAGCGTAGAGCACGCAGGCCTGGCCCGGCGCGACGCCTTCTTCGGGCGCTGCGAAGACAAAGCCGGGAAGGCCGTCGACCAAGGCCATGCGCCCTGGAACCGGCGCTCGCGTCGAGCGCACGCGCGCCAGCACCGCTGCGCCCGCCTCGCAGGCCGCCTGCAATGAGCCCTCGCCCAGCCAGTTCGATTCCCCAATCGTCAGGGCTGACGTGAGCAGGGCTTCGCGCGGGCCGACGATGACGCGCTTGGCCGGCGCATCGATCTTCACCACAAACAATGGTTCGCCCGTCGCAACTCCGAGCCCGCGGCGCTGACCGATGGTGTATCGAATGACGCCTTCGTGCCTGCCCATGACGCGGCCGTCGAGGTGAACGATGTCGCCGGCGCCCGCCACTCCGGGGCGCAGTTTCTCGACGATGTCGGAATACTTGCCCGCCGGAACGAAGCAGATGTCCTGGCTGTCAGGTTTCGCCGCGACCTGCAGGCCGAGCGCCGCCGCCGCACGCCGCACGTCGTCCTTGCGCATGCCCCCCAGGGGGAAGCGCAGGAAGTCGAGCTGCTCGCGCGTGGTGGCAAACAGGAAATAGCTCTGGTCGCGATCCGGGTCGGCGGCGCGCGCGAGTTCGGGCCCCGCCGCACGCTGCGTGCGGCGGATATAGTGCCCGGTGACCATGGCGTCGGCGCCAAGATCCCTGGCGGTCGCCAGCAGGTCCTTGAACTTGACGGTCTGGTTGCAGCGCACGCACGGGATCGGCGTCGACCCCGCAAGATAGGTGTCGGCGAAATCCTCCATCACCTGCGCCCGGAAACGACTTTCATAGTCCAGCACATAGTGGGGTACGCCAAGCGCCTCGGCGACGCGGCGGGCGTCGTGGATGTCCTGACCTGCGCAGCACGCGCCCTGTTTCTTCAGCGCAGCGCCATGATCATAGAGCTGCAGCGTCACGCCGACCACGTCATAGCCGGCATGGACCATCAGTGCGGCGGCGACGGATGAATCCACCCCGCCCGACATGGCGACGACAACCCGGGTTTCCGAGCGCGGCTTGGCGAACCCGAGATCGAGGTCCGCGCCCGACAGATCGACTTTCGCGAGATTGGAGAAATCGCAGAGGCCGTCCGCGACCGGGAGCGCAGGGACGCTGGGAATGGGGGCGCTGGAACTGGGCGCGCTGGAACTGGGGGCGCTGGCGCGCAGCCCGATGAGGGTCGGCATGTGGTCTCTCCCGCGGGGTCAAGGCCCGAAGCAGATGGATGATGGACGGGTCTCTACATCGAATCAGGGGTTATGGGAAAGAGGCGGCGCACCGATCAGAAGCTCACCCCCAGCGTCACTTCGCCGAAGCGATGGTGGGCGAGCTGCTGGTCATAGGATTTCGACTGATCGGTCCAGGCGAAGCTGGCGCGAGCCGCACCGTAGGCAAGCGCCAAACCAAGGCTGGTCTCCGAGCGCCACGGATCGCGGCTGATCGCCGAACCCGCCCGCACGAGATCGCTCCAGCGCCCGCCCAGCTCGTCGAGGAAGACGTCGTAACCTGCATAGGTTCCACGGGTCGAAGCAAAGAGATAGCCGGACCATCCCTCGCCGCTGCGCCGCGACAGGGAGCCTGACAAACCATCCGCGCGCGGTGCGCCGAAGTCGCGGTCGAGCCCCCAGCCCAGACGCACAGTCAGGCCAGCCTGCGCTGCGTCGCTGACCGAACCAACTTCAACTCCGATCGCCGGAGACACATCGAGCGCGGCGCCCCCGCCGAGTTCTGCAAGATTGCGCCACCGCCGCTGCCAGCTCGCCTCAAGGCCCAGCCGGTTGGCGACCTGATTGTCCCAACCCAACATGTCCCGGCCGTGGAAAATATGGTGGAAGAAGGAGACGAGCTCATGGCCCTGAGCGGCGGAACCGACGACGCCGAGATCCAGCTTCCACGTGTCAAGGCGATTGGCTCGCTCGCCGACCAAAAGGCCAGAAACCGAGAGCCAGCCAGCGTAGGGGCGCTGGTCAACAATCGGCATCGTGTCGGCAAGCGATCGCGGCACATAAAGGTAACTGCCTGCGCCGAAGCCAGCCGACACCTCAGCTTCAGGACCGAGACCCGGAAGCCAATCCGCCAGGGTCCGGGCGAGATCCGACTTTCCCCAGTCGCGGCGAATGACGCTAATGCGCGTGCCTTCGGTATATTCCTCGTCGGTATGCGCCCACTCGTCATTGTCGTGCATCACACTAACCGCCGTCTGCGCGCTGGCGGAGAGCGGCAAGCCTAGGCAAGCGGCGAGAAAAGCGGACAACCCCAGGTTCAGACGCATCACTGAGCATCCCATCGCCAGCCGTCCACGACAATCGATGTCGAAGTGACATGGGCTGCCCCGACCGCTAATCCTGTCCAATGACCCCGTCGCCTCTTACGCCGCATCATTTCCAGACCAGCCAGCCGCGCGAGTTGTTGGCCTGCCTCGAATTTTCCGCCGAACAGGCAGAGAAGGTGATCGAGGACAAAGGCGCCTGGCGCTGGCTGGCGATCGCCATGACGCTGGGCGTGCAAAACGCCTGCCTCTGCGCGCTCGATGCGCATGACGAGCTCGGCACGAAAGCGCTGACCCGTACCGCTGCACTTGAAGTTCGACGCTGGACGCGGGCAGGCCGGCGTGGTCCGCCGCCACACGCCGTGGCCGAACCGCGCATCGTCTCGCCGCTCGAATTGCTGCGGCGCGTCGGCGACCCCTTCTTCCTGCGCCCGCCCTTCCAGCTACCGTTGACGAACGAGATCACCCGCGGCTTCGACGACCTGGTCGACCTGCGCAACACCTTCCTGCATTTCAGCGAGGATGGCTGGATGATCGATCTGAAGGAGATCCCGCCTCTGATCCTCAATGCCTGCTGGGTCGTACGTCATCTTGCTGTGGTCCAGCCTGCCTACCTGCCGCGCGCCGAGCGCGGCCACCGCGACAGGGCCCGGGCTGCGCTCGAGCGGATCGAGGTGGCGATGGCGCACTATGCGATATCCGGCGCCGGTTGGGCCGATCCGACCTGAGGCGGTGCGTCGCGTCGAGCGTTTTTGCATTTTCGGGGCTGCGTGCGGCGTGGAAGCTCGCGGGAAAGATAAAGCTCGACGCACCGCTTGCTCTCAATCCCATGCTCGATGTGCCGGCGCTTCATTCTGCCGGTCTGGCTGCGCCTCATGCCGGCGATCCGCGCTATGCCGTCACCGGGTGGCTGCGCGCGGGCGAGAATCGCGGACCTCTGTCGGGCAAAGTCTAGCGCAAGGCGCTATTTCACCGAGACGCGCCAGACCGTATTGCCGACATCATCGGCCACCAGCAGCGCACCGTCCCGCGCGATGGCGACACCGACCGGACGGCCTTGCGCCTTGCCTGCCTTGTTGAGGAAATCCGTCAGCACATCGATCGGTTGGCCTGAAGGCATGCCGCCGCTGAACGGCACGAAGATCACTTTATACCCGCTTGGAGGGTTGCGATTCCACGAACCGTGCTGACCAATGAAGGCGCCATCGGCGAACCGCGGGCCGAGGTTGGCGCCCTCCGCGAACACCAGACCGAGCGAGGCGGTGTGCGCACCCAGCGCATAGTCCGGCGCGATCGCCTTCGCCGCCAAGTCTGGCCGCGGCGGCTTGGGACGCTTGTCGAGGTGCTGACCAAAATAAGCGTAGGGCCAGCCATAAAAACCGCCCTCCTTCACCGAGGTCATGTAATCCGGCACGAGGTTGTCGCCGAGTTCGTCGCGTTCGTTGACTGTCACCCATAACGCGCCGGACGTCGGCTCCCAGCCCATGCCATTGGGATTGCGGATGCCGGTGGCGAATTCGCGCTTGCCGCCAGTGGCAAGATCGATCTCCCAGATCGCAGCCCGCCCGTCTTCGGCGGCGGCGCCATTCTCGCCGACGTTCGAGTTCGAACCGACCGTCGCATAGAGCTTTGCGCCGTCCTTCGAGACGAGAATGTTCTTGGTCCAGTGATGGTTGATGGTTCCGGCTGGAAGGTCGGTGATCTTGCTTGCTTCGCCTGCGGCATGGGTCTCGCCGCCCGAATAGGGAAAACTGAGCACCGCATCGGTATCGGCGACATAGAGCTTGCCATTGGCGTGGGCCATGCCGAATGGCGAGCTGAGATGCTCGGCGAATACCGATTTGACCTCGGCTTTGCCATCGCCGTCGTTGTCCCGCAGCAGCGTGATGCGGTTCGGGCTCTTCACTCCAGCCCCCGCGCCACCCATGATGAGCTTGGCGAAGAAGCCTTTGACGCCCTTGTTGTCGCCCGGCTGGGGCGGCGAATTGGTTTCAGCCACCAGGACATCGCCGTTCGGGAGCACGTGCAACCAGCGCGGATGATCGAGACCCGTCGCGAACGCCTCGACTTTCAGTCCCTCGGCGGCGACCGGAGCGCCGCCCGCAGGCCAGCCGACGACGTCAGCCGTCTTCACCGTGGGGATGAGCGTAAGGTTCGGCGCGGGCAGCTGCGGGCTCGGGCCGATGCCGATCGAGACCGGGTCCTTTGTGGCGCCGGCGCAGGCGGCAAGGACAACGACGAGCGCGCCAACGGCGGTGAACCGGCTAGATTGGAAAGACATCGCCAATTTTCCTCGCATTCCCGCCCGACAAGCCAGGAAGTTAGGGCAAAATGCACTCGCGCCTAGCGGTTGCGGCCGAGCGCGGACAGGACATCATCCGGGTCGCGGCCGAGTTCGCGCACCGCAGCCTCCCAGCGCGCCAGCGCGTCCCAGTAATAGTCGAAGATACAAGGGCTGCACCCGCGATTGCAGCACTCGAACGGCTCGGGCTTGTTCGGCGGCCGCGGCAGGTTGGGTTCGGAATGGGCATCGAGCACCGTCATCGCCCTGAATTAGAGCATGTCCGGCCGGCGGGGAAAGAGATCAGCGATATCACGCTCAGGCTTTCTGCGCTTAGGCCAACACAACGCCGATGAGGATGGCGGCGAAGTGCAAGCCCGCCGCGGCCAGCACGAAACCGTGCCAGATCGCTCGCCGGTAACGAAGCTTCGGCTGCGCATAGCTGATCGTTCCCAGCGTATAAACGACGCCGCCTGCGATGAGCAAGAACAGCGCCGCCGAACGTAACTCCGCGATCAGTGGGGCGGCAGCGACGACCACCAGCCAGCCAAGACCGATATAGGCAAGCATCGAAAACCAACCCGGCATGCGAGGCAGCAACAGCTTGCCCGCCGCCGCCGCCAATGCGAGGCACCAGATCGCCAACGTCATGCCAACCGCCAGTCCTCCGTGGAGAATCTGCGTGGTGAAGGGCGTATAGGAGCCAGCGATCATCAAGAAAATCGCCGCCTCGTCAGCATTCTGCAGCCGCCGACGATGGTGGACCACACCTGCAAGATTGGATGCAGCCGACAGCGAAAGCATTGTCAGCAAGCAGAGCACATACGTCGAGATCGAGATCGCTCGGCCAGGTTCGTTAAGCAGGCAAGCCGTCACAACCAAGCCGCCGCCGCCGATGATCGCAAGACCGACGCTGACGATGTGAACCCACATGTCGGCTAGGCGCTCGGCGCGCGTCGGATATTGGCCAAAGGCCGCTGGATAACTGGGCGCGGACATCAACCTTTCCGTGCCCACACTGCCGATCTCAGTCAAGCAAAGGGTTCAACCGCTGACCCCGTTGGTCTCTTTTACTGGCAGTTGAACTGGGACGGTGTGCGTCCATCACCGGCGCCGGCATACTTTGTCGCCTTGGGATAGGCGCAAACCTTGCGCGCGCCGCCGCCGGTCGCGAAACTCGCCGTCACGTCGTCAGGCGCGGCGCCGCCGTGAGCCCACTTGTCGAGGATGTCGAGCGTGTCGACACGATCAGGCCCCGGCCCTCCCTGGCAGTGCAGAACCCCCGGGAGCATGAACAAGCGCACATCGTTTTTTGCGGTCGCGTCCTTGGCGTAGACCTCGTCGACATACTTGATCGACATGTTCGGCGACAACGCCGGGTCCGACCAGCCGTGATACATCAAGAGCTTGCCGCCATGCTTGCGGAAGGCAGAAAGATCCGGATCGGTTGGCGACACGGTCTTCTGGATAGCTTCCATATCCTTGGGCAGGGTGGCGAGGTTGAGAGTGAGATAGCTCCAGTTCGGGTCCTGCTTGACGAAGAAGCGCATAAAATCGCCGCCGAAACCGTAAGCAAGGCTCGGCCGGCCTTTGCCGATGCCGTCCTTCTTGCCAGCGAGCCAGGTTCCCCAACCAGCGTCATTCACCTCGCCGCCATAAGGATAGCCGACATGGAAAGCCTTGCCGTTCAGCATCGGCCCGTTGCGAATCACCTCGACAGCGGCGACCTGCGCCGGCGTCAGGCAGGCGTCCTTCTTGCCGCCCTTGCACTGGATCGTCTTGACGTCGAACGTGCAGGCGCGCGGATCAGCCATGATCCCGTCCTTGAGGCCATCGAGTTCATCACACTTGTCGAGCACCGCCTTGGCGAGGATATCGCGCGCCGGCTTGTCCAGGGTTGGCGTGTCCAGCTTTTTCGGGTCGGGGTACATCTTCTGCGTGATGGTCAGGAAAGCGGCCGTGATGCCCTGGAAGTTGATTGCCGGCGCGCCGGCGATGATGGCGTCGAAATCATCGGGGTAGCGCTGCGCCGACATCAGGGCCTCGCGTCCGCCATTTGAGCAGCCGGCGAAATAGGATTTCTCCGGCGCCCGGCCATAGCGCGCCGCCACCGTCGCCTTGGAGACGGCAGTCACGCGGTGAATCGCAACGTGCGCATAGTTGACGATCCGCTCCACGTCCCCCATCGCCCAGTCGCCATCGGCAGCGCCCTGTGCGCTGTGACCCGTATCCGTGCCGGCTACCGCATAGCCCTTCTGCAGTGCGCCCATGGCCAGCGCCTGGCTCTCGACGCGACCGGCGAAACCACCTTGTCCGCCCATGACAAACTTGCCGTTCCACGCATCCGGCAGCCACACCGAGAAATGGATTTCCCTGTCCAGCAGGCCGCTGATCTGACAGTTCGGCGCTGGCGTCGCGCTCGCCTTGGCGTCGGTGATCTTCACGTCAGGAAACTGGAGTCCCTTCAGGGATTCGCACGCCACCTGGGCGCTGGCCACCCCAGCTCCCAAGAGCGCCAGCAAGGCCGCCGCCGCAACGCCTGACCTGTTCATTGGTGTCTCCCACGATCCGGTTCTGACCAACCCTGCCACACGCAAGGTCGCCTCTCAACGCGCGTCTCGGTGATGGTGAGCAACAAGTTCTGCAAAACCGCTTGCCGCCGCGACGGCAGATGCAAACGAGGGCGGACGCTGGGGAGGTCCGCCCTCGCAGGCATCGGGGCAGTTTGGAAGCGCCCCGATCAAGAACACTCAGGCCATGCGCAGGTCGACGTCATCTCGACGTGGCGATCCAAACGGGTGAGCCAGGGAGGCCAAAACCGGCCGGTGTGCAGGCCGTGCCAAAGCGGACGCGGCGCCGCCAGTTCAGGAAGTGAAGCGCGACGGTATGGAAACTGAACCGGACCGCCGCGAGCCGCCGCTGCGGCGCTCGGGGATGACAGTGTTCGCCAAGTCAGCCATCCTGAGACACGATGGACGCCGCTTCCGCACCACCTCTCGCACCGGGTCGCTCATGTGAGGGCTGCACGACGTGCTGCAAGATTCCGGCGGTGGAGGCCCTTGCCAAGCCGCCCCAGGTCTGGTGCCAGCACTGCGAGATCGGCGTCGGCTGCAAGATCTACCAGGTGCGGCCTGAAGAATGCCAAACCTTCTATTGCGGTTGGGTCTTGGACGGCCGGATCGGCGAGGAGTGGCGACCGGCCAAGTGCCGCATGGTGGTCAAGTTCGAACCCGCCCGCATCGTCATCCATGTCGACAAGGATCGAAAGGACGCCTGGCGCCGAGAACCCTGGAACACACAGATCCGCCGCTGGGCCGAAGCTGCGGTGGCGAAGAACGGTGAAGTGATTGTTTGGGAAGGCAAGGACGCGGTGCTGGTTTTTCCAAACAGCGAACGCCGTCTCGGCCCGATCGCTGGCTGAAAGACGGTTAGCCCGGCGGCAGATAGGTCAACAGCGACAGGCCCTTGATCGTCGCGAACACGCTCGACGACGCTTGATAGGCAAACTGAGCCTGGTTCAGCTTCACCGCCACCGAGGCAAGATCGACATTGACGATGCCGCCCACCGCGCCATTCAGCGAATCCAGGTTCGACTGCTGGCGGTTCGCGGCTGATTCAACATCCTTCGACAGCCGGCCATTTTCCGCCTGGGCGCCGAGCAGGCCGTTGAACGCGTCGGTAAGGGCGCTGAGTTCGTTCTGGATCGCCGTCTTCTGGTTGGCGGTCAGTTGCCCGCCGAAAGGACCATCCACGCCCTCGTCGACCTGCGTCAGACGCTGGATCGAAGCCATCGCGGCGGTGATGACGTCATCCGCAACCGGGCCTGCCGCAACACTGCGGCCGGCTTCAACGCGCTCGGTCTGCGCTGGCGCGCCCTGAACGATCGAGGACGTCAATGGATTGGCGGCGAGGTTGCTGAGCGTCGTCGCGGTGACCGGCGGCTGGTCATTCTGCACGCCGCCGAACAGGTAGCGCCCGCCAAGATTGGTGTTCATGGCATCCTTGAGCACGGCAAAGGTCTCTTCGAGCTGCGAGCGCACGCCATCGCCGCTGTCGAGCCCGACGTTCTGAAACAGATCGCCTTTGAGCTTGGCGATCTGGTCGGCGGCGCGTCCCAGGGCCACGTCCTGAAGCGACATACGGGTCTTGAGCTCGTTGGAGGTGGACAAGAAGCCCTGGGTTCGCGCCGCCAGGCGCTGGGCCGAGACCAGGGTCTGGGTTTCGCGGCCATAACCCTTCATGTCGACAGCCTTGGTCTGCGACGAACTCTGGCGCGCAGCTTCGACCAGCTGTTGCTGGGCCAGCGAGATGCTCGCCAGCGCCGACTGCGGGATCATTGCCGAGGAAATGCGGTCGGTCATGGGGTGAGTTCTTTCAGACCATATGCAGGATCGTGTCGTACATGTCTTTCGCAGCAGTTATCAGCCGCGCCGCGGCGGAATAGGACTGCTGGTAGGTGGTCATGTTGACCAGTTCCTCGTCGAGGTTGACGCCCTCTTCGCTTGCGCGCCGGGAGTGAACCTCGTTTCTGACCGACTCGGCGGCGGTCTTAGCGCTGGCGAGCGAGGTCGCCACGCTTCCGGCATGACCGGCAAGACGCGCCGCATAATCATTGACCGATGTGACCTGCCCGGTGAGTGAGCCGGCGGTGGCGAAGCTGCGCGGTGTCGCCCCGGCCGCCTCGAGCGCCAGCGCGCCGCGACCATCGCCAGACGCGAGCACCTTGGCGCCGACCAGCGCGCCGGCAAGATCGGACCGCGCTGTCGCAAGGAGGCCGGGATTGGCCAGGATGTCGGAGCGGACCGCCAGTCCGAGCGCGCGCTGCGCCGAAATCGTTTCACCAAGACCGAATAGCTGGGACATTGAAAGTCCGGTATCGCCGCGCTTGGTCTTGTCTTGGATGACATCGACGTCGCTGATCGCGCTGTTGGTTGGCGCGAGCGTAAGCCGTCCGTTGGCGTCGAACGTGGTCTTGGCGTAACCGGCGAGCGCCGTGTCGATATCGGTGCGCATCTGGCCGATTGTCGTGCCCAAACCGGTCGTGTAGTTGATCTGACGCACGATCGCGCCGTCGGCGTTGCGCAGCGCCAACGTCATCGTCTGGCCGGCGGGGAAACCGTTGAGGTCGGCGTTCGACAGGCCTGTCGCATAGTTCAGCGAGGCGCCGCCCTTGGCGACGAGGTCATTGAGACCAAAAGTCTGCGAAAAGCCGCGCCCGGCGCGCGTCGCCGGCGTTGCGGGATCATCGGCGATGGTGAGACCCGAACCGCCGGAGGCCGCGATCGCGAGCGAGCCGCCAGAGAACGTCGCTGTTCCGTTGGCTCCCAGTGCAGTGTTAAGCGCCGTTTGAAAGTCGCCGACGGAGTTTGCGAAACTTGTGATTGCGCCGGTCTCGTCGGTGATATTTCCGGCGCCGAAATCGACGCGGTAATTGTGCTGAACGGCGCCGGTTGCATCGACGATGCCGATATTCGTGGCGCCCGAAAAGTTGAGGAGATCGGTGGCGATAAGGCCGGTGTCGCCGCCGGTCAGCGTTGAAGGCGCGGGCGCCGAGGTGCCGGAATTGTGCGCCGCGTTGATCGCATCGGCGGTTCCAGAGGCGAATTCGCCGATCGCCTGTTGGAGGTCGACGAGATCGTGATCGCGCGCCCGCAGGAAGCCTTTCAGCTCGCCGCCATGGATGTGCGAATCGAGTGGGACTTCAGCGGTCGAACGCGGCGCGATCAGCACCGTGCCGGGGTAAGCCTCGCCGTTGGTTGTGCTCGACTGGCCCAGCCTCGCCGAATCGAGGTCCACCAGCAAGAGGCCGTCGGTGGTGCGCACTTCGACGCCGCCGAGAGGGCGCTGCTGGGTGCGGATGTCCATGATCTGGGAGAGACGATCGAGCATCGTCTGTTGCTCGGTCTGCGCCTGGCTGGCGGCGGCGCCGGCGATCGTCGTGCTCTGGATGGTAACGTTAAGCTTGGCGATGCCAGTCATCAGCGTATTTGCTTCTTGCATCGCACCGATCGCGCGGGCGTTGGCTTCCTCGCGCAGGGCGCCGACTTGCGAGAACGTGTCGCTGAACTGACTGAGCATCGTCTGGAGGTTTGACAGGGCATCGCTACGGCGCAGCGCCGAGGACGGATCGACCGCCAGTGCGCCGAAACCGGAGAAGACCGGATCGAGCGTCGCGAACACCGAGC
>JANMWT010000522.1:0-3330 GCA_031394145.1 Alphaproteobacteria bacterium | reverse complement strand
CGCGGTGTTTCCAGCGGTTGCGGGGCGCATCTGGGCCTGGCGCGGCAGCTGCTGGGGCTTCGGGCGGGCCAGCCGCGGCGGCCGCTTGACCGGGCGCGAGGGGGTCGCCCGTCCGGAGAGTCCGAGGCGGTGCACTTTCCCAATCACGGCGTTGCGGGTGACTGAGCCTAGCCGCTTAGCGATCTGGCTCGCACTGTGCCCTTCGGCCCAGAGTTTCTTGAGTTCCGCGACGCGTTCTTCGGTCCAGCCCATGAAGTCATCTCCTCAGCCGTGGAGAATCATGCAAGACACAAGATATAGCTTGTGACCGCTCGACCCTCGCCCCTTAACGTCTAGGGATAGTATCGAGGCTTCACATAAGCGCAACATACGGCGCCAATGGCTCACAGGTTAATCAATATATTGATGTGAATCGCGTCTGCGCTGAGTCAGACGGCCGCAGGTCGGCTTTGGCCAGTCTGTGGCGCCGGGGACTCAACCTACCGGGGAAGTTCTTGCTCCGCGCTCGGTTTGGACTCGCCGTGCGAGTCCGCTGCGTTCCGGCCTGTGAATCCTGCTCGGCGTCCCGCTTGTAATCTGGCCCGGAACCTGGCCCGGAACCTGGCCGGGAACCTGGCCCGAACTTGGCCTCGAACCTGGCGTCTAACTTGGTCGGGGGCCTGGCGCATCGGCGCCCGGGCCCCAACATGGCCTTGAGCGGCCGCCCGCCAAGATTTCGCTGGAACCCCGACCCGAAAAGCGTAAAAGCCCCGGCCATGGACCAGACCCTCACCCGTCCGCCGCTGGGTGCCGCCGCCCAAGGCGTTGCCCCGCCGCGGACCTATGGTGCGGTCAACTGGGTCGGCCTCTGGACGCTCTGCCTGCGCGAGACGCGCCGGTTCTGGAAAGTGGGCATGCAGACGCTGTTCGCGCCGGTGGTCTCCACCATGCTGATGCTGTTCGTCTTCAAACTGGCGATGCCGGCTGGCGCCTCGGCCAGCCCTGGCGGCGTCGCCTTCGCTACGTTCCTCGCGCCCGGCGTCGTCATGATGGCGATCCTCACCAACGCCTTCGCCAACACCTCGTCATCGCTGATCATCGCCAAGGTGCAGGGCAACGCCGTCGACTTCCTGATGCCGCCGCTCTCGCCGCTCGAACTGACCGTCGGTTTCCTGTCTGGCGCTGTGACGCGCGGGCTTCTGGTCGGCGTCGTCACCTATGCTGCGATCTGGATCCTGCAGGTGGCGCCGTTTCACGTCGCCCATGTCTGGGCGATCCTCTATTATTCGGTGATCGCTTCGCTGTTCATGGGCGCTGTCGGGCTGCTGGGCGGCATCTGGGCCGACAAGTTCGATCACATGGCGGCGGTGCAGAATTTTGTCATCATGCCGCTCACCATGCTGTCCGGAACGTTCTATCCGATCAGCCGGTTGGGCGAGCCCGCCACGACAATCTCGCACTTCAATCCGTTCTTCCACCTCATCGATGGCTTTCGCTACGGCTTCACGGGCCATGCCGAGGGCGACCTTGGCGCTGGCGCCCTTTACACGCTCGCGCTCACGCTCGCGCTGTGCGCGGCGTGCTGGGTGCTCCTGCGATCGGGCTACAAGCTGAAGGCCTGAGCCTGTCATTATTCCTGCATTGACAGGGAAAGGGCGGGCCTCGATGGTCCGCCCTTTCTTTTTTCAATGCGTCCACCCGGCGTCATTAGGAGATACGCCCATGTCGAACGCGATCCTTCCCGTCTACGGCCCGTCACCGGTCGTGTTCGAGCGAGGCGAGGGCGTGCGTCTCTATGACGACAAGGGCAAGGCCTATCTCGACTTCATCGCCGGGATCGCAGTGAACTCGCTTGGCCATTGCCACCCCGTGCTGGTGAAAGCGCTGACCGATCAGGCCAACAAGCTCTGGCACACCTCGAACATGTATCGGGTGCCGGGCCAGGAGCGACTGGCGCAGCGCTACGTCGACCTCACCTTCGCCGACCGCGTCTTCTTCACTAACTCCGGCTCCGAGGCGGTCGAGACCTGCATCAAGATTGCGCGGCGCTATCAGTGGGCGAAAGGCCAGGTCGATCGCATCGGGGTCATCTCGTTCACCGGTTCATTTCATGGCCGCACCTTTGGCGGCATCAATGCCGGCGGTCAGGAAAAGTATCGCGAGGGCTTCGGCCCGCGGATGCAGGGCTTTCGCACGGTTGATTACGGCGACGAGGCGGCCTTCAAGGCTGAGGTGGCCAAGCCCGACCTCGCCGCGGTCATCATCGAACCGGTTCAGGGCGAAGGCGGCGTCCGCGAAGTGCCGGAAGAGCGCCTGTTGATGATCCGCAAGCTCTGCACCGAGAATGGCGTCATGCTGATTTATGATGAAGTTCAGTGTGGCGCGGGTCGCACCGGCCAGCTCTTCCACCACCAATGGGTGAAGGGGGCCGAGCCTGATCTGATGGCCTGCGCCAAGGGTATTGGCGGCGGCTTTCCGATGGGCATGGCGCTGGCAAGCGAGGAAGCGGCCTCCGGCATGGTCAAGGGCATCCATGGCTCGACCTTTGGCGGTAATCCGCTTGCCATGGCGGTCGGCAACGCCGTGCTCGACGTCCTCACCGGCGAGGGCTTCCTCGAACAGGTGCGCCGCGTCTCGGGCACGCTGACCCAGGGCATGGAAAGCCTCAAGGACCGCTATCCCGAACTGGTTGTCGGGGTTACCGGACGCGGGCTGCTACGCGGTCTCAAGATGACGAAAGATCCGATGCCGCTGCGCGCCGAGCTCGCGGCGCGGGGCCTTCTGGTCGGGACGGCGGGCGAAAATGTGCTTCGCCTGGCGCCGCCGCTGATCGTGTCGGAAGACAACGTGCGCGAAGCGGTCGACATCATCGACCAGCAGCTCGCCGCGATGATGACGGTAGCTGGATCATGAACCACTTTCTCGACCTCTGGCCGCTTCCGGCCAGCGAGCTCCGGTCGATCCTTGATCACGCCAAGTCCCGGAAGGCTGCCCGCAAGGGGTCGCCCAAGGGCTCGGTCGACAAGGATGCGCCGCTGGCTGGCCGCACGCTGGCGATGATCTTCGAGAAGAACTCGACCCGCACGCGCGTGTCGTTCGACATGGCGATCCGCCAGCTTGGCGGCTCCTCGATCGTGCTCAATTCGGGCGATACCCAGCTCGGGCGCGGCGAAACCATTTCGGATACCGCAGGCGTGCTGTCGCGCTATGTCGACGCCGTGATGCTCCGCGCCAATCGCCATGCCGATATCGAGGCGTTTGCAAAAGCTGCGAGCGTGCCGGTGATCAACGGCCTCACCGAGAAGTCGCATCCCTGCCAGATCCTCGCCGATCTCCAGACGCTGGAAGAAG
>JANMWT010000492.1:0-7118 GCA_031394145.1 Alphaproteobacteria bacterium | reverse complement strand
CCGCTGTCGTTGTTGCGGGTGATCACCTCGGCAAAGCGCGGGCGCTCATTTTCGGTCAGCCAGAAGCCTGAGTCGTTCATCGCGAGTGGCGAGAAGACGTTCTTTTTCAGATAGTCGCCAAACTTCATCCCTGAAAGGCGTTCGACGATCGCGCCCTGAACATCGATGCCGATCGAGTAGGACCATTTCTCGCCCGGCTGGGCGAGAAGCGGGATCGCCGCGACGCGGTCGATCATCGCCTTCATGTCCTTTTTGCCCATCGGGTTGTCGGCGATGAACATGCGGTCGGTCGGGGTCGCCGCCGACAGGCCATAGCCGAGGCCAGCGGTATGAGTGAACAGCTCCTGCATCGTCGCTGGTCGGTTGGCGTTGACGATGATGGGCTGGTGGGTGGTCGGATCTTCGCCGGTGATGACTTTCAGGTTGGCGAACTCTGGCACGTACTTGGTCACCGGATCATCCAGCTTCCACTTGCCCTGTTCGTAGAGCTGCATCATCGCGACGCCGGTGATCGGCTTCGACATCGAACGGATACGGAAGATCGTCGTCTCGGTCATCGGCGCACCGCTGAACGACTGCGTCCCGTAGATCTTGAAGTCGTCGACCTTGCCGTCCTTGATCAATGTGTAGATGACGCCGGTGACTTGGCCCTTGTCGACGGCTTCCTTCATCCGCGCGTCGAGAGCCGCGATGCCTTCAGGCGTAAACGCCTTCTGGTCGGCGACGACATCAGCAGCACGCGGCCATTTGGCGGAAGCCGCCGCGCCGTCTGATCCGACCTCGCCGGTCGCGCAAGCGGCCAGTCCGAACACTGCGCCGGCGAGCAGCCAGATCTTCAAGGTGTTGGATTTTCTACGAAGCATCCCCGAGTCACTCCTTATCGAGCTTGGCTTTGTCGTGGTCTTCGACTTCGAGTTCGACTTCGACTTCGACTTCGAGTTCGAGTTCGAGTTCGTCAGGCGTCAGGCGTCAGGCGTCAGGCGTCAGGCGTCAGGCGGCGGCGCGGGAACAGGCCCGCACCGCCACGCCACATCACTGTGCCTTGGCGGGCGCCGCCGGCGCGCCGGACTTGTCCGACGACTTGTCCGACGGCTTGGCCAGTGCGTCATAGACAAGCTTGGCTGAGTCGCTGCGGAAGTTGATTCCACCCGGACGGTTGCCGCCCATGTTCTGGATCATGCCGACGAAGGCGAGATCGTTGACCGGATCGATCCAGAACCAGGTGCCGGCGGCGCCGCCCCAGTAATAGGCGCCCTTGCCATAGGGCAGGCTCGCCACTTCCGGATGCGTATAGACTGCGAAATCGAGGCCGAAGCCGGTGGATTCGACGCCGCCGGTCGGCGCCGTTCCGTCGGTCGCGACGTGGAGATTGCCGATCACGTTGGTGCGCATCAGCGCCACTGTCTCGGGCTTCAGGATGCGATGGCCGCCGATTTCGCCCTTGTTGAGGAACATCTGCATCAGACGCGCATAATCGTGCGTCGAGGCGGTCAGGCCGCCGCCGCCGGATTCGAGGCGATTGGGATCGGTGAAGCCGGGGCGGTCAGGCCGGTCCTCGTTCATCACCAGTTTCCTGGCGTCCTTGTCCCAGTGGTAGACTTCGGTGAAGCGCGGCTTCTTCTCGGCCGAGATGAAGAACGCCGTGTCAGTCATGCCCATCGGGCCGGTGACGTGCTGCTTCAGATACTCGCCGAATTTCTGGCCAGAGAGTTTCTGGACGAGATAGCCCTGAATATCGACCGCGACCGAATAGGACCATTTCGTCCCCGGCTCGTAGAGCAGGGGGATCGCGGCGATCTTGGTCATCATCTCGTTGAGGTCTTTGGAGGCGAGGACGCCGTCCTTGCGGAACGCCTCGTTGGCTGGATCATTGCCCGAGAGGCCATAGGCGAAACCGGCCGTGTGGCTCATCAGTTCGCGCATCGTCGCCGGGCGCTTCGGCGTCGCCAGCACCGGCTTGCCGTCCCGATCCGTCACCACCTTGCCATCCTTGTCCCAGGTCAGCTCCTTGAGCACGGCGAGCTCGGGAGCGTATTTGGTAATCGGGTCATCGAGCTTCCATTTGCCCTGTTCATAGAGCTGCATCATCGCAACGCCGGTGATCGGCTTGGACATGGAGTAGATGCGGAACAGCGCGTCGTTCTTCATCTGCGCCGTTTCGTTCTGTTTGCCCACGCTGCGGAAGTCGGCAACCTGGCCGTGGCGGATCAGCATGTAGGTCATGCCCGCCGTATCGCCGTCGGCAACCGCCTTGGTCAGGCGCGCATCCAGCGCATCGAGACCCGTCTTGCTGAAGCCGAGTTTGGCCGGATCGGCGACCGAAGCCGCAGGCCAGGCCTGGTCCATCGACGGAGCAGGCGGGGCGACGGCGGCGGCTGGCTTGGGCGCCGTCTTCGCCGCGGCTGGCTCGGTCGCAGGCGCCGGCGTCTGGGCGCTGGCGTAGGCGGTCAGGGCGAGGGTGGAGGCTGCGGCCAGCCACAGGCGCGCGCCGGGTCTCATGGGCTTCATGGTCGTCTCTCCCGCGTGGTTTTTTTGTCGGCTTTGAGTGTGACACTAGGCGGGAATAGGCCGGCTCGCCAAGCCGCCGGGGGTTGACGAAGGCGCGAGCCGAGGGCGACCGCGTCATGGCGACGTGTCGGTTCCGCCTGCGAACGAATTGCAAATGGCGCCGCGCGGGCTAGGCTTGGCCCCGTACCCGAGGCGCCCCATGGCTGATCCCGCCCCCCAGGATCCCGGATCGACGAGGCCCTCCGACGGGCCTCCAAACCATGCGCCGGCCGCCCTGCGACCGCTGTATTTTGCTGCAGGCCTCGTCCTCGTCGCGATTGGGGTTGCTGGCTATATCCTGCCGGCACTGCCGGGAACGATCTGGATGATTCTGGCGGTTGCCTGCTTTGCGCGCTCCTCCCCGAAGATGGAGGCCTGGCTGCTCAGCCATCCCGTGTATGGGCCGCCGCTCGTTGCCTGGCGCAAGAACGGTGCGATCCCGTTCAGGATAAAGCTGATCGCCATCGGATCGATGCTGGCGTCCATGGCGATTGTCTGCCTGTCGCCGGCGCCCGAATGGGTCGACTGGCTGGTCGCAGCGATCATCACCGCTTCCGCGCTCTATGTTGGAACACGGCCGGGAACGCCGCGCGCCACAACCGGCAGCTAGCCGATCTCGTCCACCCAGGCTGGCAGCTCGCCGAGGTTCGCCAGTTCCTTGAAGCGCGGATGATCCTTCGGCGCCTCTCCAGCCTCGTGGAGCCAGACCAGCGGATAGGGGATTAGCGCCGCCCAGCCGCCAGCTCCGAGCACGGGCAGGATATCCGACTTGACCGAATTGCCGGTCATCAGCGCGGTCTCTGCGCGTCCGCCATGGCGGGCGAAGGCGCGGGCATAGGTTTCGGGTGTCTTCTCACTGACGATCTCGATGCCGGAAAAATGCGACCCCAGGCCCGAGGCGGCGAGCTTGCTCTCCTGATGGAAGAGATCGCCCTTGGTGATCAGCACCAGCGGCGCACGGTCAGCCAGCGCCTTTAGAGCCGCCTCGACATTGGGAAGCGTCTCATGGGGATGGGTCATCATCTCCCGGCCAAACCCGAGAATTTCGTTGATCGTCTCGCCCGAGACTTTCCCTTCGCTTGCCTCAAGCGCGGTCTCGATCATCGAGAGCGTGAAGCCCTTTGCGCCGTAGCCATAGGTCGCCAGGTTGCGCCGCTCGACAGCTGACAGACGCGCCTCCAGTGCTGCGGCGTCGGCGAACTCCGCCAGCAGCGTGTTGAACCGCTCATGCGTCAACCGGAACACCGGTTCGTTGTGCCAAAGCGTATCGTCGGCATCGACGCCGATCAGTGAGAGGGGCATGGGACCTCCGGCTGCAGAAGCCTTGCGATAGCGACCGCGCCGCCGGAGGGAAAGGCGGCTACTGAGCCGGCTTGGGAGCCGGCGCCGCGGCGCCGCTCATCATCGCTTGCAGCTGTTTCAGTGCGTCGATCTGTTCGGGCGGCAGGGCGACCGGCTCGCAGCGCGGGTCGGTGTTCTGGATCGCCTTGGCCATGATCGGCGTGATCGGGATCGGCGCGCAGCCATGGTCCTGCTCGCAGACCATGTCGAACTTGGGTCCGGCCGGCGCATGGCAGGATAGGCAATTGCCGCCGAAGCGGTTGACCACTTCGCCTGCGCCGCGAACGTGAATGGTCGTGCTGGTTTTGCTGACGGCAAGTTCAAAGAACTCCCAGTCATTGGTCGCTGCGTTATAACCGGCTTCGCGCTTCACCATCGCTTCGGTGGGCACCAGCTGCACGACCGAGCCGAGCGGATACTTGCCGCTGGCTTCGGCGGCCTTCACCGACGCCTCGACATTGCCCAGCACGTTGCCGACATAATAGCCCCGCACCGGCTTGAGATTGCGGATGCAGCTGAAGCTGGCGTCGGTGACGACAACTTTGGTCGCCGGCTTGGTCGCCGATTTGGCCGCTGGCGTCTGGGCCATGGCGCTGAGAGAGACACCAAGGCCGACACCGAAAAGTGCGGTTGCCGCGACGGCCGCAAGCATGACGCGTGAAAGCTGTTTCATGTCCGTTTCCGGTTGCGAGGCCCCACCTTGCCCTAAGCCCCGCCAGATGGTCACGTCAACCCGATTGGCGAGGAAGCGCTGCGGTTACCCAGCGTTGCCTGATCAGAAAAACGTGTAAGCGGACTTCTGTTCGCACAGGTTCAGCAACCCCACAGACGGTGGGGGCGAGCGCATCGCCGGACGCAAACGCGGGATCGCTTGAAAGATGAAGTCTCGATGGATGGAGTCTCGATGGCAGGGGAAGGCTTTCGTCGCCCAAGCCGAGACCGATCCGGGCCGATCGGTTCGGCAAGGTCGCGGGGGGTCTCGCCTGGCTCGCCAAACCGGCTAGGCTGGCGAGGGACCGATCGAGCGGGGCAGGACGCAACATGACCAGGAACGCAACACGACATGCGGCCGGCGCACTGCTCGCGCTCGTCTTCGCCATGACCCCCGCGCTTGCCGACGCTGCGCCAGCGCCAAAGCCAAACCCGAAATTGCTCGCCGCGATCACGGCGTGCCAACAAGGTTCACGCGCCCTTCTCGAACAGCTTGTCGCGATCGACAGCGGCACGGGCGACGCCGAGGGGCTCGTCAAGGTCGGCGCCATCTATGCCGCCCGATTGCGCGACCTTGGTGCGACGGTCGAGATGTCGCCGCCACCCTCGCCAGCCGTCGGCGAGAATGTTGTTGCGACGCTCGCGGGAACCGGCAAAGGCCGGATCCTTCTGATCGCCCACATGGACACGGTGTTCACACGTGGAACGGTCGCCGCCCACAAGCCGCGCTGGCAGGGCGAGCGCCTGATCGGGCCCGGGGCAGGCGACGACAAGGCTGGCGGGGTCACCGCCATCTGCGCGCTCGGTGCGCTGCAGGCGATCGGTTATCGCGACTTCGCCCGCATCGACCTGATCCTCAATGCCAGCGAGGAGACCGGGTCGTTCGGTTCACGTGATCTCATCCGCAAGCTGGCCAGACAGGCGGATGTCGCGATCAATCTCGAGCGCGGCGTGCCGACCGACAAAGCGCTGGTCAGCCGCAAGGGGTCGGCGACGCTGATTCTGGAATTCACCGGCCGCGCTGCGCATTCTGGTCTCGAGCCGGAAAAAGGCCGCAACGCAGCGCTTGAGGCGGCGCATGCCGCGCTTGAACTTGGCAAGCTGGCCGACCCGGCGAAACAAACGACGGTCAACGTCACGATGATCAGCGCGGGCGACAAGCTCAATGTCATTCCGGACCACGCCCTGGTGAAGGCCGATGTTCGGGTGCAGACGCAGGACGAGTTCGATCGCGTGGAGAAGGCCGCCGCCAAGCTCGCCGCCAGCCCGACCATCGACGGCGTCACCATCGCAAGTCGGCTCGAAAAGCTGTTCCCGCCGTGGCCGCATGCAGCCTCGACCGATGCGTTGCTGGTGCGCGCCAACAAGCTCTATGCCGAGCTCGGCCGGCAGTTGACGCCGATCTCGGTTGGCTCTTCTGCGGACGTCGCCTATGCGGCGGAAACCGGCGTCCCCGCGCTCGATGGCTTCGGGCTCGAGGGCGACGGGGCCCACGGCCCGGACGACCAGGCCGATCTTTCGACCCTGACGCCGCGCGCCTATCTCCTCGCCCGCGTCCTGATGGATTTTGGCCATGCGCCGCCAGCGCGGGCGCCGTGACCCTCTAGACCGTTGTCGCTGCAATGGCGGTGCGCGCAATCGGCTCCATCAGCTCATAGCCGCGCTTGTTGGGATGCACCCCATCCAGGGTGAGTTCGGGTTTGAGACCGCCTGACGGGGTCGCCATCGGCGTATAGTAGTCGGCATAGGCGATGTGATTTCGCGCCGCGTAGTCCCTGATCCAGGAATTGAGGGCGCGGATGTCGGTCGCCGGCCGCGCCGTGGGCGCCCAGGAGAAGCCATCGGCAGGAAGCGGCGAAGCGAGAATGACGCGCACGCCGTTGGCCCGCGCAATCTCGACCATCCCGGCGATGTTGCCCTCGATCGCAGCCAGCGTGCTCGGCCCGGTATTGCCGGCGATGTCGTTGACGCCCGCCAGGATGTGCACTGCCGCAGGATGCAGCGCGATGACGTCGGCGCGGAAGCGGATCAACATCTGCGGCGTCGTCTGACCGCTGATGCCGCGATTGACGAGATGGTTCGCGAAGAAATCCGGATGCGCGAGCAGCCAGTTCTGGGTGATCGAATCGCCCATGAAGACGACCCGACGCGGATCGGCAGGCAGCCTGGCGAGCGCAAGATTGTCCGCGCGAAAATTACACAGGTTCGACCAGTCGCGCTTCTGTTGTGTGGCTTGCATCGTCTGGCAAGCGGCAATATCGCCAGGCGCCATGACCGGGGAGGGGCCGGTGCGGCCGTCGTCGAACTGGGCTCGAACCGACGCGACGAGGCCGGGTAGAATCGCGAGCGGCGGATCGCACGGCGGCGCCAGCGCAGCAGGCGATGCCGACGTCGGAACGGCGGTTTGCTGCGGGGCGGTTGCGCAGCCCGACAGGCAAAGACCGAGGATCACAATCAGACGTTTCATGGCGGCAGGCTTTCTTTGCAGTGCGCCGGGACTAAACCATGGCTAGCCGAAC
>JANMWT010000487.1:0-6127 GCA_031394145.1 Alphaproteobacteria bacterium | reverse complement strand
CGCGGTTGCGCCGTTCGTGACGCCAGCCGCTTGCTGAGGCCGGCTTGTCAGCGGGCGCAAGACGCGCTTTGAACAGCTTGGCGCTCGCCCGGCAAGAGGCGATGCGAAGGGGGGAAGCGTCCTGTCAGCCCGCGCGCATTGACGCGTGGGCGCTAGTCAGGATGGTAAGCGCATGAACCTGTTTTCCTCAGCCGTGAAACTCATCCCTGTCGGCGAGAACCTGTGGACCGGCACCGCTGATCCTGACTACGCACACCCTGGCGGCCGCTTCGGCGGCTGGACGGCCGCAGCGCTGCTCAAGGCGGCGATGGAGGAGCCAGGCGAGCGCGGCGGTCCCCTGTCGCTGACAGTGCTGTTCACCGATGCGGTGAATGACGGACCGATCTTCGTATCGACGCGACTGTTGCGCGCCGGGGCGCGGTTGCAGTTCTGGCGAGCCGAGCTCAGCCAGGGCGAGAAAGTGCGCGCCCATGCGCAGATCACCTTTGGCGCTCGTCGCGAGACGGCGGGCTTTACCGACGCGATCATGCCCGAGATGCCCGAGCCGAACGATCCCTCGCTGCTCGCGTTCAGTCCGCCGACCAAGTTTGGCGAGCAGCTGCAGGCGCGGTGGAGCCCGTCGGCGATGTCGCCCGGTGCTCCTGCTTCTGCTTCTGCTCCGGCGCGGTCGTTGTTCTGGTCGCGTCACAAGTGGGGTTTTGGGATGGACCACCTGCTGTTGGCGCTGCTGGCCGACTATGCACCGCCGCGCGTGGCGCTGAAGCGGGGTGTTTTTTTGATGTCGTCAACCGTCAGCATGAATGTCTATTTCCATGCGAAGCCCGACGAGCTTGCCAGCGTCGGCGATGACTGGGTGTTGAGCGAGGTCGAGTGCCGGCGCTGCGAGGGCGGCTATTTCGACCATGTGCTCAAATTGTGGAGCCGGTCGGGCGCGCTACTGGCGACGTCGGAGCAGGCCGCAGCGTTCCGCGACTAGTTCGTTTTCAGCTAGTTTGTCTTGAGTTCGGGCATCTTGCCGAGTTCGTCGTTGACGATCTGCATCAGGTTGGGATTGTTCATCGCCATGTTGCTCATGGCGATGGCGATCTTCTGCTGCGCCGCCACCAGTTCCTGCATGTTGGTCATCGTGGCGGAAGCTTTGTCGGTGTCGCTTATCGCGTCGATCTGTTTGATCAGCGATGTGAGTTCGGCGTTGGTTGCGGCAATGGTCGCGGCGGCGACCCTGGCGCTGGCTTCATCCTTCACCGTGGCGACGGCGTCGGAGATCTTCGTGACATCGGCGATATAGGCCTTCATCGCAGCCGCGGCGGGCGTGTCGGTTGCCGGCGTGGTGATCGCAGGTACGGTCGTGGGTGCAGTCGCGGTCGCGGGCGCTTTTTTCTCTCCGCAGGTCGCTAGCGCCAACATGGCGAGTGCTCCGAGAACCAGCTTTGAAGATCTCATCGCGCCACCTCGCCGCCTCGCCGGACGCCCCCGAGCCTAAAGCGCTTCGCCACGGGAAGTGCATCGGGTCCGTTCACCACTCCGTGATTGTTCCACGGTCGGGCTCGCTCGCAAAGCTGCTCCAGGGCCCTCGCCCGGCCGGCAATTAACTGCCGCCAGACGGGCGAGAGCCAGATTTGCGTTTCGCCTTGCCCTCTGCGTCAGGCCGTTGCACCTTGCGGCCCATACATAAAAGACCGCCGCAAAGGCGACAGCCCTAAAGGGCCAAGGGGAGAGAGACCTGATGGAAACGACAGCCGGCGCTGCTGCGCCCGTCAAGAAGCCGAACGAAGCGGTGGTCATCATCGCATCGAGCGTCGGCTCGGTGTTCGAATGGTACGATTTTTTCCTGTACGGGACGCTGCTGCCCTTCATCAACAGGCACTTCTACACCGGCGTCGATGAAACGACGGGCTACATCCTCGCCCTCGCAACCTTTTCGGCCGGCTTCGTGGTGCGCCCCTTCGGCGCGCTGGTCTTCGGATGGGTGGGCGACATGGTGGGCCGCAAGGCGACCTTCCTGGTGGCCATGGTGATCATGGGCGCCGCGACCTTCCTCGTCGGCTTCCTGCCAGATGCGGCGTGGTTCCAGCAGAATGTCGGCGCCGGCATCGTCGCGCCGTTCATTCTGGTGTTGCTGCGCGTGCTGCAGGGCCTAGCGGTCGGCGGGCAGTATGGTGGGGCGGTGACCTACGTCGCCGAACATGCGCCCAACGGTAAGCGCGGGCTCTACACCAGCTGGATCCAGATCACGGCGACCGTGGGCCTGCTCGCTTCGCTGGTGCTGATAATCGTGGTGCGCGCCAACATGACCACAGAAGCTTTTGCGGACTGGGGCTGGCGCATTCCGTTCGTCGTTTCGATCGTCCTTCTGATCGGCTCGATCTTCATCCGTCGGATGCTGGACGAGAGCCCGGTCTACGCCAAGATGAAGGCTGCGGGGTCGACAACGAAGGCGCCCTTCGCCGAGGCGTTCGGCAAGTGGAGCAACCTGAAATACGTGATCATCGCCCTGTTCGGCTCGGTCGCAGGGCAGGCATGCGTCTGGTACACGGGCACTCTGTATGGCCTGTTCTTCCTGCAGAAACTGCTGAAGCTGCCAGATATCGATTCCTACACGATCATGGCGGTCGCTCTGGCGGTCGGCACGCCCGCCTATGTGTTCTTCGGCTGGCTCTCCGACAAGATCGGCCGCAAGCCGCTGGTGCTGCTGGGCCTTTTCCTGCCGGTGATCACCTACGCGCCGATCTTCCCGTGGTCGGTGTTCCACCAGATCACCAACGCCGCCAACCCGGCCATGGCGCGGGCGCTGGAGACCAGTAAGGTGGAAGTCTGGGCGGACGCCAAGCAGTGTTCGCTGCAGTTCGATCCGGTCGGCAAGACCAACTTCACCGAAAAATCGTGCGACATCGCCAAGACCTTCCTGTCGAACAACGGCGTCAACTACGACATCATCGACAAGGGACCTGGCGCGATTGCCTCGGTGCGTGTCGGCGAGAAGGTGTTCCAGACCCCTGACCCGTCCGTTGTCAAGGGCGCAGATCGCACCAAAGCAATCGCCGCGTTCCAGGCCCCGCTGGGCAAGGAGCTGAAAGGTGCGGGCTACACGTTCAGCGACGATCCAAAGAAGCCCGCCTTTGCCGAGCACAGCCAGATCAACCATCCCGTGGTCATCTTCTGGGTTGCGTTGACGACCATATTCACGGCGATGATCTACGGCCCGATGGCGGCGATGCTGGTCGAGCTGTTCCCGGCTCGCATCCGCTACACTTCGCTGTCGCTGCCCTATCACATCGGCAACGGATGGTTCGGCGGCCTGTTGCCGACCATCGCTTTCACGATCGTGGCGGCGACCGGCAACATCTTCGCCGGTCTTTGGTATCCGGTGATCGTCGCCGGCTTCGTGTTCGTGGTGGCGCTGCTGTTCCTGCCTGAAACCTACAAGCGCGACATCCACCACGACGCATGAGGCAAGGCCGGCCGCGCATTGCTCTTGCCCTGCCGCTGACCGAGGCTGCTTCGGCGCGCCTCGCGTCGGACTTCGACGCGGTCGTGCCTGAAAACCCGATTGGCCTCGACAAGCTGCTGGAGCTGGCCGCCGCCCACAAGGCGGAGGGGCTGGTCATCTGGCCCGGCCTGATCTTCGACGCGGCGACGATCGCCCGCCTGCCGGCGAGCGTGAGGGCGCTCTCGACCGTCAGCGTCGGCTTCGATCATGTCGACATCAACGCTGCAAATGCGCGGGGGATCACCGTCACCAACACGCCCGACGTGGTGACCGAGGATACCGCCGACACCCACATTCTGTTGCTGCTGGGCGCCGCAAGGCGCGCCAAGGAGCATGTCCGCAACATGGACGACGGTTGGTCGATCCGGAACGGCTTTGCTTCGGGCCTCGGCGTACAGGTGACGGGCAAGACGATGGGGATTGTCGGCATGGGCCGCATCGGCCGCGCTGTGGCCCAACGCGCTCGCGGCTTCGACATGCCGATCCTCTACCACAACCGCACGCGCCTGCCGCCGGAGCTGGAGCAGGGCGCGCGCTATTACCCAAAGCTGGAAGACATGCTGCCCTTTTGCCAGGTTTTAAGCCTCAACCTGCCGGGCGGCAGCGGCGCGCTGATGACACGCGAGACGTTCGCGCTGCTGCCGAAAGGCGCGGTGTTCGTGAACTCGGCGCGCGGCAGCCTGGTCGATGAAGACGCGCTGATCGAGGCGCTGGGCAATGGCCAGCTCTCTTCGGCGGGCCTCGACGTCTTTCAAAGAGAGCCGAAATACGACCAGCGGCTCAATGCCCTGCCCAACACCTTCCTGCTGCCGCACATCGGCAGCGCCACGACGGAAACGCGCGACGCGGTGGGTTTCCGGGCTCTCGACAACCTGCTTGCGGTCCTGAACGGCAAGCCGGCGCCCGATGAAGTGAAGATGGAGCGGGGCGTGGCGCACGGCGGGCCAAGCGGCTAGTCTGTCACCGAAGCCCGCACGGTTTCTGCGTTGGCCGATCGATTGATGCTTACGCCAACCTCGATCGGGTGGGAGCTGCGCGCCGAACCAAGGCTGAAGGTCGGATCACCTTCGACTGGCGCCTCGGTCGAGGTGCGGCTGCGCGTCCTGCCTTGTGTACAGACGATACGGCCGTCGAAGCCGTCTCCGGTGAAGCCGAAGCTTGCCCGGTAGAGGCCCTTAAGCGTGCCGTCCCTGGCGCCAATAGTCGTGGCCGCTGCCGGGCGGGTGGCTGGCGTGTCCCCGGTGATTGCGTTTCGGCTCTTCGCGGCGACCGCCGAAGGGGCCCGAGAGAAAGCGCCAGATAGCGCGGCGCACCTGCCACATGTGGCGCAGCTTGGGCGTGTTCGGCGCGTCGTTGGCGCTGCGCGGCATCTGGATGTCATTCATCTTGGGCTTGAGGCCGCGGATCAGATCTTCCTCGATCATCACGCGCTCGTCTTCGGGCTGGATCCGCATCGTGTAGCGTTCGGTCGCGCCGAGGATCCACCAGGCTTTGCCCCATTTCTCGTGGCCAAGCAGGCGCGAACGCAGGTTCGCCGCTTTCCCGACATAGAGGACATGCAGGAAGACGCCGAAATCGCGCTTGATGAACATGTAGATGCCGCCGGAATCCGCCGGGATGCCGTGCTTGGTCAGGGCGCAGTGGAAGACATAGGCTCGGCCGGATTCGCCATGCCAGGTGTGTTTTCCGAAGAGGAGCATGATGGCGTTCCCCGCGTTGTTGCAGCGTCCGTATCTCCCGCCGCCGTGGTTAATGGGGCCTCAAGATTGCGGCGTGGGTGAGTCCCCGCGGCGCCGGGTGCGCCGGATCAGTTAACCAAGGAGGGCGCAATGCTGCTCGAGAACCTGACGCTTTGCTCGGCCATGGTGCTGGCGACGGTCACACTGCATTTTTTTGGTCTTGCCGCACTGATTGCAGCGCTCAACGCCGATATTGGCCAGAAGGTGCGCAACGCCGGCCTCATCCTGAGAGGCCTCGGCCTGATCGCCATCGTGCTCTTGCTGGTCGGCGTCCATGCGCTGGAAATCTGGGCGTATGCCGGCCTTTATGTTGGCCTCCACGAGATCCCCAAGCTCGAGGATGCGCTTTACTATTCGACCTCCGCCTTTGCCACGCTGAGCGCGCCTGACAGGCTGCTCGGCCATGATCACCGGTTGATCGGGGCGGTGGAGGGGGTCAATGGCTTCTTGCTGATCGGCTGGTCGACCGCCTTCCTGGTGTCGGTAACCGCAAAAATGGGCCTGCTCGAGGCCTCCCTCAGGGGCGAGGCGGCTCGTTCCAGAGCCCGTGACGACGAACAGCCTTGACCTAGGCTCGGCAATCTGGAGTTTGCCCTCAACGCTCTAGGCCTGTCGGGGTAGTCGATGTTTTCCAAGATCTTGATCGCCAATCGTGGGGAGATCGCCTGCCGGGTGATCAAGACCGCAAGGCGCATGGGCGTGAAGACGGTGGTGGTCTATTCCGACGCCGACGCCGCCTCCATGGCGGTCGAGATGGCGGACGAGGCAGTCCACATCGGCGGTTCGCCGGCAGCGCAGAGCTATCTTGTCCAGGACAAGATCATCGCCGCAGTTCGCCAAACCGGCGCCGAGGCCGTGCATCCAGGCTTCGGCTTCCTGTCCGAAAACGCCGGTTTTG
>JANMWT010000463.1:0-2496 GCA_031394145.1 Alphaproteobacteria bacterium | reverse complement strand
CCATCGGACGGCCGGTACCGGCGAAAACGCGGTTCACGACCTCGGGCATGGCTTCCGCATGAGCGGGTTGACTGGCGAGGCGCTGGATGTGGGGAGGCGCGTTGCCCACAGAAGGGCGCGCCGACGCCGCTAGCACTTGATCGGCAACGCGGTCGGCTTCGTGTTCGAGCGGGTCATCGCTCGCGCCGATGGTGTGCTTTCGCTGCAGCACCGAAGCGTACGACTTTGGAAGATGTGCGCCCAATAGAGTGGACTCGAGGGCGTGCTCTGAATAGCTCCCGTCTTTCCCGCATTCGGCGCACTTCCCGCCTGCGATCGTGTGATTGCCGCACGCGCATCTGCGCTGCAAGATGCCACCTGGCGCGGGCGTCACGTTCGCTTTTTCCGTCTGTAGCTTGAGAGGGGAAGTTTGTTTGTTCATACGATTTTGCCTCCTCTTTGTTCTTCGTTTTTTGTCGTGCTCTTAACCCTTTTGCCCTTAGCTGCTAAAAGGAATATCCGCCAGTAAATAGAATGGTGGTGGGTACCATGGTTTTTACCGTCGGCCCCATCTGATCGAGACGAGCTTCAGGAATGCCGCTTCCGCCGGAAGACGATTTGACGCTCGCGCCGGTCATGACGTTGACGCCGACAAAGGCATTGCCAATGTTGCCTTTGGCCTGCAACCCCATCAGCAACGGTGAGTTCTTGTCGAACCAATCGAGGCGGCTGACCGAACCCGACAGGTCGAGTTTGAACGCGGGAAGCTTGCCCTTAGCCGTGTTACCCATGTAGGTGTAGGCAAGACCGACCGAGGCATCGGAAATACCGGCACTGGTCTTGTCGCTTCCTGCCGCGCCTGTGACGAACGAGATGGCGGCGCTCGCATCAATCGTCGACTTCTTGCCGACCGGGATTTGTATATTGACGAAAGGCGAAGTCTTCAACCCCCAGCCGCCCGCAGCCGCCCCACTTCCGGTGCGCGGAGCCAGAATGAAATTCTCTTTCCACTCCATAAATGTTGCGGTGAAGCCGATCTTCTTGACGCCCGCAGCCTTTTCACCTGCGGCGTATCCATAGCCCCCCCGCATGAACCAGGAAGTCAGCTCCTTGCCTGTCTGGCCACAATACTGCGCGCCCGCCTCCAGTTCGCCCAGATGTCCTCCGTAACCGAAAATGGTTCCGCCTTTCCATTTCTCGGCGAGTTGATTGTCGGGTGTGACTTTGAGTGGGTTGGCTGCTTCGTATGTGAACCATGCGCTGCCTTGCCAGCCCCGATATTTGGCCGGATCGGCGATGTCCGTCGCTGTCGCGCCTCCCGGCTTGATGAACTGTGGCAGGTTCAGCGTCAGACCATACTTCTGTTCGCGCACCTTGCCATCTATATCCTGATTGCGCTCGAAAGTCAGACCGGAAGGCGCGCCACCACCCGCAAAGGGCGCAGCGGAAAAAGCCGGATGGGTCGCTAGCTGCATCGGCCCGACATCGAAGAAGGTAGGCGCTTTCAAACTCTTCTTGAATATCGCGTTCACCAAAAGCTTGACCAGCCCCGTCTGCTGCGTCCAGGCGTCGCCTTCCAGTGTATTTGGGTCGTCGTTTTTTTTCTTGACTCCCTGAATCACCGACCACGTAGCCTGCGCCAATACATAAAGCGCAGTGACATTCGCCGTATGCGCCTTCAGGCGCGTCTCGAACAGGTCCGACGAGAGGTAGTCGTCTACCCGCAACCCGACAATGCGACTAAGCGGATCGAGGATCGAATCGCTGGCAGGCGTAAGGCCAGTCAACGTGTCTGCATACTTGGCGACGCCCTTCAAGCCATCCCCCAAGTCCTTGGGCTTGTCGCCTCCGGCCACAGCGTGTGGCGCGAGTCCCACTGCCATCGCCCAAGCATAGAACGCGGCGCCTTCGGTTCCCTTCAGCGCGAGAAGCTTGCGGTCGCCAGGAGTCAATTCCTTCAAGACCAGGTCTTTCCAGACATCCAGCAACAGTGGATAAAGCGCCAAGTCCTTCCATGTCCATTGCACCGGTACGTTTTCCGACCTGGTCGGCTCTTGAGTTGGATCCGGAGCCGCCTTCGCCGGCGAGTCGCGACGCAAGGCGAAGGGATCCGAAACGGATATCGATCGGTTCTGCATCACGTGCGTCAACTCATGGGCCAACAAACGCCGACCACTGTCCGTCCCAGGCGCAAACATGCCGGCACCGAACACAACGTCGTGTCCCACCGTGAAGGCATTGGCGTTCACGTCCCGCGCGGACTGCTCGGCGGCTCCGCCAGAATGAACCCGCACCCTTGAAAAGTCGTGGCCGAAGCGCTGCTCCATGTCTTGTCGTAGTCCTGTGTCCAGCGCCCTGCCGGGGCCGGCAAGAACGCGGTCTACGCTGGTGGGGGCAACTTCCGCCTGCCTGGCCGGTTCCCTCGCATAGCGCTGAATGCGCGGCGGCGCTCCACTGACAGCGGGATGGGTCGGAAGTGCCATCACATGATCAGCGACCCGGTCTGCTTCGAGTTCC
>JANMWT010000443.1:0-2377 GCA_031394145.1 Alphaproteobacteria bacterium | reverse complement strand
GCCAAGACCGCCGCCAAGAAAGCCGCCTAGGCGACTTGCTTCGCGCATTGCCGGGCCTCGGTCCTCCCCCGAAGCCCGGCAATTCGATCCTGATGACAGCAATCGGCGCCCTTGGCTGTTGACCCGGGGCAAGAATTGCGGTCCGACGTGCTTAGTAGAGTGGCGTTGAGTAATGGAAGGGGGCGCTCGCCAGAGCGCCTCTTTCTTTTTTGGCTGTGGCTCATTGTGCGCTGTTTGCGAGGCCTGCTTTGCGAGGCCTGCTTTGCGAGCCGGGCATCGTCCGTCGCCGAAAGGGTCCGCGCGCTTGGCCTGCGGTAACCTTGCTAGCTCGCGGTAAAGTCCCCGCTTGCCCCGCCTGACTTGGCCAGCAGCCTGACATCCTCGATTCGCATGGCGCGGTCGACCGCCTTCAGCATGTCGTAGATCGTCAGACAGGCGACGCTGACGGCGGTCAGCGCTTCCATCTCGACGCCGGTTGGTCCCAAGGTCGCAACCTCGGCGACGACCGCCAGCCCCGAGCCGTCCTCGCTCTCCTCGATCCGCACCTTTACGTTCGAGAGCATCAGCGGATGGCACATCGGGATCAGCTCGGACGTTCGCTTGGCGGCCATCACGCCGGCGATCTCCGCCGCGGCCCGCACATCCCCCTTGCCGCCCTTCGAGCGAGCGAGTTCGAGCGCCTCCCGGCTCATCACCACCCGACCGGCCGCCTTGGCGCGTCGATGACTGGCGGCCTTCTCCGTCACATCCACCATCCGCGCCCGTCCGTCACTGTCGATGTGGGTGAGCTTTCCGGCCATTCTGTCCTACCTTACTGACGTGGGTCCATTGTGCACGCGCGGCGCCTGCCGCGCCAGACGACCTCTCGCCACCTCCAAAGGAGCCCCCGATGATCCGCATGGCCACCGCCGACCAGGCCCTGGAGCTCATCCTCCAGCATGGCGAAGCAGATGTCGCTCCAGCCGAAACCGTGGCGGTCGGCCAATCCGAGGGCCGCCGGCTTGCCGTGTCGGTGATCGCCGCTGTCTCCCAGCCGCCGGCCGACGTCTCGGCCATGGACGGTTACGCCGTCCGCTTCGCCGACATGAAGATCGGCGCCAAGCTCGCCGTCACCGGAGAATCGCGCGCCGGCAAGCCGTTCATCGCCGGTCTCAAGCCAGGTCAGGCGGTTCGCATCTTCACCGGCGCCCATATACCGGCTGGCGCCGACCACATCCTGATCCAGGAAGAGGGCAGCCGCGAGGGCGAGAACGTGACGGTGACCGCCGAACAGCTCAGCGCCGGCGCCATTCGCCGCAAGGGGCAGGACTTCCGCGCCGACGACGAACTCGTGCCGGCCGGTCATGTCATGACGCCCGGCGCCATCGCCCTTGCCGCCGCCGGCAATGTTGCAAACCTCAGCGTGCGGGCGCCGCTCCGCATTGGCGTGCTGGCCAATGGCGATGAACTGGCCGAGCCCGGCGCTGAAATGAGCCCCGGCCAGGTGGTGAACTCGATCGCACCCGCACTGATGGCGTTGATCCGAAGCTGGGGCGCCGTCGCCGTCGATCTCGGCGTCGCGCGCGATGACGAGGCCGACGTGCGCCGGCGCATCACACCTGCGTGCGACATCCTCCTGACCATCGGCGGCGCCTCGGTCGGCGATTACGATGTCGTGCGCTCGGCGTTTGCCGCGGAAAATTTCGAACCGGTGTTCGAGAAGGTCGCAATCAAGCCGGGGAAGCCGACATGGTTCTCAAAGCGTGGGTCACAGCTGGTGCTGGGCCTGCCCGGCAATCCGGCCGCTGCGATGGTGACGGCGCATCTCTTCTTGAAGCCGCTGATCGAGGTGAAGATGGACGCCCTATCCCCGCCCCAGGCGCTGATGTGCGCCCAGAGCGAAAAGGGATTGCCGCAGACAGGCGGCCGCGAGGAATTCCTCCGCGCCGTCCTTTCGATCGGGCGCGATGGCCGCGCCAGCGTGCGCCCGGCGGATGACCAGGACTCATCCCTGCTCAGCCCGTTCCTCACCGCCAACGCCTTGATCCGCCGGCGCGCTGGCTCGCCGGCCGCCGCCGCCGGCGATCTGGTGGAGGTGGTATGGCTGGAATGAGAGTGGTGCGAGCGGCCGGGGTTGAACCGGCACTTCGTTTCCGAAAATAGATTTTAGGTCCGTTCTCACGGTCGATCTTGATCCGCAGGCCAGCCTGTCGATATCGCACGGGCTTTACCCCAGCGAGAACAAGGAGAAGGAGGATTCGAGTATTAAAAAAGAAGTCATCGATTTAGTTTCTTCCCCCCTTTCTTCCCATTTGACTAGGACTCGACTTCCTTCCCGACCCTTTATAGAGTTTGAGATAGAAAAAATCGAATCTTCAATTTGTCAGGATGTCTTTTC
>JANMWT010000431.1:0-13290 GCA_031394145.1 Alphaproteobacteria bacterium | reverse complement strand
TTGAGGTTCTGCGCGGTGTTGCGCCAGCCCTGGTTGAGCGGCCCGCGCTGGTTGGGCCGGCTATAGGGTGAGGAGCGCTCGTGGCCATCGGCGTTCAGCACCGGAATGAACACAATGTTGACATGGTCGATCAGCGATCGCTTGCCTTTGAAGCAGATGTCGCGGAGCAGCATCAGCCCCGCGTCTTTTCCGTCGATCTCGCCGGAATGAATGCCGGCCTGGATCAAGAAGACCGGCTTGTCCGGATTGAGCTTGGCGCCATCCCGGGTCACGACGACATCGACCAGCGTTCGGTTCTGTCCGGTCTTGCCGAACCTTTCGAGGCGCACCTCAGGGCAAGCCTTGGCCAGTTTCTTCAGCCAGGCGATTGTCTGGTCGTAAGTCGGCGTCGCCGTCAGGCCGGTCTTTTCCGACGGCGTGATCCAGGCATCGTCCTTGCCGACGATCAGCTTTTCGCTTGGGCCACTCCAGGCTGGCGAGGGCGGAAGGAAGGTAGTTGGATCCGGGGACGGGACCTGGGCTTTGGCCATGGCAATCACTCCTGCTGCAAGACCGAACGCCAGGACCGCTGACCGCATCCCGGCGACTGCACACGACATCGTGGTCATCCCCGCTCCCGTGACGGAACCCGCCGTCCTTGATAAGTGCGGCGGCGGGATACTACGATCCTCAAGAAAAAGCGGTAGTCGCGGCGCAGGCCGATCCGCGCATGAAATTGCTGCGAGCGTCACGAGGGTGGCAACGATGGTTGGAACGGCCTTTGCCGACAGACTTACGCCCGAGCGCGTGGTGTCCGATCCCGGCCTGTCGGGCTCGGTCGCGCGGGGGGTGCAGCTTTCGCCAGACGGCAAATCGGTCACCTGGATCAAGCCCCGCGCCGAGGATCAGCGCATCACCGATCTCTGGATCGCGGACCTTGGCGGCGGCGAGCCGCGCTTGCTGATTGACGCCATGTCGCTGATTCCCAAGAATCGGACGCTGTCTGAACAAGAAAAGACGCGCCGTGAACGCCAGGGTGTGCAGACAACCGGGATTGTCGATTATCAGTGGGACGAAGCGGGCAAATCGATCCTGGCGCCGGTCGAGGGCGATCTCTGGCTTTACCAACTCGCCGACGGCCAGATCAGACGCCTGACCGACACCCAGGCAGGCGCGATCGACGCCAAGCTGTCGCCCAAGGGCAGCTATGTGTCCTTCATCCGAAGCGACAATCTGGTGATCCTGCCCACCGCGGGCGGTCGCGAACTGGCGTTGACGACAGACGGTTCGGACCTCGAAAGCTGGGGCACGGCCGAGTTCATCGCCCAGGAAGAGATGGATCGCTCGACCGGTTATTGGTGGTCCCCGGATGAAAGCCGGGTCGCGCTAACCCATGTCGACCAATCGGTCGTTGATGTCGTGCCGCGCCCGGACATCAATGCGACCGGCGCCGTGGTGGTGAACCAGCGCTATCCGCGCGTCGGTCGGCCGAATGCCCGCGTCGATCTTTATCTGATGGACGCGCCCGGCGGTGGGCGCGTGAAGGTTGATCTTGGCCCAACGCGCGACATCTATCTTGCCCGCGTCGCCTGGGCGAAGGATGGCAAGTCGCTCTATGTCCAGCGCCAATCACGCGACCAGAAGCGCCTTGACCTCTTGCTGGTCGACCCGGTGACTGGCTTGAGCCGGGTCATCTTGAGCCAGACCTCGCCGCACTGGGTCGAGCTGACCAAGGATTTCAGGCCGCTCGCGAACGGTGGCTTTCTCTGGACCGACGAAGCATCCGGTCATCGCCACATCTGTCTTTATGCGTCCGATGGCAAGCTGGTCCGGCAGGTGACGTCCGGCGATTGGCCGGTCGATGAGATCGCCGGCCTCGATGAACAGGCCGAAATGGTGTTTCTCGGAGCCAGCATGGATACGCCGATCGAGCGGCGGATCTATTCGGTCTCCTATGGCGCGCCGCAGGCGCCAAAGGCGCTCACCTCCAAGGGCGGCTGGTGGACCGGCAGCGTTTCAGCAAGCGGATCAGCTCTGCTCGGAACTTATCAGGATCCAAAGACGCCGCCTCGCACCGGCATATTCGGCGCCGACGGCGCGCTGGTGCGTTGGATCGAAGAGAACAAGCTTGACGCCAACCATCCATATTTTCCCTATCTTGCGCGGCTGCGCGAGCCGACCTACGGCGCACTGAAAGCCGCCGATGGACACGCGCTCCACTGGATGATGCGGACGCCGCCTGGCTTCGATCCGACACGGAAGCACCCGGTGATCGTGCAGGTCTATGGCGGGCCGGCGAACGCGCTCGTCGCCCGAAAATGGCAAACTCCGTCCGATCAGCTTTTGCTTGAAGCGGGTTATATCCTCTTCTCGCTTGATAATCGCGGGACGCCCAATCGTTCGGCGGCGTTCAAGACCGCAACCGATCGCCGCATGGGCGCACTCGAAACCGAGGACCAGCTGGCCGGCGCAGCCCATCTCAAATCGCTGCCTTATGTCGACGCGGCGCGCATCGGCATCACCGGCTGGTCCAATGGCGGCTTTATGACGTTGCTGACGCTGACCGCGCCGAACTCGCCCTTCGTAGCAGGGGTGGCCGGCGCGCCGCCGACCGACTTCAGGCTCTACGATACGCATTATACCGAGCGGTTCATGGGCACAGACCAGGACAATCATGCCGGCTATGAAGCAGCCGACATCAACAACCGGCTGTCCAACCTGAAGCCCGGCGCGGTGATGCTGATCCACGGCATGGCCGACGACAATGTCACCTTCGACAACACGGCGCGGTTGATGACGGCGTTGCAGGCCAAGGAGATCGCCTTCGAGACCATGCTTTATCCCGGCCTGCGCCATCGCGCCGGGTGGGGGCCGGCCCAGGTGCGCCATCGCACCGAAGCAACGCTCGATTTCTTCCGCCGCAAGCTCAACCCCACACCCGCACCCTGAGGCGCTCATGAACCGCAAACACCTTGTGGCCCTTGGCCTGATCTGCCTCGGATCCTGGCTCGCTGCGCCCGCTGGACTGGCGGACAAGCCCAAGCCGACGCCCAAGCCGACTGGCGCCGGGGCCAAGCTGAAACAGATCGCCGCCGAAGTGGATGCCAAGCATCTTCACGCGCTGGATGCGAAGATGGTGGGTTCCGGCACGCGGTCGACCCTCTCCGACGCCAAGTCCGAAACCCGCGACATTGGAGCGGCCCGGCGCTGGGCCGAAAGCGAGTTCAAGTCGATCGGGGCGGCATGCGGCGGTTGTCTTGAGATTGTGACGCCAACCGACACCGTGACGGGCCAGCGCTACCCCCAGCCGACCCTGGTGGTCGATGTCGTCGGCATTCAGCAGGGGACGTCCGATCCGACCCGCGTGATCATCATCCAGGGCCACCTTGATAGTCGCAACAGCAGTAACGAGAACATAACCGACGACGCGCCCGGCGCGAATGACGACGCCTCAGGCGTTTCAGCCGTGATCGAGACGGCGCGCATTCTCTCGAAGCGGAAATTCAAGGCGACGCTGGTCTATGCGGCCTTGTCAGGCGAGGAGCAGGGTCTGAGCGGGGGAAAAATCCTGGCGGAGTACGCCAAGAAACAGGGCTGGAAGGTCGAGGCGGTGCTCAACAACGACATCATCGGCGCCTCTGAAGGCATGAACGGCATGACCGACGCCAAGACCGTTCGCGTCTTCTCCGAAGGCGTGCGCGCGGTGGAGACTTCAAAAATGGCGGCGTCGCGAAGGTCGAACGGCGGTGAACTCGATAGTCCCTCGCGCAAACTCGCCCGCTATGTCGCCGGCCTCGCCGAGGCGAACCTCAACGATTTCCGGGTTCGCATGATCTATCGGATGGACCGCTATGGCCGCGGCGGCGATCATGCGCCGTTCCAGGAACTCGGTTTTCCCGCCGTGCGCGTCACTGAAGGTGTCGAGAACTACGACCGCCAGCATCAGACGCTGCGCACCGAAAATGGCGTCGTCTACGGCGACACCATCGACCATGTCGATTTTGCCTACCTCGCCAACGTGACGCGGCTGAACGCCATGACCATGGCCGCGCTCGGCTCCGCGCCGCCGCCGCCAAAAGAGGTTTCGGTCAAGGGCGCAGTCTCGCCCGACACCGAGATCAGCTGGTCGCCGGTTCCAGGCGCTGATCACTATGTCGTCTGGTGGCGCGACACCACCTCGCCAACCTGGCAGCATTCCAGGACGGTTCCAGGGTCGCAATCCGCGGTGAAACTCGAGAAAGTCATCATCGACGACTGGTTCTTCGGCGTCGCGGCGGTCTCGGCGGACGGCTATGCCGGGCCGGTCGTGTTCGCGGGCCCGGTGGGTGACTTCAGCGTTCCCGAAGACCCCAAAGCTCCCTAGCGCGCAGCCTATTTCGGAGCGAGGATGTCGTCGAGGAGAGCGGGCTTGCCAGTGATGCGCTCGAGCTTCGGATATCTTGCGCCGCCCGTGTAGGCGATCTTCACGGTCTTGTAGACGTCGGCCGTCTTGATCAGGAATTCGAGCTGCCCGCCCGACTTGGTGGCCGCGACCGCCGTTTTCAGCCGGTCGGGGTCAAAAGCCTGGCCATTGACCGCAAGAATGGTCGCCGCCGTCGTCAGGCCCGCCTTGAACGCTGGGCTGTCCCAGGCGACCGAACCGATTTTTCCGGTCGCATCCGTGGAAACGCCGATCGAATAGGTGAGATTGGCGCCCTTCGAACGCGCCTCGCTCGCTTTCCAGTAATCGCTCGGCGTATCGGCGTAGACCAGATGATAGCCGCCGCGCTCATAGCCATCGAGCGGCGCCTTTGGCGCAACCTCCAGCACGCGGGCCTTGAGGAAGCTGTCCCAGTCATAAGGCTGCACCCGATTGAGCGTGTCGACGACGTCCTTCCAGGTGTAGGTCAGCTGCCCCCAGTCGCCATCGTTCATGCCGAGGAAGGCCTTGGCGAAATCGTCGAGCGATTTCTTGCCGCCGGATTTCTCGCGGATCAGGGTGTCTGCATCGAGCCAGATCAGCTGGCCTTCAGAATAGTAATCCTCGCTGCGCTGCCAGTTACGCCACGGGATCGGCCGCCGTGCAGCGATGACCGGGTCATTGGTGGTGTCGACCAGAGGGCGGAAATCGCGGCCTTTCTGATAGTCATAGGTCGCCGCTGTCATCGCCCAGACATCCAGCGCCTCGGCCTTGGTGTAAAAGCCGGCGCGCGCGGCCAGCACCTGACCCCAATACTGCGTCATGCCTTCATAGACCCAGAGCATACTGCCGCGCATCGGTACGTTGAAGCTCGGCGTCCACAAATCGGCGGCGCGGCGATACTTGCCGTTCCACGAGTGTGTGTATTCGTGCGCCAGCAGGTCGCGGCTCACCGAGTGCTGGTCCCAGTCCTTGAAGTACCCTGCGCCCGTCCCGTTGTCGCTGGAGCGCTGGTGTTCAAGACCCATGCCGCCGAGTTTGCCTGAAACCGACAACAAGAGGTCGTAGTGGTTGTAGTGCCGCGCGCCATAGAGCTTGTCGGCCTGCTTGACCAAGGTGCGGATCGTTTCAATCTGCTCCGGCTTCGCGTTCACCATCTCGGCGCTGTCGCCCATCACGTCGAACGTCACACGCGAGCGCCCGCCGGGGTCAAGATCGAATTTACGCAGGAATTTGCCGGCGATGAACGGGCTGTCGATCAGCACGTCGAACGGTACGGTCTTGAAGTGCACGCCGGATGCATCGGTCTTTTCGGTTTCGAGCGCTGTCCCGAAATCCCATCCTTGCGGCAGCTTGACTGACGCATCGATCATCACCTGCCGGGAATAGTGGCCGGCGGGATAAAGCGCTGCGATCCACCAGTTCAGGCGCAGCATCTCGGGCGTGATCATGGTCGCGCCCTGGGCGGCTTCCACCGCCGTGACGAACTGCGCCTCGACATCGACTTGCCTGGCGCCAGCCGGAACGGTGATGCGATAGGCAAAGACGTTGACTGGATCGCGCACCCATTTCAGCGGCTTGCCGTTGGCGCTGAAGTGAACGCCGGTGTAATTCATCAGCGGGCCGCTGGGCGCATGGTTGCCCGGCAGCCATTGCGGATAGAGCAGGATCAGCTCACCTGCCTTGGCGACAGGGATAGATTCCCTGATCCAGAAGATCTTGCGATCGAGATCGGTGGCGTCGACCGACAACGACAACACGCCAGGATATCGCTCATCCTTCGGCTCCGGTACGGCGGGCGCGGCGGGACCAGGTTTGGGCGCGCTGTTGACGATGGTCTGGCCCACGGCCGGGGCGACAAGCAGCAGGGCGGCGCTGAGCGCCAGAACAATTTTCAAGTCTATCCCCCGGTCGATGGAGTTGAACGCTTTTGCCCAATCAAGCGCATGCCGCGCCTGCCTGACAATGCCGGATCGACCGAGTAGCAAAAACAAGGCTGTGAACGGGCAAGTTCAGAGGCGATTCATGCGCCGCTACTGGCCTCGCTACTGGCCTCGCTACGGGCCCCGCTACTGGCGAAGCCATCGAAACTCGGGCAGGGGAGGGACGCGTAGACGCCGTCGGGGGACGCCAGGCCAACCAGCGCATACGATCCGGCAGAAGCGACCGGCAGAAGCAAACTGGCAGAAGCGGGCCGGCAGAAGCGGACCGGCTAGGGAGGGACGAGATGGCGACGACTGCCCGCGAAACGCCGGCCGCAGCCCGGTCCGTGCCCACGCTCCGCACCGTCATTCTCGCCTCGTCGGCCGGCACGGCATTCGAATGGTACGACTTTTTCGTCTACGGCTCGCTGACCTCGATCATCTCGAAGCGGTTCTTCGGCCAACTCGACGAAACCACCGGCACGCTGGCGGCGCTGGCGCTCTTCGCTGCAGGATTGTTCTTCCGTCCGGTCGGCGCGCTGATCTTCGGTCGGCTCGGCGACCGCTTCGGTCGCAAGGGCACGTTTCTCGCCACCGTCGTCATCATGGGCGGGGCGACCTTCCTGATCGGCCTCCTGCCTGACAACAAATTTGTCGGCGGCGCCAGCACGATGGCGCTGATCTTGTTGCGCATCCTGCAAGGCATGGCGGTCGGCGGCGAGTATGGCGGCGCGGCGATCTATGTGGCCGAGCACGCGCCCGCAAACCGGCGCGGCGCGATCACCGGATGGGTCCAATCCTCGGCGGCCTATGGACTGGTTGGCGCGCTCGGCCTGGTGCTGGCGACGCGAACCATCATCGGCGAGGCGGCGATGGCGGACTGGGGATGGCGCGTGCCGTTCCTGGCCTCGTCGGTTCTGCTCGCGATCTCGATCTGGATGCGCCTCAAGCTCGACGAGAGCCCGGAATTCGTGCGCATGAGGGCCGAGGGCAAGATCAGCCGTGCGCCTTACGCGGAAGCATTCTTGCGCTGGTCGAATCTCAAATACGTGCTCATCGCCACCGGCTCATTGTTCCTGTCACAAGGGCCGATCTGGTATTGCATCTTCTTTTATTCGCAGATCTTCCTCGAGAACTTCGCCAAGACCCCTGGCGTCTGGTCGAACTCGATCATGATCGGGGCGACGATGGCGTCGATCCCGCTCTATGTCTTCTTCGCCTGGCTGTCCGACAAGGTGGGACGCAAGCCGGTTCTGCTGTTTGGCATGGCGCTGGCTGTCGTCGCCATCTTTCCGGCCTTTCACGCCTTCGCCGGCGGCGCCAATGGCGCACTGTTCGCTGCGCAGAAAGCCCAACCGGTCGAGGTTGTGGCCGCTCCTGGAACCTGTTCCTTCCAGTTCGACCTGCTGGGGCGCAACAAGTACCTCACCGGCTGCGACATCGCCCGTAACATCCTCACCAAGGCGGGCGTCAGTTATGTCAGCAAGCCCGCGGCTGCAGGCGAAACGACAACTGTCCACATCGGCGACATTTCGCTCGAGGCGCCGAACGCCACAGGCCTGTCGGGGGCCGAGCTTGCCGCCCACACCGCCGGCATCGACAAGCGTCTGAAAGCGGTGCTCGCCGCGGCCGGCTATCCCCTGGCTGCCGATCCAGCCAGGTTCGACTGGCCGATGATCATCGCCGGCTTCGCTGTGCTGGTGATTGCCGCGACAGCACTTTATGGCCCGATGGCGGCGGCCCTGGTGGAGTTGTTCCCGACCAGCGTTCGCTACACGGCTCTTTCGGTGCCCTACCATCTCGCGATTGGGGTTGTCGGCGGGCTGATGCCGATGATGGCGTTCGCCATCGCAACCGCGACCGGAAATATCTTTGCTGGCCTGTGGTACCCGGTCGCATTCGGAAGCTTCGCGACGTTGTGTTGCCTGCTGTTCTTTCCCGAGACACGCGGGCGCGAGCTGCAACAACAGTCGACCTAGACCCCGGCGATCAGCGGCAGCTTGACCACGGCTGCGAGGCCGTGCGGCGCCCGGTTTGAAAGGACGAGGGTGCCCTTGTGGGTCTTGGCGATAGCGTCGGCGAGGGCAAGGCCGAGCCCCGCCCCGCCTGTGGTTCGGCTGCGCGAGGCATCGCCGCGGACAAACGGGCGGGTTGCCGTCGCCAGCGCATCGGGTGTCATCCCGGGTCCGTCATCCTCGACGCGGATCTCGAGCTGGCCGTCGCGCTTTGCGACGCTGATGCGCGCCGCGCCGCCATAGGTGACCGCATTGTCGATCAGGTTTCGGAGGAGCCGGCGCAACAGCAGCGGCCGGCACGCGGCCGGGGCCCGTTCCGAGGCCGTCAGCGTCACCGGCGCGCCGGTCTCGGCGTAGTCCTCGACCATATCCTGGACGAGGATCGAGACGTCCATCATCTGGACCGGCTCGTTCGATCGCCCCTGCCGGGCAAGTTCGAGGATCGCCTCAAGCAGCTGGGTCGTCTCTTCGATCGTCTTCACGGCCTTGTTGCGCTCGGATTCAGGCTCCATCGATTCAAGGCGGATCCGCAGCGAGGACAGCGGCGTACGCAGGTCATGGCCGAGCGCCCCCAGCATGACATCTTTCTCGCCGAGCAACTGGCTCACCCGGGCGCTCATCGCGTTGAACGCTTCAAGTGTCTGGCGGACGTCGCTCGGCCCACGCACAGCGACCTCTTGCGGCTCGCCTGCGGCGCCGACATGGGCGGCGGCCCTGGTCAGGTCCTGCAGCGGTCGCGACAGCCGGCTGGCGATCCAGAGCGCGGCGATCAGCACGCAGGCGAAGGCGACAAAGGTGGTCGCGCCCAGACGATAGATTTCACCGCCGGCCGGCAATGGCGAAAAGAAGTTGGCGTTGAGCCAGCGGCCGTCGGCGAACTGCACAGAAAAGACGACCTCGCGAGCCCGAAGCCCGCGGGCGCCGCCGGCCGGGCCGAAGCCGCTCGCTGGCGAGCGCGCACCCACCCCAGAGCGCAGGCCGCCGGGTCGCGTCTGCAAGTCCGGCTTCGCCGGCGCATCCGGCGGCCGTTGCGATGGATCGATCCGGACGCCGTCCGGTGCAGGCGTGCGATCTGGAGCACTGGCGGGTGAGTTGCGGGGTGGGTTGCCGGGTTGGCCGTCAGGTTGCCCGCCGGGCGACTGGAAGCGGGATCCGGGCGCGCCGGAGAATTGTCCTCGACCGCCAAAGCCGCCGCCCGTGGAGCTTCCAGGTCCGCCGGCGCCTCCTGGAGGCCCCCCCGGTCCCCCCGGGCCGCCGAAAGCGCCGCCAGGCAGGCCGGGCCGGCGCTCGATGATGCGATCGGCCGCCTGGACGAGCGAGACCTTGACCCCGCCATCCTCAAGCGCCCGGGACAGGCGCTGCTCGAGGCGCGGATTGCGCACCAGGCGACGGTTCCAGATGATACTGTTGGGGCCGAAGACAAACCGACCGCCGCCTTGCGGTCGGCCCAGCGGGAGGTTGCGCTCGGATGGCGGCGGCGGGTTGGCGACAATCTCCTGGGCGAAGTCGACGAAGCGCGTGAGGCCAGGACCGGTCGCCTCGATCAAGCCGGCGCGCGAGTTCTCCGCCCAGAGGAAACCGAAATTGACCGCGCTCGCGACCAGCAACGCTGCGGTCATCACCAGAGCGATCTGGCCGGTCAGGCTACGGGGGGACAGCCATTTCACAGTTTGCGGACCTCAGCGGCGAAGGTGTAGCCGCCGCCCCAGACTGTCTTGATGTAGCGGGGGTCTTTGGGGTCGGGCTCGAGCTTGCGGCGCAGGCGGCTGACCTGGTTGTCGATCGAACGGTCGAAGATGCCGGCTTCACGCCCCTGCGTGAGATCGAGGAGTTGATCGCGCGTCAGCACCAGCTTGGGCCGTTCGACCAGCGCCAGCAGCAGGTTGTATTCGCCGGTCGACAGCGGGACCGCGAGACCATCGGCGCCGACGAGTTCGCGCTCGCCGGTCTTCAAGATCCACTCGCCGAAGGAAAAGCGGCCGGTCTCTGGCCCAGCCTGGCGCGGCGGCAGGCTGTTGGCGCGGCGGAGCACGGCCTTGACCCGCGCCAATAATTCGCGAGGCGAGAACGGTTTCACGACATAATCGTCGGCGCCGACCTCGAGGCCAAGAACGCGATCCAGCTCCTCGGCTCGCGCCGTCAGGAAGATCACCGGCATATTGCCGGTCGCACGGATATGACGGCACAGGCTAAGTCCATCCTCGCCCGGCATCATTATATCGACGATCGCAAGATCGAAGGCGTGGGCGGACAGAAGGGTTCGCGCCGCTGTGGCGTCAGAAGCGGATTTCACCCGGAACTGGTTGTTTTCGAAATAGCGGGCAAGCGGCTCGCGAATGGAGCTTTCGTCCTCGACGATGAGAAGGCTGTTGGACATGTCGACGCCGGAAACAAGACTGCCCGCAGCCTGTGGCATCAACCGGGGGTGATGCAACAGGCTGCGAGCAAGTAGACCGGTCGCGCCTCTGGGGGGAGGGACATGGGTCCAGCGCGTATGGTCCTTCGCGACTACCGCGGTGCGCCCGCGAGAGTCCGAAGCTCGGCAATTGTCACGACGCCATTCTTGTCTGCATCCGCCCGGGCAAAGACAGCCGCGCCGCGGGCCGCAAACTCTTCGAAACTCAGTTTGCCATCGCCATTGGCGTCTGCTGGGCCCATGCGCCGTACCTGCTGGGCGTTGGCGCCGTCTGGCCCCGGTCCCGGCGCTGCACCGTCCTTGGGGGCGCTCGCCCCGGGGGGGCCGCGCCATGCGCGGGGCCCATCGGGCCCGCCAGGACCGCCAGGGCCGCCGCGTCCGCGCGGTCCCATCATTCCCGCCAGTCCCGGTCCGCCAGGCCCGTCCGGTCCGCCGAAGCGGCCAAATCGGGGGCGCCCGCCGCCAGGGCCGCCTGCGGGCCCGCCCGGCTTGGGCATGCCAGCTTCGAATTCGGACTTGCTGATCTGACCGTTATGATCGGTGTCCAGGGCGGCGAAGCGCATCTCAATATGACGCTTCATCATCGCCGCGCGCATCTCTTCGGGCGTCACGAAGCCGTCCTTGTTGGCGTCGGCCTCGGTGAAGCGCGCTTTCTGGCCAGCGTCCAACTCAGCAAGGGTCAGCTTGCCGTCATTGTTGGCGTCGAAGATCAGGAGACCAAAGCCCCCGCCCGGGCCACCGCCCAGACCACCGCCCAGACCGCCACCCAGACCGCCGTCGCGACCACCCATCGGTGGGCCGCCCGGACCTCTTTGGGCGTCCGCAGCTCCAGCCATGCCAAGCACGGCAGTGAGGATTAAGAGGCGAACCAGGCGTTTCATCGCGGATCTTCCATGTGGCCTCTCGATTGCGGGCCAAGATCCGAAAGTGGGGCGCGGCTGTCGCAGGATTACCCCCGCCTGCGCCTCATTTGTCGCAAGATGTGGGGCGGCACGCTCCAAATTTGGTGAGAAAAAGCCCTTGCGAGCAAAGCCCTCGCGACCAAAGCTCTAGTGACCAAAAAGGTGAGTGAACCAGTCGGCGAGCTCCGGCAGGTGCCGAATGAACAACAGGGTGACCGCCCAGGCCGCGATCATTGCGCCAATTGATGTCACCAGCCCAAGGAGCACGATAACCCCGTCGCGTTCTGCGAGGCCCATGCCGAGGACGGCGCAGGCGAGCGCAGGTGGAAAATTGCCGCCCGGCGGCAGCGGCAGAATCAACACCACCGCCAAGACCAGCACGACCAGTCCGATCAGAAGGGTCCCGGCGCGTCCGGTCAGCAGCAAGAGCCGGGGCCGCGCGATGCGCTCGACGGCCTGCAGGTGAGGCTGAACATTTTCCAGCGCGGTGACCAGCGGGATGCGCGGGAAGGTGCGTTTTGAGAGAAACCCCGGCAACCAGAGCTCTTTGCGGCCCATCACCATCTGCACGGAAACGATCAGCAGGGCGAATCCGACCACGGTTGGCACCCCAGGCGGCATGGGAACGCACGAAGGCAGGGCGAAGGCCAGCGCCGCGAGGCCAAAAGCGCGTGCGCCCAGCCCGTCAATGATCTCCCCGAGGCTGATCCGCTCGGACTGACCGCGGACGGCGCGCAGCAGCAATTCCGAGGTTCCGTGGCCTAGTTCTGTCGCTTCAGCTTGATCTGCGGCAGACATGGGCCGTCTCGCTCCCGCCCCGCGGACCCGGGGCCCAGCAAATCGCCAGAAAAGCGCCCCGTCCCGTCGCGTCGAACGCCTTGACGCCGGCGGACACTTCGGGGCGCCAGCCTCCGCTGTCCAGTGCGGGCCTGTGAATTTTTTTGCATGGCGCTTTTGCGCCTCACCTGCTAGCGCAAACAAGCCTTTTGGGGCGCTCCGCCGGGGCGTTCCGCTCAGTCACGCTTATGCTCGAGGCCGCGTCATGTGGTGGGATAAACCAAAGCCGAACGCCAAGGCTGGCGCCGTAGAAGACCCCCATCCCTTTCCGTTCATGCGGATCAGGTGGATCGGTTTCATCGTGACGGCGGCGATATTCCTCGCCACCACGGTCTCGCTGGTGACCCAGGGGCTCAATATGGGCCTCGACTTCACCGGCGGCGTGCTGGTCGAAGCCGCCCGCGCTCAACCCTTCGATTTTGGCCAGGTCCGCACCGAACTCGAACATGCGGGCTTCAGCGGCGACACCGCGGTGACGCCAGCCGACGGCGGCAAGACCGCATTGATTCGCCTGCCGATCGCGGCGACCGGGTCGGACGTTGAAGGCATGGCCCGCAAGATCACCACGGCGCTCGGCCAGGGCGTCGAGATTCGCAAGGTGGATGCGGTCGGGCCCAAGGTTTCTGGCGAATTGTTCCAGGGCGGGGTGATCGCCAGCCTGCTGGCGATCACCGTGATTGCGCTTTACGTCTGGTTCCGGTTTGAATCGAAGTTCGGTTGGGCGGCTTTTGTCACGACCTTCCACGACGTTTATGCGGTGGTCGGGCTGTTCTCGATCACTCGCTGGACCTTCGATCTCACCACGGTCGCGGCGGTGCTG
>JANMWT010000378.1:0-3913 GCA_031394145.1 Alphaproteobacteria bacterium | reverse complement strand
GTCGCGCGCTGCCAGTCGCGGACCGAAACATCATTGCCGACCATGTAGCCGCCGATGATTTCATGGGCGCGCTCGCGCGGCACGTGACGCCCGCGACGGCCGATCACCACCACCAACTCGACTTCATAATCGAGCGCTGACGACACCGCCGGCATCAGGATCGGCGCAAAGGGGTCATGGACCGAAGTCTGCTGCTTGTTGAACCACATCTGGGTCGAAGGGGCTTCGCGTCCCGTCTCCTTCGCATGGTCGCGATAGTTGAGGCCGATACCAAGGATCTTGCCGGGCCGGGGGATCGGGGCCGTCAGCCTCACGTCCGAAAGCCTCAATCGCGGGGCCGCGTTCGCGGCCGTCGCGACCAGCTTCAGGGCCTCAGGACCACCCGCCAGTATATCCACAGGATTCGGGGAAAGATGCGGTAAAACGCGGCGCACATCGGCGATGTGGTCGCCCTCGACGACGCCGAAACCCGCCCCGCTGGCGCTCTCAAAACATGCCAGTTTCATTCCGGCTCCCAATCAAATCTCGACCGCCGGACATTGGACCCGAAGCGCGTTTGTGACTAGCTACAAGCAGTTTAGTGCGGGGCCGTGTCTATGCCTATGAATCTCCAGTCCGACGTGCTGCGGATTCGCGACATATTCAGCTCAGGCGCAGACCTGCGCGTGCCGCCTTATCAGCGCGGCTTCTCCTGGGGCGACACCGAAGTTCAGGCCTTGCTCAAGGACCTGCGCGACGCCTTCAGCCAGGCGACGGTGTATTTCCTCGGGGCCATGGTCGTCCTTCAGATCAAGCCCGGCCGGCCGTCCGACGTGGTCGACGGCCAGCAGCGCGTCTCCACCCTGACGATGATCCTCGCGGTGCTGCGCGACCTCGCCGCCTCTTCGGACGAGGCAGCCCTGCTCCACGCCCTGATCGGCCAGAGCGGGTTTGTCGGCAGCCGGCCGCGCTACCGGGTGACGATGAACCATCTCGATTCGAAATTCTTCCGCGAGAACATCCAGACCAAGAATGCGACGCTCGCGCCCGACAACATCGACCGCGCAGCTGAAAGTGAATCCCAGAAGCGCATCGCCCGCGCGGTCCGGCTGATCCACGACGAGTTCAGCGACTGGACCGACGACGAGCGTACGCGCTTTGCCCTGTGGCTCACCGACGAGGTGTCGATCGTCAAGGTGCGCGTCTCGGAGCACGCGATCGGCTACCGGGTCTTCCTGGTGCTCAACAAGCGCGGCCTGCCCCTGTCTGACCACGACATCATGAAGTCGGCCTTCTTCGAACGGGCCGGTTTCACCGACACCGAGGCAGTCAAGTATTCGCAGACCTGGAACGAATACGCCAATCGCCTTGGGTCGGACGCCTTCGAGGACATGCTGAAGCAGATCCGCTTCCTCTATGACCGACAGATGCGGGGCGAATTCGTCGATGCGCTGCTGCACGCGGTGATGATCCGCATGCCGGTCTCGACCTTTATCAACGACATTCTGCCACGCTTCGTCGACGCTTATGAAGCGGTGGTGCTGGGCAATCAGGAGCGGATGAAGTTCTCTCCCTCGGTCGCCCGCAGTCTCTGCTTTCTGCGCTCGATCCACCACGAGAGCTGGCGAGCGCCGGCGGTGAAATTCCTCGTCGAGCATCCGCGCGACAACGAGATGGCGGAGCGCTTCTTCTCCGGCCTCGAGCGGATGGCCTACCTCCTTCAATATGCCGTCAAGGAGCGCGACTACCGACACAAACGCTATCGCAGGATCATGGATGCGATGGACCAGCCGGCCGGCCTGTTTGATCCATCCTCGCCCCTGGCGCCCTCGCCTGAGGAAAAGGCAAAATTCCGCGACCGGCTGCGCGGCCGTTTCCCCAATTTCAAGCAACGCCGGGCGCTCGTGCTGCGGCTCAACGCAGCCGCGCCCGGAGGCGTCGCCATCCCTGCCGAAGCGGACGCGACGCTGGAGCACATCTTTCCGCGAACGCCGCCCAAGGATTCGCAATGGGCGGAATACTGGCGCGATCCGGCCGATATTGACGATCTCACTGAATGCCTCGGCAATTTCACCCTGCTGCCCGATCTGCTCAATCAGAAGGCGGACCGGATGGAGTTCTCAAAGAAGATGGAGCTCTATTTCCCCAAGGGCGGTGAGCCGCACTTTGCGATCAGCAATGATCTGCGCGGCTTGACGGTGTTCACGCCCGACAATGTTCGCAAGCGACGCGACATGCTGGTGAGTTATCTCGCCAGGGAATGGGACCTCTAAGTTCGTTTCATCGATGCAGCCAGCCCGCAGCCTCACCGAATGACCGCTCCGCCCGCACCCGATCCCGCTCTCCCTTCGGAGGACCAGATCGCCTGGCTGACCCGGGTGCGCGCCCTGCACCGCTGGAAACGCCTGGGCGGCGTCTTCGGCTGCGTAACCGGAGCGGCGCTGATGTTGCTCGGCCGGTTCAAACCCGAAACGGCGCCGCCTGGGGCGCTGCCGGCAGGTTTGATCATCGTCGCCCTATCCTGGGCGGTGTTCGGCTGGGTCATGTATGATCGCTGGCGCTGGGTGAAGGCCAACCCCTACCGGCCGCAGCCATAGCCGACGCGCGGCTCTAAACCCGAAGCGTCAATCCCCCGTCGGCGCAGAGGCCGTGTCCGGTGATGAAACCGGCATCGTCGGACGCCAGGAACAGCGCGACGCGCGCTATGTCCTCAGGCTCGCCCAAACGCTTCAGCGGCGATTTCTTCGCCCAGATCTCGGCGATCTCCGGATTGGCGTCCCAGACGCTGCTGGTCATGCCGGTGCGAATAGCCCCGGGCAGGATGTAGTTCGCCGTGACGCCGGACTTGCCCAGCTCGAGCGCCAGGGTTCGCGTCAGGCCAGCGACCGCCGCCTTGGACGCGCAGTAGGCTGCAAGGCCGTAATCCGTTCCCTCGGCCATGACCGAGGCGGTATTGATGATCCGCCCGGCCTTCGACTTCCTCAGCTCTGGAATGGCGTGCCGGGCGATGCGGAAGGGGGCCCGCACATTGACGGCGAAGGCGCGATCCCAGTCGGCGTCGCTCAGTTCCTCGACGCGCGAGCGACCACTGACGCCAGCATTGTTGAAGAGAATGTCGATGCCGCCGAGCTGGCTGATGGCGGCCGCCACGATGCGCCCGGGGGCGTCATCATCGGCGATGTCGACCTCAAGGGGATGAACGCCTGGACGCATCGCCAGCCCCCGGCCCGGAAGATCGACTGCCAGCACCTTTGCGCCGTGGGCGGCGAACAGGCTCGCCGAGGCAAAGCCAATGCCCGAAGCTGCGCCTGTGATGATGGCTCGTCGGCCGTCCAGCCGGTTGGTCATGCCGCCGCCTCCAAGCTCACCGCTTCCCTTCTGCGAACCCCGCGCTTAGAACGCAAGGAAATTGCGTCAGAGCGCTCGGCTGCCGAGCCCAGTGGAAGGAACCGTCCATGTCAGCCAACCTGTTCGATCTTGCAGGCAAGTCCGCCATCATCACCGGCTCGACCAAGGGCATCGGCAAGGCCATCGCCGAACAGTTGGCCAACCATGGCGCCAAAGTCGCAATCTCCTCGCGCAAGCCCGGCCCGTGCGAGGAGGTCGCCGCCGCGATCAACAAGGCGCACGGCGCCGGGACGGCCATCGCCTCGCCCGCCTACATTTCATAGAAGGATGTGTTGCAGCGACTGGTCAACGTCGCCAACGCCGCATTCGGGAAAATCGACATCGTGGTCTGCAACGCGGCGTCAAATCCCTATTATGGTCCGATGTCCGGGATCAGCGACGACCAGTTCTCCAAAATCCTTCATAACAACATCATCTCCAACAACTGGCTGATCCAGATGTGCGTGCCGCAGATGGCCAAACGCAAGGACGGCAATGTCATCATCGTCTCCTCGATTGGCGGCCTACGCGCCTCGACCGTGATCGG
>JANMWT010000362.1:0-4620 GCA_031394145.1 Alphaproteobacteria bacterium | reverse complement strand
CCTCTGCGCCCATCTTGGCTGACAAGGTGCGGGCCCCGGGAAGCTCCTGATAGAGGCGGGTCGCAAACTCAGCCCCCTGTCGCTCGGCCGCGTTCAGCACAATCCCGAGCGCCGAGCGGGCCTTCTTGCCCGACATGCCGGTCGACGTGGCAATGTGCTTGACGAAGTCGTTCAGCATCCGCAGCGCCCTCTGAGCCCAGGTCTTGTGATCCCGTCTCTGGTGATCACCTGTCTTGGACGACACTTTGGCGCGCGATGGTTGCTGAGGACTTAAAGGTCGCCGGTTCCGACTGGATCGCAAGCGCCAAAGGCCGCCGCCGGGTGGCCGCAGAGCCGGGCCCACATCTGGTCGCCCCAGGAATAGTGCCACCATTCGGTTGGATTGTTGGCAAATCCGGCTTGCGTCATCGCCCAGTAGAGCAGCCGGCGATTGGCCCTCGCCTCCTCGTCCGACATCGACACGGGCGCCAGGCGCTCGAACCCATCGGTCCAGGCGGTCTCGGTGAGATCATCGAAAATGCCGCCCATGAACAAGGTTTGGCCGGTCTCGCTGACGATCAGAGTGAGGTCGACCGCCCCTCCCGTCGAATGTGGCGAGGGTGAATTCTCGCCCGCCGAGGGCGCCGCCCAGTACTTCTCGACCTCCTGGTTCAGCGCTTCGCCGACGAGGCTCGGCTTGCGCGCCTTCAGCCATTGCGGGAACCAGACATCGTGGAAATAACGCTGGATCGCCTGCGGTCGCCACGCATCGAATACGAACAGCTCCAGCCCGACTTCGAGGAGCCGCGAATTGACCTCGCGCAAGCGATCGGCGACGGAGCGGCGGACATAAAGATCCGGGATCGAGCCGGGCACGCGCAGGTAATAGGGCGGGTTCTGCTCGATATTGTAGTGGTTGGCGCCTGCGATCCCAAGATCGCGCACCTCAACGCAGCGTTCCGAAGCCAGCGGCCCATTGAAAGCGATGGACACCTCCTCGCGATAGCCAGCCTTGCGCGCCAAGACCTCGGCGGAGCTGGGAACCGGTTTCAGTTTCAAGGCGGCAAGGTCGCGACTCATTCGAGCAGCCTAGGGCGCCCGACCGGCGCGCGGAACTGCGCCGCAATACTCGCGTTGACCAGGCTCGCGTTGACCAGGCTCGAGCGGGGAATTCGATGGCGGCCGAACCTCACACCGTCACCCCGACCACAGTCCACGGCGACCACCTGGGGCGACCACCTGGCAAGCGCGCCGCCTTCGTCGCCGATCACATCGAGGCGCCGCAGGCAGCCAGCGGCCCGACTTCAGGCCCCGTTTTCAGACCCTGACGTCAAACAAGGACGAGGTTAAAATACCGAAAGATGCGGAACGATTTGGCGCGGCGAAGCTTGGTCTCAAAGCAGCTTCGCATTGAAAGGCGCCGCCATGAAATTCGTTCTTGCGACAACCGCTCTGGCCGCCGCGATTCTAGCCGCCGCGATTCTAGCCGCCTCGATGTCATTCGCACCGGCTCTTGCCCAGGAGGCCTCGCAGCCCAACGCGCCGCCACCGGGAGCGGCAGGCGCTGGGAGTGTTGAAGGCGGCAAGCCCTCGCCCCTGCACGGCGCAGTCGGCGCAGTCGGGGCAGTCGGGGCAATCGGCACGAAGAAGTTCCTCGCCCCCAATCAGGGCCCGAGCGATCAGGCTGGTCCGCCATTGTCGATCCCGGAAAAAACCACCAGCGTCACGACAATTGAAGCGCCTCCGGAGACAGCCAAACCGATGGTCAATATCGCGTCGGTGAACGTCCCGCTCCCCCAGGAAGTCGCTTCGGTCGCCCGCTCTGGCAACTACAACACCAAGGATCTTGTGAACGCCCAGCTGATGGCGATGAACACGGCGCCGCCGATGAAGCAGCCGGTCATCACCACGACCACCATCACTTATTCCAATGACGCAGCGACGCCCCATGCCCCGGCGACCGCCGGCCAGGACGATCAGGCGCGGACGGCCGGGGGCGTATCGGGTCATGCCAGCGACCTTCCCGCGCCCCAGCCAACACCGGGCTGAGCGAGAGCTTCGAAACCCTCCGTTCACCGAGCCAATGGAGCGCTGACCCGGAGGAACAGCCTGGGCCGGCGGTCCAGTTGCATTTCCCGTCCGCTTGGCGCTTAAGGTATCGTCAAATTGGGCGAACCGGCCAGCAACGCTGCCGGTTTTTGAATGGACGGTACGGAGGATTACATGCGTGAAGCGGTCATCGTTTCAACAGCGCGTACGGGGCTGGCAAAATCGGGTCGCGGCGGCTTCAATCTGACCCACGGCGCAGCGATGGCTGGGCACGCCATCAAGCACGCGATCGAGCGGGCAAAGATCCAGCCGGGGGAAGTTGAAGACGTTTATCTGGGTTCGGCCGCGCCGGAAGGCGCGACCGGCGGCAACATTGCCCGCCAGGCCGCGCTCTGGGCGGACTGCCCGGTCACCGTCGCTGGCGCGACCATCAACCGCTTTTGCTCTTCGGGCCTCAACGCAATCGCCCTCGCCGCCGGTTCGATCCGCGACGGGGCCAGCATCGCGATTGGCGGCGGCGTCGAGTCGATTTCGCTGGTGCAGATGTCGGGCAAGGCCAACCGCTTCCACGCCGCCGACGACAAGCTGATGGCGAAAATTCCCGCCATCTACATGACGATGATCGAGACCGCTGAGATCGTCGCCGAGCGCTACAAGGTTTCGCGTGAATACCAGGACGAGTACGCCCTGATGTCGCAACAACGCACCGCCGCGGCCCAGGCCGCAGGGAAATACAAGGACGAGATCGTGCCGATGGCGACGAAGATGGCTCAGGTCAACAAGGACACGGGCGAGACCACGGTTGTCGACTACACGGTCGTCAAGGACGAGTGCAACCGGCCGCAGACGACCCTCGCCGACCTGCAGAAACTGCCGCCGGTGTTCAAAGGCGGCCAGAAGATCGCCGAAGGCAAATACGTCACTGCCGGCAACGCTTCGCAGTTTTCCGACGGCGGCGCAGCTCTGGTTCTGATGGAAGCCAAGGAAGCTGAAAAGCGCGGTCTCCAGCCACTTGGCGCGTTCCGCGGATTTGCCGCCGCCGGCTGCGAGCCGGATGAAATGGGCATCGGGCCGATCTACGCCGTGCCCCGCCTTCTGGCGCGACACGGCCTGAAAGTTCAGGACATAGATCTCTGGGAGCTCAACGAGGCCTTTGCCTCGCAATGCCTCTATAGCCGCGACAAGCTCGGCATCGATCCTGAGAAGTACAACGTCAATGGCGGCTCGATCTCGATCGGCCATCCTTACGGCGTCACCGGAGCGCGCTGCACCGGTCACATCTTGCTTGAAGGCCAGCGCCGCAAGGCGAAGTACGGCGTCGTGACGATGTGCATCGGCGGCGGCCAGGGTGCGGCGGGTCTCTTCGAGATCTTCCACTAGACGCAACGCCTGATCCTCGAAGCAGACGGCCCGGCAGCAATGTCGGGCCGTTCTGTTTTGGCGGGCGCCGCCTGTGAGCTGGAGATCCTCGCGCTCCGTCGACAAGAAACGCCTGCTCCCTTCGGGGGGCGGGCGGCGGGCGTTTCCTCCTCAGGTCAGGTCCGGCCCCCGGGGGGCGAGAACCGGAACCCACAAGGTCGACGAGTGGCCTCAGAAACGTAGATTGATCTCGCCCCCCTTATCGCCGCGATAGAAGTGACGGCCATCGCGATAGACCTCGACGAAGCCGGGTCTTGGCGACAAGCGGCGGAAGTGGCGCTCGCCAGGACCATATTCATAGGTCCAGGCAGCGGCCGGACATTTGATCTGGCGGTGATCAGTCCGCTCGTAGCGGTGATGATCCCAGTGTTCGAAACGGACTTCAGGGCACCGCGCCGGATCCAATCTCCACTCGCCAGCGGAGGCTGCGGCGGTCCCGAGCAGGGCTGCGCCAACGGCAAGGAGGGCGAGGCGGATGGAGCGAAAGGTCAAGGACTTCCTCAACATGTCTCCCGGTTTCAGGTCCCCTCAAGACTCAGACAACCCACAACCCCGTGGCGGGGTTGTCTCAAAACTTGGAAATCCGGGTCGCAAAATGTAACCGCTGCGGTGGGGCGGGCTTGTGGCGCGCCGGGTGTTGGGATCTCCTGAGGGCGGCGACGATTCGCGTTGGCGCGACCTCGCTGCAGACCCCAGAACGGCTGCAGCGACCAGCTGGCCCGCGTCGATCGCTCTTTCTTGAGAGCCGAGGCTGTCTGGGTGAAGACGATCCGCACCATGAGACCGATCCGGTTGGCGCTGGCCGTGGTGGCGGTCCTCACCGGTTCGGCTTGTGAGCGCGCTTCTGCGCCAGCCGCACCGCCGGCGGCGGCTCTCTCCCCTGCGCCAGCCGCTCCCTCACCCGCCTGGCTGACCGACCGCTCCGCCTACCCGCTGATTGGGATGACGGCGCCTGCCTTTTCCGCCGACCTGTCGGGCGGCGGGAAAGTCTCTGAGGCCGCTCTCAAGGGCCACTGGACCATCCTGGCGTTCTGGGGATTGTGGAGCGACGATTCCATCGCCGACGCCAAGTATATCCGCGCCCTCGTCTCGGCTGCCGAGGCCGATCCCGACCTTGATTTTCTGTCGATCCATACCCCGCCTGGCCCGGGCCGCGACGCCGAAGCGCTTGGC
>JANMWT010000285.1:0-12270 GCA_031394145.1 Alphaproteobacteria bacterium | reverse complement strand
ATCGCGGATCGCGAATCGCCCGCCTGATCGAACAGACCCCCGGCGGCCGCAAGATGGTCGCTGAGCAGATGATCCGGTCCTTGCAGAAAGAAGGTCTTGGCCATGCCGAGATCGGTGGGCTTTTTCCGGCAATCGGCGAGTTTGCCCGGACCGAATTCGGTATTCAGGGCGGGGGGCATCTCGGCGATGTCTTCAGCGCTCGCGACGCGGCCGCCAGTGAGCGCAGCGTCGCCTAGCCCGACTCTTCGATTTGTAGAGTAGCGTAAAGCGTTGCGTATTCGGGCGGTCCAGTCGGGCCGCCCGTTTGCGTTCAGAGGATTTGGGGGCTGTTCACTGCAGCGTGATCACACACCCCTTATTCCACGAAAAAAAATCTCCATCTGTATGGAACAGCAGAACGCCTATCGACGTTTTGTCTGCAGTCTTCCCGGCGCTGGCGGCCTTATCCGTCCCCCCCGACCCCCCGAGGTTGCCCGCCGGGAAGATACCTTTCCCCAGTAGCGGTAGTTGTTTGCCGGGCCCATCAGCTTTGTCACCCTCTGCAGGATGGCGGAGCGGGTGGCTTCATCAGGCGCCAGCTGGGCGGCATTTCGGTATCCGATTTCCGCCTGGCTGGCGTTGCCCTGTTGCGTCGCTAACGCGGCGCGTCCGAGATCGACGCGCCAGTCTTCGGGGCTGAACGCTGCGAGCTGATCGAGCCGGTTCTTTGCCTCCGGAAATTTCTGCTGATCGATCAGACAGAGTGCGCGATTGCCGAGCGCCGGCAGCGACCACGCATCCTTCGCCAGCTGCTCCTCGGCGCCCGCGCAGGCATCGGCGTCGAGTTTCGCGACACCGGCCAGGCTCGCGACTGCTTTTTGAGGCGCGAGCGGTCCCGGAGGCGCGAGAGGCGCTGTCGGACCAGCTGCCTTTGGCGACGCGGTCGCGACCTGAGCGGACGGGGCAGGCGCAACCGGCGGGTGGGATTCCAGAACATTGTTTTTAGCGGCGAGGCTCTTGGCTTCTGCGCTCTTGACGTCGACTGGCCGCGTCAACGGCGCAAGGTCCGCTGGCGCCGGCGCCAATGGCGCGAGACTGACCGGCGCAATCGGGATTGTGGGGATCGCCTTGGCCGCGGGAACGTGTGCGGCAACAGGCGCGGGCTTGAGCGGCGCCGGTTTTGCGGGCGCGGTTTTCGACGGCGTCACGGCAATCATCAAGGAGGCGCCTGCCGGCAGACTGGCTTCGGCAAGCTTTGCTTCGATCAACACGGCGTCGCGATAGATCGTGGTTGAAGCGCCGGTGAAGGCTGCCCCCTCAAAGCGGATCTTCGATCCCGGCGCTCCGCCGGCAGTGGTGGCCGAGGGCGTCACAGCGACATGCCGGACCATGGCGTTGCCAGCCGGATCGAAAGCCAGCGCGGGCAAGAAGACGCCGTCGATGTCGACCACCAGCGCGCCGCCAATCTGAGCGGCCACAGCTGACTTAGGCTGCTGGGAGAGTTTCACGAGGATGGCGACGCCGCCGCCGGCTTCAGACGACGCCTGGCTGATCTGAATGTCCTCAATCCGGGTTTCGGCTCGCAGCTCCTGGCCAAAAGCCGAAAGCGTGCAAGACCCGGCGGCGCAGCCGAGGATCACAGCGGAAACGGGGAATCGGAGCCGCGTCATGCGCCATCGGTAGGGCCCCAGGGGTTAAGCGTTGGTTAGCATTGTTTAACGGGCGCCTGGTCTCTAGGGTCAACGCATGGCGGATGAATTCAATCTTGGCGAAGCGCTGAGGGTTCCGGCGGTCGACCTTGGCGCTCCCGGCCGGCTCGACCCCGCATATTGCTCCGCCTATGCGATGAAGGCGCTTCAGCTGGCTGTCGGAGAGGCGATGAGCCTCGCTTCGTTTTCGCTGGAGATGGGTTCGGCCGAATTCGGGGCGGAAGAAACCGTCATGGTCGAGGTCGGCCCCGACAAGCGCACCCATGCAATCGCCTTCTTCTCGCTCGAAGCGCGCGCCGGCCACAGCCTTGCGTTCACCGCCCGCGCCGTATTCGGCGTGCGATAGGGTTCAGCGTGGGATAGGGCCTAGCCCTCCATCGCCGCTGCGATCCGCTCGGCCTGCGATCTCAGCACATCCATGTCGGCCGGCTTGCCGAGATGGTGGCCCTGCATCGGCAGGTTGTCATAGCGCGGGATCACATGGACGTGGAGATGGAAGATCGTCTGACCAGCCGGGGCGCCGTTGTACTGGGTGACCACGACGCCATCCGGGTTCAGCGCCTTGATCGTCGCACGGGTGACGATCTGGACGCGCTTGAACAGGCCGCCGAGGCGTTCGGCCGGGAAGTCAGTCAGGTTACGGGCCTCGACCGCCTTCGGGGCGACCAGGCAGTGCCCCTGGCTCTGCGGGAAGATATCCATGAACACAATGGTGTCGGCATCCTCGAACACCTTCACACAAGGCGCCTCGCCGCGAATGATCTTGGCGAAGATGTTGTTGCCGTCATAGGCGCCCTTGAGGCTCATCAGAAGCCCTCCTCGTCCGGTTCAGTTGTCGTCGTCGGCCCGTCTTTTCGGAAAGGCGAGAATGCCGCCAGATGGTCAATCCCTTCCTCCACCGCCGCACGCTCGCTGTCGAGATAGCGCGACACGGCGTCGCGCAAACCGGGGTGAGCGATCCAGTGGGCGGATCGGGTGAGTTGGGGCTCATACCCACGCGCCAGCTTGTGCTCGCCCTGTGCGCCGGCTTCGACGCGAGCAAGGCCGCGTTCAATGGCGAAGTCGATCGCCTGATAATAGCAGACTTCGAAATGCAGGAAGGGCCGCTCGATCGTGCGACCCCAATAGCGACCATAAAGCGTGTCAGAGCCGATCATGTTCATCGCCCCGGCGATCGCGCGCTTGCCGTCCATCGCCAGGACCAACATCACCCGATCGGCCATGCGCTCATGCAGCACCGAGAAGAACGCGCGGTTGAGATAGGGCGAACCCCATTTGCGGCCGCCCGTGTCCATGTAGAACCTGAAGAAGGCGTCCCAGTGCTGCGACTTGAGGTCTGTGCCGGTCACCCGCTCGAAGGTCAGTCCCTGCTGCGCTGCAATCCGCTCCTTGCGCAGCATCTTGCGCTTGCGGCTCGCCAGGGCGCCAAGAAATTCGTCGAAGCTTGAATAGCCGCGATTGATCCAGTGGAATTGCTGGTCCTCGCGCAGCAGGAGGCCGGCGGCGCCGAGCCGAGCCGATGTCGGCGCGTCGAGGAAGTTGAAATGGACCGACGACAGATCCGAATCAGCGGCGGTCTCGACGATAGCCTCCGCCAGCATCTGCTGGATGGCGTCGGCGTGCGGGCCCGGCGCGACGAGCAGGCGTCGGCCGGTCACCGGCGTGAACGGCACGGCGCAGAGCAGCTTGGGATAATAGCGCCCGCCGGCGCGCTGCAGGGCATCGGCCCAGGAATGGTCGAAGATGAATTCACCGCGCGAGTGCGCTTTCAGGTAGAGCGGCGCGGCGCCGACCAGTCGCCCCGCAAGATCATGCGCCAGCACGTGGCGCGGCGACCAGCCGGTTTTCGCCGTGGCGCAGCCGGTCGATTCAACCGCCTCGAGAAAATCCCAGTCGAGGAAGGGGTCGTAGGGCAGGCCCTGGGGATTGGCGATGGCGTTCCACGCCATGCGATCGACCTTGCTCAGCCCATCGACAATGGACAGCGACAGTTCGACCGTTTCTGCGGCGTCGTCAGCCAAGCGCTGCTCCGGAGACCTGACCCCGCAAGACTATAACGGTGTTCCGCGCGGCTTTGCGAGGTCCGCAGCAAAACCCTCGAAAATTGGCGCGGCGCCAGCCAGGCGGGCGTGAGCGAGCTCGGCGGGATCGCGCACCGTCCAGGTCACCAGGGGCAGGCCGGAGGCAAGCCCGGCGATGGTCGCCAGCGAAGACAGATGCGGGGCAAGGTAATCGACGCCAAGCGCCACGGCGCGCTTGGCCTTGTCGCTCGGGGCGCCGGCGCCAAACTGGGCGAGACCCTCGATCAGCTGGCCGACCGGACGGTCGGTCAGTTTGCGGAGCCGGGCGACGGTCGCTTCATCAAAGCTCATCACCGCACAACGGCCGGGGTGGGCCTCTATTGTCCGCGCCACGCGGTCTGCAAGATCTCCGCCCGGCGCATCAATCTTGAGCTCAATCAAGACCGGAAACTCGCCCATCGCATCCAGCACCTGCTCAAGGGAAGGAATGTGCGAGCCGTCGGGCAGATGCAGGACAGAAAGATCAGCCGAAGTGACCTCGTCGATCCGACGTCGATCGTTGCACATGCGGTCCAGTGTGGCGTCGTGAAAGACGACCAGTGTTCCATCATTCAAGGCGCGGACGTCGAGTTCGCACCCGACGCCTGCAGCCGCCGCAGCCTGGAAGGCAGCAAGGGAATTCTCGTCCGCCTTGCGGCCCCAAAGGCCGCGATGGGCGTAGGCAAAGCCGGCGATGTCGAAGCTGGCGCTCAACCGAACTCGACCACGGCATCGACTTCCACGGCAGCCCCCATTGGAAGCACCGGGCAGGCGACGGCGGAGCGGGCGTGTTTGCCCTTCTCGCCGAAGGCTGTGACCATCAGGTCGGAACAGCCATTCACCACTTTCGGGATCTCGACGAAATCCGGTGCGGCGTTGACGAAACCGCCCAGCTTGACGATGCGCTTTACCCGGTCTAGGTCGCCGAGCGCAGCGTTGATCTGCGCAATCAGGTTGATCGCGCAAAGGCGAGCCGCGGCCTGGCCTTGTTCGAGGGTCATGTTTTCGCCAACCCGGCCGGCGACCAGCCCATCCGGGCCGTTCGACACCTGCCCGGAAATGAACAGCAGATTGCCAGAGATGACGAAAGGCACATAGTTGGCGACCGGCGCGCGCGGCGCGGGCAGGGTGACGCCTGCTGCCTTGAGATTGTCGAGAACACTCATCAACGACCCTCGCCGCTATCGATCGGGCGCTTGAACACCCAGATCTCCTGGGTGGTAAGGCCGGCGACCGACTGCGTGCTGTGTGCGAGGCCGGAACGCGGGGTCACCGCAACCAGCTCCCAGCCCTCGAGGCCGAGCTTGGGCAGCTGATCGAGGAAATCGGCCGGATCCCAGTCGGTGCCGGCGCGCCAGCCGCTGGTGTTGGCCTCGGCCACGGCGCGGGCGCGCATCAGAACTTTGTATTCCCACTTCGTCATGACAGATCCAATCGCGAGATCGCTGAAACCGGTTGCCGCGTTGATAACCCTCCGGCGGGTAATCGCAATGGCGGGGCGCTTATTCCCGCTGTTTCTCGATCCGAGCGCCCCGGCCAGTGGTTACCGCCCCTGAGCCGAAGCGGGTGCGGGCCTTGTCTGACGCCCGCTCGGCGGCGGCGCGTTTGAGAGCGCGAGGGTCGGCAAGGTCGGCAGCGTCAGGGCGGGCGTCAGTGAGATCGGAGAGGCCGACGCCAATCAGACGATAGTGCGGTCCTGAGGCCTCCTTCGCCAGCAACAACTTGGCGGTGCGGAATATGACCTGGGCGAGTTGGGTGGCGTCCCCCAGCGAGGTTCGGCGTGTGAAGGAGCGAAAATCGGATGTCTTGAGCTTCAAGGTCACGACCCGACCTTCGACGCCCGAGCGCTTGGCCCGGTCGGCGGTGCGCTGGCACAGGCGCCAGAGTATGTCCTCGATGACGGCGTGATCGGAGACGTCTTGATTGAGTGTCGTCTCGGCCGAAACGCTTTTGCGCTCGCCCGCAGGATCGACCGGCCGATCGTGTCGACCGAAGGCGCAGTTATGCAGCCACATCCCGGTCTCGCCATAGCGCTTGATCAGGGTCTTGAGATCGATCTTCTGAATGTCGCCGACCGTGAGGATGCCATCGCCCGCCAGCTTCTTGGCGAACTGCGCGCCGACGCCGCCGATGATGCGTACCGGCTTGTCAGCAAGATAGGCTGGCGCCTCCTCCAGCGAGATCGCGAAGAAGCCGCGCGGCTTGTCGGCTTCCGACGCGGTCTTGGCGAGAAACTTGTTCGAGGACAGCCCGACGGAGATGGTGAGCCCAAGGTCGCGCTCGATGCGCTTTTGCAGTTTCATGAGCGTCACCGCCGGCGCCGCACCGTGCAGCGCCGTGGTGCCCGAAAGGTCGAGATAGGCCTCATCGATCGACACCGGCTCGACCAGGGGGGTCAACTCCCGCATCAGCTCGTGGATCTTGCGGCCCTCGCTGACATAGACATCCATCCGCGGCTTGATCACCACCGCCTCCGGGCAGGCTTTGAGTGCCTTGAACATCGGCATCGCCGACCGCACGCCGAAGGTGCGGGCGATGTAACAGCAGGTCGAGACAACGCCCCGCTTGCCGCCGCCGACGATCACCGGCCGGGCCGCCAGCTCGGGCCGGTCGCGCTTCTCGATCGCGGCGTAGAAAGCGTCACAATCGACGTGGGCAACCGTCAAATCGAGAAGTTTCGGGTGCGAGACAAGTCGCACCGAACCGCATGCTCGACATTTGCCGCCACGCGCGGGTCCCGGCGAAAAACACTCGCGACAGATAACCGGCGATCCAGGCGGGTAATATTCCGTGCCAGCGGGCATGATTTGCAACGATCGGCGCTTTTGGGGCAAAAAGCCCCGTCGGGCCGGAGTTCTGCCCCAATTCTTGACCTAAAGCAGCCCTGCTGCGGTCGCCGGTTGTCAAAACCGGGTTAATACTCTGAGGTCTAACAAGGAGACAGGCGCGGGAATCATCCCGGCCCCGACATGAGTCGTGATGTGCTGATGGCCACTGCGCCAGCCAAGAAAGTACTGGTCGTCGAGGATAACGAGCTCAACATGAAGCTCTTCTGCGACCTTCTGGACGCGTTCGGTTTCGAGACGGTGCAGAGCCGCGACGGACTGAAGGCGGTCGACCTGACGCGCGAGCATCGCCCCGATCTGATCATCATGGACATTCAGCTTCCCGAAGTATCCGGGCTCGATCTGACGCGCTGGATCAAGGATGACACCGCCATCTCCAAGATTCCGATCATGGCCGTCACCGCCTTCGCCATGCGCCAGGACGAGCAGCATGTGCGCGAGGCCGGCTGCGAGGCCTACATGTCCAAGCCAATCCAGATGATGCCGTTCATCGAGACCGTGAGGCGCCTGACCTCGCCTCGGGTCATCCTGCCGCCGCGCACCACGCCGCCGACGCCGAGCAGGGCCGTCAGATGAGCGCACGTGTCCTGGTCGTCGATGACATCGAAGCCAACCGAAAGCTGCTGCAGGCTAAGCTCAGCAATGAGTACTTCCATGTCATCACGGCGGTGGACGGCATCGACGCCATCGACAAGGCCGTCGCCGAGGAGCCGGACGTCATCCTGATGGACGTGATGATGCCGAAGATGGACGGCGTCGAAGCGTGCCGCCAGCTGAAATTCGATCCGCGCACCGAGCACATCCCGATCGTTCTGGTCACCGCGCTGAACGAACGTGAGGACCGCCTGCGCGGCCTCGGCGCCGGGGCCGACGACTTCCTCACCAAGCCGGTCAATGATCTGCAGCTGCTCAGCCGCGTCCGTGCACTCACCAAATACAAGATGGTCGCCGACGAACTGCGCAAGCGCGAAGCGGGCGGCAAGCGCCTCGGCGCCATCGACTTCGTGGTGTCCGGCCGCGCGCAAGAGCCGGCGCGCATCCTCGTGGTCGACGAGAACGAACGCCAGGCCAAGCGTATATGCCGCTATCTCGAAGGCCTGCACCGCCCGATGTCGCTGGGCGAGGCGACCCAGTTTGGCATTGCAACCTCGATGGTCGATCTTTTGATCGTCTCGCTCGCCAATGACAAGCTCGACGGCCTGCGCTTGTGCGCCTATCTGCGCTCGGTTGAATCCACCCGCGACCTGCCGATCCTGGTGGTCGCCGACCCTGACGACGAGAAGAAGGCGGTGCGCGCGCTTGACCTTGGCGCATCCGACATCATCATCAAGCCGATCGACTCTGAAGAACTGAATGCGCGCGTCAAAACGCAGGTGCGCAAGAAGCGCTATCTCGATGCACTGCGCTCGCGCCTCGACCAGTCGATGGAGCTTGCGGTCACCGATCAGCTTACCGGGCTGCACAACCGGCGCTACATGCGCGCCCAGCTCGAGCAGTTCGTGAAACGCGCCAACATGGGCGGCGGACCGGTCTCGGTGCTGCTCTGCGACATCGATCACTTCAAGAAGGTCAACGACGTTCACGGCCACCATGCCGGCGACGATATCCTGCGCGAGTTCGGCCGCCGCCTGCGCGAGAACATCCGGCCGATGGACCTCGCCTGCCGCTATGGCGGGGAAGAGTTCGTGGTGATCATGCCGGAGACCAACCAGGCGACGGCGCACCAGGCGGGCGAGCGCCTGCGCGCGCTGATTTCCGACGAGCCCTTCACCATTGGTCGCGGCGAGAAGCTCAAGGTCACGATGAGCGGCGGCGTCGCCACCACCTTCCCGCCGGACGACCAGATGGACGCACAATTGAAGCGCGCCGATGAAGCCCTCTACCGGGCCAAATCCGCCGGACGCAACTGCATCGAGCTCGAGCGAGCCGGCGTGGAATAGCGAAAGCGCCGAACCTCACGCCAAACCGGAGGGGAGGCGCTCACGGCGGCCCCGAGCGGGCCCAGGGCCCGGCCCAGCGGATCGGCTCCCAGGCTCGGCTCCCACGCTCGGCTCCCAGGCTCGGCCACCAGACTCGGCCACCAGACTCGACTCCCAAAGGGCGCAAAAGCGGTCCGATTTATCCCTGCGCGACCAGGGCCCCGACCCAGATGGGCGCCCCCCAGCAACAGACCTGAGATTGCTTCGACAGACGCCCTCGTTGTACGGATTTGACAGTGGCGTCGCTGCCGAAGGCGCGGGGACGTCGAGGGCGCAGGGAAAATAGCAATGGCTTCACTTGCACGGCCTTTCGTGATGGCGGCGCTGGTCGCGGTTCTCGCCAGCCCGGCGCTCGGCCAGTCGGCGGGGGCGGCGCTAGCGCGGTCGTCGGACGGGCGGCCCAGTTTCGATGGCGTCTGGACCAACGCCTCCTCGACCAAGCTCGAGCGCCCGCAGACAATGCGTCAGCTCGTGGTTCCCAAGTCGGATGCGGACGCCATGGAGAAGGCGGCGCTTGCCGGCGCCAAGGCCGCAGGAGCGCCATCGGATCTCAGCGCCGGCGCATTCAGGGACAGCAATAGCGGCGCAGGCTACAATGCCTTCTGGACGGATCCCGGCTTCGGCCTGATGAAAGTCCGCGGCGAGGCCCGATCCTCCTACATCATCGAACCTGAAGACGGCCGCATACCGTTCCGCGATCGCGCGAAGTCGCTGGCGGAGACCATGCGTGAAGGCGCGGAGTATCGCTCGGGCCAGGGCGCATATGAGGGGCCGGAAGTTCTGCCGCTCCGCGAGCGCTGCCTGATCAGCCAGAGCGATGGCGGCGGACCGGTGATGCTGAACGGCCTCTATAACAACAACTACGAATTCCATCTGACGACCAACTACCTGGTGATCGAGGTTGAGATGGTGCACGACGCGCGCATCTTCCCGATCTACAGGGACGCGGCAACGGCGCGCGCCGCGCACAAGCCCGCAGCGATCAAGCCGTGGCTCGGTGATTCCGTGGCCTGGTGGGAAGGCGACACGCTGGTCGCCGAAACCCGCAATCTGAATCAGATCCAGGCCGCCCACACTTCGACGCCGCTGTCGCCGGAAGGAACCGTGACCGAACGCTTTACGCGGATCGAAACTGGCGAGCTGCTCTATCAGTTCCGGGTCGATGATCCGGTGCATTACACCAAGGCATGGTCGGGCGAGTACGCCTTCAAGCCGGGCAAGGGCGCGCTCTACGAATATGCTTGTCACGAGGGCAATTATTCGGTGCCCGGAATTCTTCGCGGAGCACGCCTGAAGGAAGCCCAGGTCGCGAACCCGGCTCACCTCAAACCCTGACGCTGAACCGTGCGACGATTTCGGCGTCGACCTTTGGCATGCGGCCTTAGGAAGGCGGCCGCCGATGAGATCGAGCCGATCGATGGACCGGTCCTGAGCGGCGCCTTAGCCGCCAGCTGGGGCGAAGCCCGGACTTAACTTTGCCGCCGAATGGGGGCATAAAGCGGCGATGGACGCATTCACCCCCGGCGCCTTGCCTGGTCAGGCGCAGCTCAGATATCTGGACGCCGACTTCGAGGTCGTCCGGCCCGGTCGTTTCGTGGTTTGCGCCGTAACCGGCCGCAAGATTGCGCTCGAAGACCTGCGCTACTGGAATGTCGAGGCCCAAGAGGCCTATTTTGACGCCGAAGCAGCGCTGACGCGCTGGAAACAGATCACCGGGAGAAGCTGATGCGGCTCTGGCTTGCGGGCCTCGCGCTGGCGGCGGCATACGCCATGCCAGCCTGTGCCCAGACGCCCGCCCAGACGCCCGCCAAGCCGATCGCCAACCAAACGCCTATTCCGCCGGAGAAGGCCTTGCCGGAGAAAGCCGCGCCGGAGAAAGCCGCGCCGGAGAAATCCACGCAGGAGAAATCCACGCAGGAGCAAGCCGCGGTCCCAACCGTGGTTGGCGAAAACGATTTCCGCTGCCTCGCCTCGGCGAGCCAGGGCGGGGCGATCCTGTGCAAGGCCCAGCCAGACATCGGCGTCCAGCTCGACGGCAAGACCGTCGCCCGCACCGACAAGGATGGCCTTGCCGTGATCGGGCTGACGCGGACCCAGAAGTCGCCCGCGAAGATCACGTTGGTTCCCCCGCCGGCCGCCAACCCGCCGGCGAAGCCGATCCTGACAACCGTGAGCGTGAAGGTGGCGAAGCGCCACGATGATGTCGGCTCGCTGGAGATGGAGTGCGCCAAGATCGCGCCTCAGAACGACGCCGACAAGAAGAAGGCCGCCGACAGCTGGATCAAGAAGGAGAACGCGCTCAAATCGTTCAACGATCCTCAGGCGCCCATCGCCTTCGCCAAACCCGTCGAGGCGACGGACAAACAGTATTCGATCTCGTCCTTCGGCCGGACCCGCACCTATGTGCCGAAAACAAAAGACTGCGAGCCGACCACCAATGTCCACAACGGCACCGATATCGCCGTACCGACGGGAACCGAGATCCACGCCCCGATGGCTGGCACGGTGATCCTCGCCGATCCCGACCTGTTCTTTGAAGGCGGTTGCATCTTCCTCGATGTCGGTCGCGGCATGGTCTCGGTGACCATGCACATGAGCCGCATCGACGTGAAGCCAGGCCAGGTGGTGAAGCAGGGCGAACTCATGGGCCTTTCGGGTTCGACCGGCAGGGTTACCGGACCGCATGTCCATTGGGCGATCAAGTACCGCAATGTCTTCGACAAGGATCGCGGCTCGGACATCTGGCTTGACCCGATGCTGATCCTCAAACTGGACGCGGCGGCGCTGACGACGAACTGAGCGGTGTCCGGGGGAAGCAAGATGGCCGAAGCGAAGACGAAACCAACCAAGATCAGCGTCCGGGAGTTCATCACCGCGGTGCCCAATGAGACGCGGCGCAAGGATGCGCAGACGCTGATCAAGGTCTTCGAGAAGGTCACCGGCTGGAAGCCGCAGATGTGGGGACCGACGATCGTCGGATTCGGCAGATATGATTATGTCTACGAGACCGGAACCACAGGCTCGATGTGGATCGTCGGCTTCAGCCCGCGCGGGTCTAGCCTGGCGATCTACAGCGGCGTAATGGCGAGTTCGGACAAGGCGGCGCCGCTTTTGGCCAAGCTCGGCAAGTACAAGACCGGCAAGGGCTGCCTCTATGTCAACAAGCTCGACGACGTCGATCTCGGCCAGTTCGAGAAGTTGATCAAGGCCGGCCTCGCCAACCAAAAGAAGAAGATCGCAGAAAACGGCTGGACGATGAGCGCAACCTGAATTCTTCGGACCGCGTGCTACATCACGCCAGCCTTGACCCAGGCTTCCTTCGGCCAGCGGTTGTGCATCCAGAACCATTGCTCGGGCGCCTCGCGAATGCGGTCCTCGACGAAGCGGTTGATGCGCAAGACGGTGTTGTAGACTGCGGTTTTCTCGTCGGGGTGATTGTCCGGCATGAAGGGGTCATAGACGGTGACGCGATAGCGCGCCGGTCCGGTGCGCAACACGGACATCGGCATCAGCATCACGCCAAAGCGCATCGCCAACCGCGTAGGACCGGGCGCTGTCATCGCATCGTACCCGAAGAAGGGCGCGGGAATGCCCTCGTTGAACTTCTGGTCGTTCATCAGCGCCACCGATGCGCCACGTTCGAGCGCCCGCATCAGGTCGCGCGTGCCGGCGCCCGGTCCTACGCGGTTGGCGATGC
>JANMWT010000261.1:0-27954 GCA_031394145.1 Alphaproteobacteria bacterium | reverse complement strand
GCCCGGCGCGCAGCGAGACCCGACGTTCGGCGAGCCCCTGGCTGCGCAGCGCAGCTGAGGCCTTGTCCTTCAAGTCGGCGCCAAGCGTGAAATTCCCTGCACCGCCCGTCAGGACGACCGCCGATATGTCGGGCCGGGTTTGAAACGTGCGTCCCGCCTCGGTGATCTGGCGGATCGCTTCGGCGCTGAGGGCATTGGACTTTGTCTGCCGGTCGAAGCGCACGATGGCGATCCGGCCGTCGATGGTGATGTCGATGAAGCGCTCCATCAATAGGCGGTCGCGGTTTGCGAGTGGATGATCCGCCAAACGCGGTCTGCCCGGTCGCGTTTCAGCACCAGGGTCAGGCGCAGGTCGGCCTGGGTGATCTTGCCGACCGTGTCTGTCGTGCCGGTCACCTCGATGGCGGTGAGTGCGATATCGCCAAATTCATCGTGGCGCAGGACTTTCGGCTGCAGGTTCATCTTCGTTCCAGCGCGGCAGCTGATCTGGAGAGCACCGACGTAGACCGGTTTCGACTGCGAAAATTGCCCGCGCACGCCGAAGGCCGAAATCGCAGGATCGATGATGTCGTGCACGGTCTCGACATCGCACGCCGTCAGCGCCCTGAGATAGCGCTGCACTTGCTCTCCGGCGTTTTTCGGGTCGAGCGGCGGCTGCTGGGCCAGGGTAGGTCCGGCAATCACGGTCAGCGCAGCAGCAAGCAGGTAGGCACGCATGTCATCCTCCGGCGGGGGCCGCCTTGTGCGCACGGTTATAATCAATCGGATTATGCACCCCGCGGCTCGGCTGCGTCCATGGCAGATGAAGCCCCGTCACGGGGAGCATGCTCGGGGGCATGGCCCTGGCTCTGATGCGCCCGTGCCGCCGCCGATCGGCCTTCGGCCCGTCGACCCTCGCTGCAAAATCCGATTTTGCGATCGGCTCCGGCTGGGTGCTTTGGGCGCGCTTCGGGTGCGCCTTGGAGGCGCTCAGGGTCGATGATCGAGCGCCCAACACCGGATGGAAGGGGGCGGGTCGATCCAAGAGGACCGGCTCACAGCGACGGGCTCACAGCGACAGGCTTGCCCGCGTCAGGTCGGCGGTGAACTTCGCGCCCAGCATGGCGACGACTTCCCGTTGCGCTTCCTCCCAGGCAGGGATGGCGGCCGATACGCGGCGGGCCCCAATTTCGGTGAGCCAGACAGCGCGGCGGCGCAGATCCTCGTCGATCGAAGCAATCTCCACCAGGTCGAGCTTCTCAAGACCCTGCAGGTTGCGCGTCAGCGTCGAAGGATCGAGCCCGGCCTCGATCGCCAGCGCACCGAGCGTATCGTCCTTTGCTGCGGCGATCATCATCAGCATCGCGAACTGCGGCAGGGTGAAGTCGTGCGCCGCGAGATGGCGGTCGTAGATCTGCGTGACCCGGCGGGCGAGGTTGCGTGAGGCGCGGGCAAGACAGAGGCCGGTCGCGGCGCGCGCGCGCGTCTTGAGATCCCCGGGCGGATGTCGCCGCGCCGAGGCGATCTCTCCGGCCTGTGCGACGGCGGGCTTGCGATCTCGAGCCATCGATTCTCCATAGAATCGTTGTAGATACAAGTAAAGGAGCAACGCCATGGATGGAGCGGGCGGAGAGACATTTCGTGGCCGGCCGGTCGGAGTGGCGCTCGCCGATCCTCGAGCCAAGACGATGTCGGGCCTCGCCATCCTGCGCGGCGTGGTCGACGGCTCGCTGCCTGCCCCGCCGATTGCGCGCAGCCTCAACTTCTGGCTTGCCGAAGTCGCCCCCGGTCGCGCCGTGTTCGAGGGCGAGCCGGGTTTTGCAAGCGTCAATCCACTCGGCGGGGTGCGTGGCGGCTGGGCGCTGACCCTGATCGATAGCGCCTGCGGTTGCGCAGGCCAGGCGCTTCTCGACGTTGGCGTCGGCTACGCGACGGTTGAAACCAAGGCCAACCTGACGCGCGGCATCCGGCCGAACAGCGGGCTTCATCGGTGTGAGGCGCGCGTCCTCGCCCACGGCCGGCAGATCATCACCACCGACGCCCAGCTGACCGGTCCCGACGGAAAGCTCTACGCCCACGGGACATCGACGTTGATGGTGCTGAAGCCCGAGAGTAAAGCCTGACAGCACGCCGCTTGAGGTCTAGAGTGCCGGAGCGAGGGGCCGCAGCTTGACGAGCGGCCGGCCGGACGCCGATGGTGCGCTGCACATAACAGAAGGATTTCCCCCATGAGCGCTTCGGATCCCGTGGTGATTGTCGGCATGGCCCGCACGCCGATGGGCGGGCTGCTCGGCGAACTCGCCAGCTTCTCGGCCAACGAGCTCGGCGCAATCGCGATCAAGGGCGCGATGAAGGACGCGGGCATCAAGGGCGATGAGGTCGAGCTGGTATATATGGGTAATTGCCTTCCTGCCGGTCAGGGTCAGGCGCCGGCGCGACAGGCCAGCATCAAGGGCGACCTGCCCAAGTCGGCCGAAGCCACCACCATCAACAAGATGTGCGGCTCGGGCATGCAGGCGGCCGTGATGGGCCGCAACGCCATTCTGGCGGGCGAGGCCACGATCGTCGTCGCCGGCGGTATGGAGAGCATGACCAACGCGCCTCACCTGGTCGACCTTCGCAAGGGCCACAAATACGGCGCGGCGGCGATGAAGGATCATATGGCCACCGATGGTCTCGAAGACGCATATGGCGGCGGCGCGATGGGCAATTTCGCCGACATGATCGCGAAGGAGTACCAGTTCACGCGCCAGCAGCAGGACGCCTACGCTCTGGAGACGCTGACCCGCGCCCAGTCGGCCACCAAGGAAGGCCGATTCAAGCGCGAAATTTCTCCGGTGACGGTGAAGACGAGGAAGGGCGATACCGTCATCGACACCGATGAGCTCCCGCGCACGGCGATGCCCGACAAGATCCCAACCCTGAAGCCCGCCTTTTCGAAGGACGGCACGGTGACCGCCGCCAATGCCTCGGGCATTTCCGACGGTGCGGCCGCGCTCGTGCTGATGCGCGCCTCAGAGGCTAAAAAGCGCGGCCTCAAGCCGCTCGCCACCATCGTTGCTTCAGGCGCCCATAGCCATGAGCCAGCCTACTTCACCACCGCTCCGGTCCCGGCGATGAAGAAAGCGCTCGAGAAAGCCGGCTGGAAAGCCTCCGATGTCGATCTCTGGGAGATCAACGAAGCTTTCGCCGTGGTGCCGATGATCGCCATGAAAGAGCTCGGGATTAGCCACGACAAGCTCAACGTTAATGGCGGCGCCTGCGCCCTTGGCCATCCGATCGGCGCCTCGGGCGCTCGGGTTCTGGTGACATTGATCAACGCCATGGAGCAGAAGGGCGCCAAGAAAGGCATGGCTGCGCTCTGCATCGGCGGCGGCGAAGGCATCGCCATGGCGATCGAGCGGGCCTGAGGCGCAGCCATGACGGGCAAGGTGCAGAAAGTCCCCAGCGGGTCGAAGCTGGGCTTAGGTTTCTCACGCGCGGTGCGGGTCGGAAATATGGTGTTCGTGTCCGGCTGCGCGCCGATCGCAGCCGACGGCTCGGTCGCCGCGCCGGGCGACATGAAAGGTCAGTCACTGCGCTGCCTTGAAATCATCGAGGCGGCGCTGCAGGCGGCCGGCGCCGAGATGAAGCATGTGGTGCGGACGCGTGTCTTCCTCACCGACATGAGCCGCTGGAAAGAAGCCGGCGAGGCTCATGGGCGCGTATTCAAGGAGATCGAACCGGCGTGCTCTTTTCTTGGAACGTCGGCCCTGATCAATCCTGGCTGGCTGGTCGAAATCGAAGCTGACGCAGTGATCGCTTAGCCTTGCCGGCCCTCGCCCGAGCGAGGGGTCGGATCGGGCCGCGAACCGCCAGGTGAGCTGGACCGACCTGGAGCCGCGCAAAAATCGGCCGGGTGCATTCCGGGTCGTCGCGATGCGATGGCCAAGACGTGCGTCAGGCGCCCCCCAAGCAAACTATCGGCGCAAACGCAGCGACTTGCGGCAACTCAAAGCCGCGCGCGGCGTTGGGTGCTCGAATGGGCCCGTCATGGGCCCGTCATGGGCCCCATAATGGGCCCCGGCATGTGCCCAGTGCGGCTAGCGTGTTTTTCCCGCATCTCGCTTTGAAGGCGACCCTCGATGATACTCAAACACGGAACTTGGATCGTCACGGCGGATGGTGGCGGGGCGGTCATTTATCGCAATACCGGCCATGAAGGGCTCGCCAAACTTGAAGTGGTCGAGACCCACAACGCCCACAACGCCGCATTCACGCGCGACCTCGGGACCGACAAACCGGGTCGGTACAAGACACCGACTGGCGGCAAGACCGCCGTGGCCGGGCCCGATTATCACGACCAGGTCGAGCATGATTTCGCCAAGCGGCTGGCGAGCCGGCTGGACGAGCTGGTCGGCGCGCACGTCCACGGCAAGAGCCAGCCCCCGATGGTGCTGTTCGCCTCTCCCCGTTTCCTCGGGATGATCCGGCCGGCCTATTCGGCGCGCCTCAAGGCGCTTTTGCAGGCCGAGGTCGGCAAGGACCTGCGCGAGGCGACAACCGCGAAAGTCGAGCACGCCTTGTCCGAGCTGGATCACGCCTGATCGGCCTTGGCCGTCACATTCTCCCCGGATAGATTGCGGCAATGGCGGCTTTCGTCCGCTTCGGGAGCACACCATGCATAGCTTTGACGTCTGCGAATGCGGCGCGCCGCTCCAGCGCATGGAGCGCGCGACGCCGAAGCCCGTCGGCTCGGAAGTTGTGCTCAAGGTGATCGCCGCGGGCGTCTGCCATTCCGACCTGCATATCTGGGATGGCTATTACGACATCGGCGGTGGCCAGAAGCTGAAACTGCTCGATCGCGGCATCAAGCTGCCGCTCACCATGGGCCACGAAAATGTCGGCGAGGTCATCGCCGTCGGGCCAGGCGCCAAGGGCGTTGCGGTCGGCGACGTGCGCCTGATCCATCCATGGATGGGCTGCGGCGAGTGCGCCGTGTGCAAACGGGGGGATGAGAACCTCTGCCTCAAACCCTGCAGCGTCGGCATCCATCGCGGCGGCGGTTTCGCCACGCACCTGCTGGTCCCGCATCCGCGCTATCTCTTCGAGATTGGCGCGATCGCGCCGGAACGCGCCGCACCGCTGGCTTGCTCGGGGGTCACCGCTTATGGCGCGTTGAAGAAGCTTGGCGCCGACCTTATCGCAAGCGAACCTGTGGTAATCATCGGCGCCGGCGGCGTCGGCCTGATGGCGCTCGCCCTGCACAAGGCGATGGGCGGCAAGAGCACGATCATTGTCGATATCGATCCGGCCAAGCGGGAGGCGGCGAAGGCCGCTGGCGCAACCCAGGTGATTGACGGCAAGTCCGCCGACGTGGTGGAGCAGGTCAAAGCGGCGACCGGTGGCGGTGCCTGGTCGGTGATCGATTTTGTCGGTGCTGGAACGACCGTCAAACTCGGTGTCGATGCGACGATCAAGGGCGGCAAGGTGATTGTGGTCGGCCTGTTCGGGGGCGACGTGGTGGTGCCAACACCCTTCTTCCCGATCAAGGCGCTGACCATCCAGGGCTCCTATGTCGGGAGCCTCACCGAGATCGCCGAACTGCTTGATCTGGTCCGCCGCACCGGCGCTCCCAATGTGCCGATCGCGACGCGTCCACTCGATCAGGTCAATGCAGCACTAAATGATCTGCGCGCTGGCCGCGTCGTCGGGCGCGTGGTGATTACGCCGCAAGCCTGATCCCTCTGGTTCAGGTACTGGTGGGGAACCGCAACGCGCGGGATGTGTTCTACTGGCGCCTAGAAAAACCATGAAGATTGTCCGGGATCATCTGGCGGCAGGGAAAGTGCGCGTCTAGGGTCGCGCCGCAATTCCGGACGGAGAAGCCGGTGACGGATGTGCTCGAGGAAATCAGACGGCAGGCGCACTGGTGCGAGGAGTTCGGGTCTCCTTTCACCGCGCAGTTGCTGAAGTGCGCCGCTGCGGATCTTGCAGCCGGGGGGATCATCGCTCGCCTCACCGCCGACTGGCCGGGCAATGCGCGAGCCGACGCCGTCTCCCTGCGTATCGCCGGCGCCCTGCATTCCGCCGCCCTGACCGGGCGTGACCCCAGGCTTGCCGACGCTTATCCTGATGCAAGCCCAAAATGGTCGATGGATCAGGTCTGGCCGCTGGCCGAAGCATATCTGCGCCACGATGAAGCTTTTGTCCGCGTCTTCATGGGCTCGCCGCCGCAGACCAACGAGACCGGCCGCGCCTGCGGGCTTGCGGCCGGCTTCCTCTGGCTGGCGGGGCGCAGCCCCGAGCCGTTCCACCTGCTCGAGCTGGGGGCGAGCGCCGGGCTCAATCTCAACTGGGATCGCTTTCGTTACGCTTATCCGGAGTGGAAGCGGAGCGCCGGCGAGGGCCCGATTATTCCAACCCGGATTGATGGGCCGGTCCCGAACTGGCGGCCGATCACCATCGCCTCGCGCGCCGCTTGCGACCAGAACCCCCTCGATCCGTCCAACCCTGAGGATCGCTTGCGCCTGCGCGCCTATATCTGGGCCGACCAGACGACGCGAATGTCGCGGGTGAACGCCGCGCTCGACCTTGCAGCCGCCTCGTCCTATCGGGTCGAGAAGGCCGACGCAGCGAAGTGGGTGACGGCCAAGCTCGCAGCCGGTCTGCCCCCGGGCACAACCGTCGTCTATCACTCGGTCTTCTTCCAGTATCCGCCGCACCCTGTGCGCACCGCGATCGCCGAAGCGATCGAGGCGGCAGGCGCGACGGCGACGCCGGATCGGCGCTTGGCCTGGGTGCGCTTCGAACCGGAGACAATCCTTGGCGGACCGCGCAACAGCCTGCGTTACGTGCTCAACATCGTGCGCTGGGACGGCGCTGGTCGCACCGAATCGACGCTGGCCGAGGTCGATCCGCACGGCCGGACAATGACCTGGCTCTAGCTAGCGTCAGCGGGCCGGCGCAAGCTGGCCGAGCAGCAAGGAATTGGTCACCGAGGCGACGGCCTTCTGGCCTGCATCGCTCGCACAATTGGTGGTCGCAAGCACGGCGATGTCGTGGTCGCGGGCGATCGCCGCCTGAGCGAACCACATGGTGTTCGAGCCGGCGTGGCTGAGCAGCCGGCCGGCCTTGGGATCATCGAGGACGCCCCAGCCCATCGCATAACTGGCGCCGGGGGCTGGCGTGATCAGACACTGCAGGCTGTCGGGTTTGAGAAAGGTCTGCTTGGGATCAAGGAAGATCCGGATGAACGCCGCCCAATCCTCCAGCGGCAGATGCACCGTCCCGGCTGGGCCGAGCGCCATCGGGTTGTCGGCGGTGGGTCCATCGCCGACGGCGATCAACTCGCCAGACAGCGGATTGAGGCGATGGCCCTGGGGCGCTTCGCCTTTGGGCGGGCCGAAGCCAGCCTCGCGCATGCCCAAGGGATCGAAGACCTGCGCCGTGATCGCAGCTTCCCAGCTGGTCTTGAGGATCTGCTCGATCGCCGCGCCGATGATGATGTAGCCGACATTGGCGTAGAAAAACTGGCCGACCGGTTTTGCCGGAGGCTTGGAGAGCTTCTGGAACGCGGTAGACAGCCTTTGCTCATGCATGGGCCGCTTGTCGCCGCGCGCGGCGATCAGCCAGGTCAGGCCGATGTCGTCGAGGCCGGCGCGGTGCGACATCAGCTGCTCGATGGTGACACTGCGCCAGGCAGGGTCCATGGCGCCAGCCAGCATGGGGAGCAGGTCCAGCAGGGTGGCGCCCCACTTTGCGCGGCTCTGGTCGACCAGGCGCGCATAGAGCGCCGCGGTCATCGCCTTGGTGTCGGACCCGATATGCCAGGCGTCGTGGACCGAGACCGGATCGGACGCCGACTTCCGCCGCACGCCGGATGCGGCGCTGAAGAGGATGCCCTCTGCTTTGACAACCGCTGCAGCCATCGCCGGTACGCTCCCATTGGATGTCATGGCGTCGAGCCGTGACTTGAGCGCGTTGAGATCCGAGACGGGCGCGATCACGGGCTCAGCTGCGGGCGGCGGCGGGGCGGCTTTTGGTTCAGGCGTGACGTTGAGCTTCTTCTGTCCGCAAGCCGTTGCGACCAGCGCAGTCAGGCCCAGCGCCAGCGTGCGCCGACTTAACGGATCGAAGCTGCCGCTCACCTGTCCTGCGTCGGAACGTAGGGGCTGATGAGGCCGAGCGGCGCCGCCGTCGTCCGTTTCGAGACGTTGACGATGATGCGGCTCTGGATGTCGGACACCAGGCCAAGCGCGAGGATGCGGTCGCGCAGGAAGTTGTCGTAGGCGTGCATGTCGGTGGTGACGATGCGCATGACATAATCAACCGCACCGGTGACCGTCATACACTCGATGCACTCGGGCCATTTCTTGACGGCCTGTTCGAACTTTTCGAGATTTTCCCGGCTGGGGAGCTGTAGCTTGACGTTGGCCACAACTTCAAAGTTGAGACCGAGCTTGTCGTAGTTGAGCAATGTGACGCGTTTGGAGATGATGCCTTGCTCCTCCATCCGCTTGATGCGACGCCAGCAGGGGCTGGAGGAGAGGCCGACCTTCTCGGCGATCTCGGCCACGGAGAGGGCGGCGTCGCGCTGGATCAGGTCAAGAATCTTGGCGTCGATGGCGTCGAGATCCGTGGACATGAATTTTGCCTTATCCGTTAGTATCTTAGTTGATTATTGCTCCAATCATGCCATGTCGGGCAACGAATGGCAATTAATTTCCTTGGATTTGGGAAATAAATGTTCGGGCCCATCTCTTCGTGCAGGAGCGCCGCACCGTGACGCGTGAAACCGCATCGCAGCCCATATCCCTCGACGACAAATATCTGCGCGAGGACGGGCGGGCCTTCATGACCGGCATTCATGCGCTGGTGCGCCTGCCGCTTGACCGAAAGAGACTCGACCGCAAATTGGGCCTCAATACGGCGGGTTTCATCTCCGGGTATAGAGGATCGCCGCTCGGAGGCTATGATCAACAGCTTTCTGCGGCCAAGACGCTGCTCGACGTCCACGATATCAAGGTGTGGGAAGGTCTGAACGAGGATCTGGGCGCCACCGCCGTCTGGGGCAGCCAGCAGACACAGGCGTTTCCGGGCGCAAAATTCGATGGCGTCTTTGGCATCTGGTACGGCAAGGCGCCCGGAGTTGACCGGACCGGGGATGTCTTCAAACACGCCAACATGGCTGGGGTCGATCCGCGCGGCGGGGTGTTGGCGCTGGTCGGCGATGATCCCAACTGCAAATCGTCGACGCTGCCCTCGCAATCGGAATTCGCGCTGATCGACGCCGAGATCCCGGTGCTGTCGCCGGCGACCATCCAAGATGTCCTCGACTACGGGCTCTATGGCCTCGAGATGAGCCGCTATTCGGGTTGCTGGGTCGGCATGGTCGCTCTCGCCGATACGATGGATTCCGGGGCGGTGGTCGAGGTCGGGATCGATCGCCACAAACTCGTCATTCCGAGCGACTTCCAGCTGCCTGAAGGCGGGGTCGGTCTGCGGATCGGCGATACGCCGTTGGCCAAGGAAGCAAGGCTGCGCGAAGTGAAGCTGCCGGCGGCGCAGGCTTTTGTCCGGGCCAACGGGCTGGACCGGAGAATTTTGACATCGAAGGCGCCGCGCATCGGCGTGGTGGTGGCTGGGCAGGCGGCGCGCGACGTGTTCGAAGCGCTGGCGGCCATCGGGCTCGATGAGCGGGCGGCGGCTGAACTTGGGGTCACTGTCTTCAAGGTGGCGATGCCCTGGCCGCTCGAACCGACGGCGATCACCCAATTCTGCCGGGGCCTCGAGCGCGTGCTGGTCGTCGAACACAAGCGGGCGCTGATCGAGCCGCAACTCAAGGCGATCCTCTATCCACTTCCCGAAAGCCAGCGTCCGATGATCGAGGGCAAGCGCGACGCCAACGGCAAGCCGCTGCTCTCGGAGCTTGCCTCTCTTTCAACGGCTGACATCGCCACAGCGCTCCTCCCGCGCCTGCCGGATGGTCCACACCGGGCCAAGGCCGACGCCTATTTCGCCAAGGTCGGCGGGGCGAAGGCCGCGGTTGCCGGCATGAACTCGGTCAACACCCGTAAGCCGCACTTCTGCTCGGGTTGCCCACACAATACGTCAACGACGTTGCCGGAGGGATCGCGCGCGCTTGCCGGCATTGGCTGCCATTACATGGCGACCTTTACCCCGGAGCGTCGCACCGACATGCACACCCAGATGGGCGGCGAGGGCACGCCTTGGATCGGGCAGTCGCCCTTCACCACCGAAAAGCATGTCTTCGTGAATCTCGGCGATGGCACCTACAGCCACTCCGGGTCGCTGGCGATCCGTGCGGCGATCTCGGGCAAGGTCAACGCCACCTACAAGATCCTCTACAATGATGCGGTCGCCATGACCGGAGGACAACGGGTCGAAAGCGGTCAGACGGTCCCCCAGATCGCGCGGCAGGTGGAGGCGGAGGGGGTCAAGACAATCGTCATCGTGGCCGATGATCCGACCCGCTACGCCTCGGTCAGCGATCTGCCCGAAGGCACGCGCATCTTTGATCGCCGAAAGCTCGACGACGTGCAGCGCGAGCTCAGAGAAACGCCGGGCGTCACCGTGCTGATCTACGACCAGGTCTGCGCCACCGAGAAACGCCGCCGGATCAAGCGCGGCAAGTTGCCGGCGCCAACCAAGCGCGCCTTCATCAACACCGCCGTGTGCGAGGGTTGCGGCGATTGTTCGGTGAAGTCGAACTGCCTTTCGGTCGAACCGGTGGAAACCGAATACGGCCGCAAACGTCAGATCAACCAGTCGACCTGCAACACCGACATGACCTGCATCGAGGGCTTCTGTCCGTCGTTCGTCACTGTCTCGGGCGGCGATCGCAAGAGCGACGCAGAGCGCGTGACCCCGAAGTTCGACGTGTCGCGACTGCCCTTGCCCACGCACCCGGCGTTGAACGATGTCTGGAACGTCGTCTTCACCGGCGTCGGCGGAACGGGGGTCACGACGGTGGCGGCGGTGCTCGCCATGGCCGCGCACATTGACGGCAAGGCGGCGCAGACGCTGGACATGACCGGCCTTGCGCAGAAGGGCGGCCCGGTCTTGAGCCATGTGCGTTTCGCCAACCAGCCCGACGACATCAAGGCCGCCAAGACGCCGCCAGCATCGGCGGATGTGGTGATCGCCTGCGACCTGGTGGTGGCCGCCTCCGGGGATGCGCTGGTCATGTTCGACAAGGCCCGCACCCATGTCGTGGCCAACCACGACGTCACGCCGACCAAGGAGTTCATCGACGACCGCAATGTCCGCTTCGATCCCGAGATGCTGGCGGCCCGCGTCCGCGCCAGAGCCAGGGATTTCGTGCAGACCAACGCCGAAGCGCTGGCCGAACACCACTTTGGCGATGCCATCTACACCAACATGATCATGCTCGGCATGGCCTATCAGCGCGGCCTGCTGCCGGTCAGCGACACGGCGATCTACGCCGCCAACAAGCTCAACAAGGTGAAGGTCGCGGAGAACGCCGCCGCCTTCGATCTGGGTCGCGTCGCTGCCGCAACCCCGGACGCCGTTCAGGCGCTGGCGCCGAAACGGCCGGAGCCTGCGCTGCTGGCGCTCGACGAGCTGATCGCCCGCCGCTCTGACATGCTCATTGCCTACCAGAACGCTGATTATGCCAACCTGTTCGAGGCGCGCGTCGCGCGGGTGCGGGCGGCTGAATCGAATCTCGATCTCGGCGATGGCCTGTCTCGCGCGGTTGCGACCTATCTGTCCAAGCTGATGGCCTACAAGGACGAATACGAAGTGGCGCGCATGTACGCCGACCCGGCCTATCGGCAATCGCTCGAGGCGTCCTTCGGCAAAGGCGCCAAGCTGACCTTCCTGCTGGCGCCGCCCCTGCTGTCGAAGAAGAACTCCAAGGGCGAGCTGATCAAGCAGAGTTTCGGGCCCTGGATGATGCCAGCCTTCAAGGTGCTCAAACGGTTCAAATTCCTGCGTGGCACAAGGTTCGATTTCATCGGTTGGACGGCCGAGCGCAAGATGGAGCGCCGCCTTCGCGACGAGTACATCGTTCGGCTCGACCGGTTGATCGCCGGCCTCAACGCCGACAATCACAGCCTTGCGATCGAGATCGCCTCGCTGCCCGATGACATCCGTGGTTACGGGCATGTGAAAGAGAAGTCGGTTGCGGCAGCCGAGACCAGGCTCACCGGCCTGATGGCGCGCTGGGGCGCCCCATCCGCGCCAGCGCCGCGAGCGCCAGCGATGGCGGCGGAGTAGGGCAGCCAAGCAGGACGGCCAAGCAGGGCGGCCGTTCGGGCGTCCATTTCGCTTTAACCTGATCCCGCCTACACACCCTCTATGGAAACCTTCGAGGCGGATGCGGTGGTGATCGGGGCGGGGGCCGTGGGCCTTGCAACCGCACGCGCGCTGGCGCTGAAGGGGCGCGAGGTCCTGGTGTTGGAGGCGGCCTCGGCAATCGCCACCGAGACGTCTTCGCGCAATTCCGAGGTCATCCACGCTGGCATCTATTACCCCACCGGTTCGCTGAAGGCCGAGCTGTGCGTGAAAGGCCGGCGCGCACTTTACGCATACTGCGCCGAGCGCGGGGTCGAGGCGCACAATTGCGGCAAGCTGGTTGTGGCGGTGGACGATGAAGAGGCGGCAGGCGTTCCTGCGCTGTTGCAGCGTGCGCTCGCCAACGATGTCGAGCGCGCCCGGATGATCGATGGCGCCGAAGCGCGGCGGCTGGAGCCATCGCTCAATCCGGAGGTGCAGGTTGCAATCCATGCTGAGGTCTCGGGCCTGTTCGACAGTCACGGATACTTTCTTGCGTTGCAAGGCGAGTTCGAGGATCGCGGCGGCGCAATCGCTTTCGATGCGCCCGTGGTGCGCGGCGTGCTAACCAAGTCCGGCGTGGAGATCGAGACCGGCGGCGCCTCGCCGACGCGAGTGCGGGCCCGCACCGTGGTCAATTCCGCTGGCCATCGTGCGTTGGAGATCGCCCGTCGCATCGAGGGCGGGCCGGTTTATCCGAACCTCGCGATGCACTGGGTCAAAGGATCGTACTTCATCGCATCCGGCAGGGCGGCCTTCGCGCGGCTGATCTATCCGATGCATTCGCGCGCGAGCCAGGGACTGCACCTCGCCATCGATCTTGGCGGCCGTACGCGACTGGGCCCGGATGCCGAATGGTTGCCGGACGATGCCGGTCCGCCCTTCGATTACGAGGTCGACCCCAAACGCGCCGCGCATTTCTATGCGCAAGTGCGTCGCTATTGGCCGGGTCTGCAGGACGATGCTCTGTCGCCCGACTATTCCGGCGTACGGCCGAAGATCGTGAAGCCGGGCGAGCCCTCAGGCGATTTCCTGATCGACGGGCCCGAAAGCCACGGCGCGCCGGGTCTGGTCAACCTGGTCGGGATCGAGAGCCCCGGCCTCACCTCATCGCTGGCGATCGGGGAAAAAGTGGCCGGAATGGCGTTGGATTGAGGCTTCGGCCTCAGCGCCTTGCGCAAGCAGGGGCGCTTGCGTATACCGCCCGCCTCGACGCTCCAGTGGGATAGCTCAGCCGGTTAGAGCGCAGGACTCATAATCCTGAGGTCGGGGGTTCGATTCCCCCTCCCACTACCAGCTTCCTTTTGTGTCCGGACCGGTTTCCCGCAGCGCTCAGGCGCGACCGACCGCAGGTTAGGCAGTTGGTGTTCTTTCAGTGCCTAATCGCATCCGCACCCTGGTCCTTTGCCATAGTCTTCGCCGTTCAGACTTGAAGTTACTTTTGCGATCAAGAAGTAGACCGGCGCGGCCGACGCCCTCGATACCGACACGCAAAAGCGCGACCGAGATATCCCGGCCGCGCTCTGATATTGACTGTTCCAGGCTTTGATCCTGACGGTGCGACGAGCGTCGGATCATTTCACCAGATAGCGTTCACGCTTGTGACCCTTGCCTTCAAGCGTCTTGAGCCAGCCCGGGGTCGGGCCGCGACCGGTATAAGTCTCGCCATTCGGCCCCATGTATTTCGGCCTGAGCTTGACGCCCTTGTCAGAGCGCTGGCGGCGACTGCCGGATCCGCGACCGATCAATTCGTCGAAGCTGAATCCGTCGGCGCTGGCCAGCGCCTTCAGCTTGGAAATCGTCTCGGCCTTGGCTTCGTCCTTTTTCGCGGAAATCAGTCGCTCGGCGCGGCTGATCAACTCCTTGAGGTCGGCCAGAGAAAGGTTGTCGATATTAGGGAGGGATTTCGATGCCATTTTCAGCCTTCCGGATTGAACGATCGCAATATGAATCTCGGGCCCAACCTGCGAGCGGCGATATAGCCCTTCCAGGGCGATGTCTAATAAATTAGGTTTGATCTTCAGATTGGCTCAATCTCGCGTCAGGCGCGAAGCATGCCAGGCGATGTGATCGGCGATAAAACTGGCGATGAAGAAATAGCTATGATCAAAACCCTCGCGCCGTGAGAGCGAAAGTTTCTGGCCAGAGATCGCGCAGGCGTCTTCGAGCAGGTCGGGCCTTAGTTCTTCGGTCAGGAACGGGTCGCTGGCGCCGACATCGACAAGGATGTCGTCGTAATGATCCTTCGCGGCGCCCGCTTCGATCAACCGAACGGCGTCGTGATCCCTCCATGCCGCCTGGTCGGGGCCAAGATAGGCGGTGAATGCTTTTATGCCCCAGGGGCAGCGGGTCGGGCTGGCGATCGGGGCGAAGGCTGATACCGACCTGAAGAGGTCCGGACGCCGCAGCGCAAGGGTCAGTGCGCCATGGCCGCCCATCGAGTGACCGGAGACGCCAAGCCGACGCATGTCTGCCGGAAAATGTTCCGCGACGGCGCCGAGCAAGTCGCGCACGACATAGGTTTCCATCTGAAAATGCTTCGCCCAAGGCGCCTGCGTGGCGTCAACATAAAAGCCTGCGCCCTGGCCAAGATCATAGGCAGGATCGTCCGCCACCCCCGGTCCGCGCGGCGAGGTGTCGGGCGCGACGATGATCAGCCCCGCCTTCGCCGCCGGCAAATAGGCGCCCGCCTTGGTGGTGAAATTGTCTTCAGTGCAGGTCAAGCCCGACAGCCAAACCAGCACCGGGAATGGTCCGGGCCCGTCCGGGACGAAGATGCTGAAGCTCATCGGGGTCATCGTCGCGGCGCTGGCATGCTGGCAGTAGCGCAGCGTGCCGCCGGCGAGCCGATGCATCTTTACGGTTTCGACGTCCGACATGTTCTGTGTCCACGGGTGGCGTGCGCAGGACAAACATGAAAATCGGAAGGATGGCCACTGTTTTGGCGATCGCAAGGGTTCCGGCGGTCGCGGCAATCGGTTTGACGCCTAGCCGCTGGCTCCGAGCCGGTGACGCACGACCTCTTCGCTGCGATGGACGATGTCGAACCGGCCACGATCGGACAACATCCACACGGCGCCGTCCGCTCCACTGGCGTCGAACAGACCCAGGCCATGGTTTATCGCAAGCTTTTTCACCCGATGGAGGGCCGGCCCGGGCGCCTCCCAGTGGAAACCGGCAAGGATGGCGTGTGATGCAAAGCGATAAGTCGGATTCTTTGTCGCTTGCGTGCAAAACGGATCATAGGCGCGTGGGCCATCACCAGCCGGGAACACCTGGCACATCTCGCAATGCCAGGCCCAGAGCGCAGGTGAAGCCGCGGCGGGGTCCAATCGCGACTGACCTTCAGCGACGCTCAGCGCATCCTTGATCCAGTCGAGGAAGCTGGTTCGCTCGCCCGGCGCAGCAGCAGGATCGAAGACGACGAGATCGTAGCTCACGGTCGAATTCCCGGACTGCCCAAGGCGCTAATCAAAGCTACGGTTTCATTAAGGCATCGCTACGGGAAGGCGCAGGTTTTAGCGCATCTCAAAAACGGCGCGCGCTCGGGGCTGGGCTCCGCCTAATCGTCCTCACGCGGCGGCTCGCTGCGGTGGACGACACCGTAATAGCCCTTCTCGGTCGGCCCCCACACTGCGCAGGTGGGGCCACAGGCGTCGAACAACCCGACACCGTGGCTGCGCGCCAAACGCAAAGCCTGCAGCTGAACCTTGCGCGAAGCTTCCCACTGGAAGCTGGCGAAGATGGCGGTGGGACCGAAGCGGTATTCGGCGGATCGCTCATCGTCGATTTCACGGAAAGCGGGGGCATCCGGTCCGATCAGCGCCGGGAAGGCCTTGATCATGTCGCGATACCACGCCTGCAGCACCGGAGCGGTCGCGGTTGGATTGCAAGCGAGCTTGCCATCGCCCAGTTGCGCAGCCTCGGTGTACCAGGTGAGGAATCCATTGCGGTCGGCCGGCGCCGCGTCAGGCTCGAACACGACCAGATCGTAGCTCATCGGCCTTATTCCACCGGATTTCCGCTAACCTGTATCCCCGATTACTCTTAATGCGCGCCTACGGTGCGGCCAAACTTTTGAGCGAGCCACGCGTCGGATCGGCGGGTTCAGGGGTAAACCCGCATTAACCGGTGGACCTGGCGTCGGTGATGGCGTCCACGACGACAATAGCGGTTCAGGGACGTTTCCCGTTGGCGCTCATCGAGTTGGCGCTCATCGGGCTTCTTGATGTTGTGATCAGGAAGCATCGGCAGGGTAGTTGAAGAAAAGCTGGTTACCGTCCGGATCGTCGACAACCATCAGGCGATAGCCCCAGTGTCCATCCTTCACATCAACGCCCTTCGCCTCGAAAGCGACGCGAGCCGCATCCAGCACCGGCGGGTCGAGCGAGATGAAGATCAGGGATTGGCCAACCCGGTCCGGCCACTGGCAGGAGAGAATGAGCTGGCAACCGGTTCGTTCGACCTGAACCACCAGGGCCTTGCCGTTCTCGACGTGGCGCCAGCTTTCCGTGAAGCCAAGCTTGTTCACAAAGAAAGCGGCCGACCGCTCGATGTCGGCGACGCACAGGATGGGCCGAGCATACCACTCACTCACGCCGTCTCTCCCGCTTAGCTCGATCTTAATAGACCACCACGCTGCGAATGCTTTCGCCTGCATTCATGAGGTCGAAGCCCTTGTTGATGTCCTCAAGCTTCAGCGTGTGAGTGATCATCGGGTCGATCTCGATCTTGCCGCTCATGTACCAGTCGACGATCTTCGGCACGTCGGTGCGACCGCGTGCGCCGCCGAATGCCGAGCCCTTCCAGATCCGCCCAGTGACCAGCTGGAAGGGCCGTGTGGCGATCTCTTTTCCGGCTTCAGCAACGCCGATGATAATCGAGGTCCCCCAGCCGCGATGACATGCTTCCAGCGCCTGGCGCATCACCGCGGTGTTTCCGGTGCAATCGAAGGTGTAGTCGGCGCCGCCATCGGTGAGCGTCACGAGGTGCTGGACCAGATCGCCCGAAACCTGCTTCGGGTTCACAAAATGCGTCATGCCGAAACGCTCGCCCCATTCCTTGCGTGCTGGGTTGATGTCGACGCCGATGATCTTGTCGGCCCCGACCATGCGCAGGCCCTGCAATACGTTGAGGCCGATGCCGCCCAGGCCAAAGACGATGCAATTGGCGCCGGGTTCGACTTTGGCGGTCTTCACCACCGCGCCGATGCCTGTCGTCACGCCGCAGCCGATGTAGCAGGCCTTGTCGAACGGCGCGTCCTTGCGGATTTTCGCGACCGCGATCTCGGGAAGCACGGTGTGGTTCGAAAACGTCGAGCAGCCCATGTAGTGATAGACGGGCTTGCCCTGATAGCTGAAACGCGAGGTGCCGTCCGGCATCAGGCCCTTGCCCTGCGTGGCGCGGATCGAGGTGCAGAGATTGGTCTTCTGCGACAGGCAGCTTTTGCATTGGCGACATTCGGGCGTGTAAAGCGGGATGACATGGTCGCCGACTTGGACCGAGGTCACGCCGAAACCGATCTCGCGTACAATCCCTGCGCCTTCATGTCCAAGGATGCTCGGGAAGATGCCTTCCGAATCAAAACCGTCGAGCGTGTAGGCGTCAGTGTGACAGATGCCGGTGGCCATGATCTCCACCAGAACCTCGCCGGCCCTTGGACCTTCGAGATCCAGCTCGACGATCTCAAGCGGCTTTTTGGCCTCAAAAGCGACGGCGGCCCGGGTTTTCATGGGAGGTCCTCGTGTCCATTCCGATATCGGACTTTGAAGCCTATCAAGGATGCCAGTGCAACACAGGTCTGACGCGACATGGAAAAGCAAGCCGCCGTTCAAAGCCCCTTCTACACCGCCGAGCACGAGAGCTTTCGCCAGGTGGTGCGACGCTTCGTAGCCAAAGAGATCGAGCCCCATGCGACCGAGTGGGACGAGGCTGGAGCGTTTCCGCGAGAGCTCTACGCCAAGGCAGCCGCGATCGGGCTTCTGGGCATGGGATTTCCCGAGGAATTCGGAGGCGTTGCAGCTGATCAGTTCATGCGGATCGTCGCCTCACAGGAACTGGCGCGGGCAGGAGCGGGCGGGATCAGCGCAAGCCTCATGAGCCATGGCATCGGCGCGCCGCCGATCGCGCTCGCCGCCCGGCCCGAAGTGAAGGCGCGAGTGCTACCGCAGATTCTCTCCGGCCAGAAGATATCGGCGTTGGCGATCACCGAGCCTGGTGGCGGCTCGGACGTCGCCAGCCTGTGCACCTCGGCTCGACGCGAAGGCGATGATTACCTCGTCAACGGCGAGAAGACCTTCATTACCTCGGGCATGCGGGCCGACTATCTCACGGTCGCCGTGCGGACAGGCGGGCCGGGCGCGGCTGGCGTCAGTCTGCTCCTGATCGAGGGCGGGGCGCCGGGCTTGTCTCGGACGTCGTTGAAAAAAATGGGCTGGTGGGCGTCGGACACGGCGACCCTGCACTTCGATGATTGCCGCGTGCCGGCGAACAACCTTATCGGCGAAGAAGGACAGGGCTTCCGCATCATCATGCGCAATTTCAACTCGGAGCGCGTCGGCATGGCTGCGTCGTGCACGGCATTTGCGCGCGTCTGCGTGGAGGAAGCGATCGCCTACGCCCGGCAACGCCAGACATTCGGGCAGGCATTGTCTCATCACCAGGTCATCCGTCACAAGCTGGTGGACATGATGCAACGTGTGGTGGCGACCCAGTCGATGCTGGAAATGCTGGCGTGGCGGCTGGAGCGGGGTGAAAGCCCGGTTGCCGAAATCTGCATGATGAAGAACCAGGCGACCCAGACCATGGCCTATTGCGCCTCGGAGGCGGTCCAGATTTTTGGCGGCGCCGGCTTCATGCGCGGCGCCAAGGTCGAGCGAATCTATCGCGAGGTGAAGGTGAACGCGATTGGCGGCGGCGCCGAGGAGATCATGAAGGATCTCGCCAGCCGACAGATGGGTCTCTAGTTCGCCAGCATCGCACGAACCTCATCCAGCGAGTTGACGACGACCAGCGCCAGCTGGCGGGTTTCCGCGTCGGGTTGGATGAGATCAGGCGCCATCACGGTCATCAGGCCGGCCGCATGAGCAGCGCGGACGCCAGTGGGACTGTCCTCAACCGCGAGAATGCTGGCGGGCGGATGACCAAGAGCGGTCGCAGCCTTGATGTAAGGCTCGGGGTGGGGTTTGCCGTTGGCGACGTCGTCGCGCGTGACCACGGCATGGAAGCGGCGGCCGAGCCGGTGGGCCTTGAAGTGTTTGTCGACCCAGCCTCGCCCCGAGGATGTCGCGAGGGCGAAGGGCGTGCCTGCAGCCTCGAGCGCGTCGAGCAGCTCCAGCGCGCCGGGTTTCAGTGGCGCGTGATCGTCGCCAATATAGGCGCTGACGCCGGCATAGAAGCTCTCGAGTGGGAAATCGGGTCCGAAATAGTCTCGCATTTTCTGCTCACTGGCGGCGCGGTGCTGGCCGACAAGTGAAAGAAACTGGTCGTGGGTGAACGGGACGCGATGTTGGGCGGCTGCGGCCATGTAGGCATCGAGAACCAGCGCTTCGCTGTCGATCAGCGTCCCGTCCAGATCGAACACAACTGCGAGAGGCCGGCGCGGCAAGCGGAAGGTCACAGCGCTTTTTGCCGGGATCGGGGAGGGGGCAGATTTCATGATGACGCGACGTCGCCTGTTTTGGCTGGTCGGGTCAAGCGGGCGGCGCTATCACGCTTCGCAACAGGGAGTTTCGTATGACCAGACGCATCGAAGGTTTTGTTGCTGGCAAGCCGGCCAAAGCGACATCCGGGCGCGAGGGGGACGTCTTCAATCCGAACACCGGCGAGGTGCAAGCCAAGGTCGGCTTTTCCTCCGCGGCGGATGTCGATGCCGCCGTCCAGGTCGCAGCAAAGGCTCAGCTTCTCTGGTCGGCGGTGAACCCGCAGCGTCGGGCGCGCGTGATGTTCGAGTTCAAGCGGTTGGTCGAGGCCAACATGGCGAAGCTCGCCGAAATGCTGTCGTCTGAGCATGGCAAGGTGGTCGCAGATTCGAAAGGCGACGTGCAGCGCGGCCTTGAAGTGATCGAGTTTGCCTGCGGGATCCCGCATGCTCTGAAGGGAGAATACACTGAGGGCGCCGGCCCGGGCATCGACGTCTATTCGATGCGCCAACCGCTCGGCGTCGTCGCCGGGATCACCCCGTTCAACTTCCCGGCGATGATCCCGATGTGGATGTTCGGCGTCGCCATCGCCGTGGGCAACACCTTCCTCCTGAAGCCGTCCGAGAAGGATCCGAGCGTGCCGGTGCGCCTGGCTGAGCTGTTCATGGAGGCTGGCGCGGCGGCGGGCGTCGACGTGACGGGGGTGCTCAACGTCGTGCACGGCGACAAAGTCGCCGTCGATGCGATCCTGGCAAACCCCGAGATTCGCGCCGTCAGCTTCGTCGGCTCCTCGGACATCGCCTCGTACATCTACCAAACCGGCGCTGCGAATGGAAAACGGGTCCAGGCGATGGGCGGGGCCAAGAACCATGGCATCGTGCTGCCGGACGCCGACATGGACCAGGTGGTGAAGGATCTTTCCGGCGCCGCCTTCGGGTCGGCTGGCGAGCGCTGCATGGCGCTGCCGGTGGTGGTTCCGGTGGGCAAGAAGACGGCCGATGAGTTGCGCGAACGGATGGTCGCGGAAATCGAAACCCTGAAAGTCGGCGTGTCGACCGACGCGGCCGCGCAGTATGGTCCCGTCGTTTCCGCCGCCCACCGCCAGAAGATCTCGGACTACATCCAGATGGGCAAGGACGAGGGCGCCGAACTGGTCGTCGATGGCCGCGGCTTCAAGATGCAGGGCTACGAGAAGGGCTTCTTCATCGGTCCCTCCTTGTTCGACAAGGTGAAGCCGGGCATGCGCACCTATCACGAAGAAATCTTTGGGCCGGTGCTGCAGATGGTCCGGGCCGAGACGCTGGAAGAGGCGATCGACCTGCCGAGCAAGCATCAATACGGCAATGGCGTTGCGATCTTCACGCGCAATGGCCGTGCGGCGCGGGAGTTCGCATCCAAGGTCAATGTCGGCATGGTCGGCATCAACGTGCCGATCCCGGTGCCGGTGGCCTATCACACCTTCGGCGGCTGGAAGCGCTCGGCCTTCGGCGACACCAACCAGCACGGCATGGAGGGGGTAAAGTTCTGGACCAAGGTGAAGACCGTGACTGCCCGTTGGCCGGAGGGCGAACAGGGAGATTCGAGCTTCGTCATTCCGACGATGAGGTAGGGCGTCGCCAATCGGCGGCAAGGGAGAGTGAACGATGGATGCCGCGACGCTGGATCTGGTTCTTGCGATCCTGCATCACCTGTCGATCTTCGCCTTGTTCGGCGTCCTCGTCGCCGAGCTTTTGTTGATCCGCAAGGACATGGGCGGAGGCGACATTCGGCGTATTGCTGGCATCGATATCTGGTATGGCCTGCTTGCCGGAGTGATCCTGGTCGTCGGCTTCAGTCGCGCCATTTTTGCGACCAAGGGCTGGGCGTATTATTCGCATAACCTGATGTTCCACGCGAAGATCGGCGCCTTCATCGCGATCGGCCTCCTCTCGATCTGGCCGACCATCGAGATCATCAAATGGAAACGCGCGATCAAGCTGGATGCCGGTGCGCTGCCGTCGGCCGGCCGGATCGGTCTGGTGCGGCGCCTGCTGTGGGCCGAGATGGTCCTGTTTGCTCTGCTGCCGATTTTCGCGGCCGCCATGGCGCGTGGGTTTGGCGGGTGAACTGACGCCGCATGACTTGATCGGCCACTTGTCTTGAACGGAGGATACGCACAATGAACCGCATCGCTTTCATCGGCCTTGGCAATATGGGCGGCGGCATGGCCGCCCGGCAGGTGGCTGGCGGGCGCGAAGTGCAGGCATTCGACCTTGCTGAACTCGCGGTGAAGAATGCGGTGAAAGCCGGCGCCCTTGCCGCCTCGAGCGTCGCCAAGGCGGTCGAGGGCGCCGACGCCGTCATCACCATGCTGCCGGCCGGTCCCCATGTCCGCAAAGTCTATGACGAGCATATCATTCCTCATGCGCCGAAATCAGCGCTGCTGGTCGACTGCTCCACCATCGATGTCGAAAGCGCGCGCGCCGTGGCGAAACAGGCCAAGGCGGCCGGCTTCCGTTTTGCTGATGCGCCAGTCTCCGGCGGGACGACCGCGGCCGACGCCGGCACGCTCGCCTTCATGGTCGGGTGCGATGAGCGGGACTTTGCAGCTGTCGAAGACGCGCTGAAGCCGATGAGCCGTGTGACCATTCGCGCTGGCGATCAGGGCGCCGGGCAGGCGGCCAAGATCTGCAATAATATGCTGCTCGGGATTTCGATGATCGGCACGTGCGAGGCTTTCGCACTGGCCGAGCAACTCGGTCTCGCGCCAGACAGGTTTTTCGAGATCGCCTCCAAGTCCTCGGGCCAATGCTGGTCGCTCTCGACCTATGCGCCTTGGCCGGGCGTCGGCCCGGTGACGGCTTCGGATCGCAGGTATAAGGGGGGATTTGCCGCCGCGATGATGTTGAAGGACCTCAAGCTGGCCCAGGAGGCTGCCGCCAAGGCCGGCGCTGCAACCCCGCTCGGCGCTCAGGCCGAGGCGGTCTATGCGCTGTTTGACCGCCTCGGATATGGCGGCAAGGATTTTTCCGGTGTCCTGCAGATGCTGCGCGGTCAACTTGCCGATCTGGCGGATTGAAAACGAAGCGTATTCAGCATCCGGCGTTGTGACCTAAACTGCCGTTCGCGATCGGTTGCGCGGCTGACCCGGGCGCACCTGTTGCGCTGAGGTCCACGCGCCTTTGGTGCCACTAAAGAAGATCACACAGGTTGCCAGAATGGCCTTGGGAATTAACCGGTCGTTCATCGGACGATGGTTTATTAGCACTCAAGAGCGATGGTTCGTGCTGCTTCTCCCGCCATTACCCAGGCTCTTGATGCGAGGGCTGCGATATCCCCTCCCGCACTCTCGCCGAGTAGGCCGCGCCGGTTCCCCCACTGGCGCGGCCAGTCTCGTTCTGGCGTGCGTGCTGGGGCTCATCTGGCGATAAAATACCGGACCGCCGTATAGGCCGAGAGGCCGGCGGCGATCACCAGGAGGGCCATCCAGACAAGCAGTGTGAGCGTGAGGTTGCCAGTTAAGACCTGGTCGCCAGGGACTTTCGGGATCAGCGGAAACAGCACGCCCGCCCCGACGACGATCAACTCCAGCGCAGTCTTCCATTTCGCGAGCTTTGAAACTTTGGGTCCTTCGCCATCGGTGGCCGACAAACGGACGTAGGTCATAACAAGATCGCGACCGACGATCACGGCGACGGAGACGGCAACCGGAAGCCAGTACGACATGCCTCTCAGATAGAAGCCGCAAGCGAGCGCGATCAGCGGCAAGCCGACCAGCGCCTTGTCGGCGATCGGGTCGATCATCCGGCCAAATTTCGAATCGGCGTCGAAGGCGCGCGCCGCCATGCCATCGAACAGATCGGTCAGGGCGGCGACAACAAACAGGACAGCCGCCGCGACAGCCCAGACGTGCGCGCTGTCATCACCGCCCGGCCGGTTGGTTTGCCAGACGGCCCAGGCGATGATCGGCGCGAGGAAGAGCCGAGCCAGCGTCAGTGTGTTGGGCAGGTGTTTCAGCATCAAACCCGCGCGATCCCCCGCGTCACTTCACCAGCGTCACTTGATCAGCGCCGGGTCATAATAGAAACGCTCGGATTGAATGCGATCGCCTTTCCAGGTCTGGACAGCGACCTCGTCGAGCGTGCGGGTCTCGCCGTCCCTGCCGCGCATCTCGAATGTCCAGTTGATGAAGACCATATCGCCCTGGATGGCGAAGCGCTGGCACTTGCTGGCGGGCGCACCGCCCATGCGCTTCAGCGCCGCCTGTTCGTTGGCGACGAGCGCTGTAATACCGCTGCGCACCGCACCGAGGTTTTCCTGCATGGTCGCGTCGGCATGGTAGAAGTCCTCGATCGCTCCGAGATGATCTAGCCTCTCGACGCGGGCGATGAAGGATTCAACATCTTCGATTGCAGGCATCGCAACTCCTATCTGGGCCGGGGCGGGACCACGGGCAATGAGGAGGACAGACCCCCGTCAACCGGCAGCACCTGCCCGTTGACATAGCTGGCGTCGTCGGAAGCGAGGAACAAGGCCACCTTGGCGATCTCGTCGGGCTGGCCTGGCCGGCGCAAGGCGTTGAGCTGGCCGATCCGATCTTCGGTGCCGCGTTCCTTGGCGCGATCGAACACCGGCTTGGTCATGCCGGTCTCGATTAGGCCGGGGCAGATGCCATTGACGCGAACATTTGAGCCGGCAAGGTTGTTGGCCGCCAACGAAACGAGACTGATGACCCCAGCCTTGGAGGCCGAGTAAGCCGGAGAGCCCGCGCCGTGGCGCAGACCGGCGACGCTGGCGGTGCAGACAATGGCGCCGCCGCCCTGCTTGATCATAATCGGCGCGCCGATCTGGATTGCCAACATTGGACCGATCAAGTTGACCTGGAGAATGGCGTGCCATTGTTCTTCGGTCTGCTCGAAGATGTTGGGTGTGCCCCCGGAGATGCCGGCGTTGGCGTAGATCACGTCGAGGCGACCATTGGTCTTGACCGCAAGGTCGATCAGCTTTTGCACATCCGCGGCTTTGCCGGCGTCCATCTCCAGCGCCTCGGCGGTTCCGCCAGACTTGCGGATCATCGCCACCGTCTCGTTGACGTTGGGGGACTTGTCCGCGGCGATGACCCTGGCCCCTTCGCCCGCAAAACGGATAGCCGAGGCGCGGCCGATGCCCGAGGCGGCGCCCGTGACGATCACCGACTTGCCCGTGAAGCGATTCATTTTCAGTTTCCCTGCTGCGCGCGCGTTTCCTGAGCCACCTCTAGGCTCGGATCGCGCTTCGGAAAAGCCCATTGGACCAGGTGAGGACATCAGGCTAGATTCTGGAGGTCCGGATGGGATTTCCGAGGCGAGGGGTCGTCATGCAAAAACTGTTTGCGAGCATAGCCTTTTCCTTTGCTGTTGCTGCAGCCTGCACTCCGGCCAAGCCGCCGACGGCGGAAATCGCCAGAGTCGACACGCTCGCCGCCGAGACCGCCCGGCTCACGACCTATCTCGACGCGGAGTTCGAAAAGGAGCTGGCGCTCAATCCCGAGCGGGCAACCCAGCTTGGCCGGAAAGACAACTACGACAAGATGAACGACTACTCCGAGGCCCAGCAGGACAGGATGCTGGACTGGCGACGCAAGTCGGTCGCCGACATGAAGGCTCAGTTCGACCGCTCCAAGCTCAACAGCGACGGGCAGATGAACGACGACATCTGGGCGATGGAGCTGGACCGGGCGGAGAGGGCGCAGAAATACCGTCGCCAGGCCTATGTCTTCGGCCGGTCGGCAACGCATAGTGAACGGCCGAGTTTCCTGATCTCCTTTCATCGCGTCAGCGAGGTCTCCGACATGGAGGCTTACAACTCGCGCCTCGCCCAGCTCGGCCGGATCATGGATCAATCGGTCGAGAAGGCGAAGGCGGCCGCTGGCGACAAGATCCGCATGCCGAAATTCCAGTACGAGCGGGTCATCGCCGAAAGCCAGAAGTTGATCTCGGGCCAGCCGTTTGACGCCAAGGGTCCAGCTTCGGCGCTGTGGGCCGATGCTACCGCGAAGATCGACAAGCTGGTCAAGGATGGCAAAGCCACGCCCGATCAGGCCAAGGCGCTCACCGAGGGCGCGCGCAAGGCGATGATCGAGGGGATGAAGCCCGGCTATGAACGGTTGATCGCCTGGGCCAAGGCCGACATGCGCCAGGCGCCCTCCGGCAAGGTCGGCGCAGTGACGCTGCCCGACGGCCTCAACTGGTATGCCGAGGCGCTCTACGACCAGACCACGACCGACATGACCGCCGAGGCGATTCATAAGCTCGGCCTGTCGGAAGTCGATCGCATCCATGGCGAGATGGACAAGCTCGCCCAGAGCGCAGGGTTTAAGGATCGCGCGGCCTTTCTCCGCGATCGCGCGAAGAAGAAGGACCTTGTCCTTCCGCCGACCGACGCCGGGCGCGCAGAATATCTGAGGCTCGCCAATGCCGCGGTGCAGACGGCGCGCGCCAAGGTCCCAGACTTTTTCGGCAACCCGCCCAAGTACGACATGGTCGTGCAGCGCGAGCCGGCCTACAGCGAAATTCCCGGCGGGGCGGCCCATGCCTCGCGCGCCACACCGGATGGCTCGAAACCCGGCGTCGTCTATGTCCACTTGCTCACGCCGAACGGTTTCCTGAAACCGGAAATCCAGGACCTGATGTGTCACGAGGGCGTGCCGGGTCATCTTTTGCAGGGCGACATCATGGTGCGCCAGACCGGCGCGCCGAAGTTCCGGACCGCCTATGGCTATGCCGCCTATTCTGAAGGCTGGGGCCTCTACTCAGAGGGATTGTGCAAGGAGATGGGCGTCTATCCTGACGTCTATGCCGACTACGCCCGCCTGGATGGCGAGCTGTGGCGGGCGGTTCGCCTGGTCGTCGACACCGGCCTCCACGCCATGGGCTGGACCGAAGATGAGGCGGTCAAGTATGCAAAGGACAACACGTCCGAACCTGACTCCAAGATCAACGCCGAGGTGCGGCGTTTTCTGATCAATCCTGGTCAGGCCTGTGCCTACAAGATCGGTCAGCTCACCATCCTGCGCCTGCGCGCTGAAGCGGAAAAGGAACTGGGCCGCAAGTTCGACATCAAGGGTTTCCACGACATGGTGGTGGGCGCAGGATCTCTGCCGTTGTCAGTCTTCGAGACGCGGGTGAAAACCTGGATCAGCACGCAGAAGGCTGCACCCACTGCACCCGCTGCAGCCACTGCACCCACTGCGCCCGCAAAGACGTGAGCGCGACTTGATCAAAAACGGTCCAATGCTGGCGCTGGCCGCGCCACTGTGGCAATCACGTTATGGACCCGGTGTTCGAACGCGAACGCCGCAGGCTGTGGAGGCGGGGCATGCGAAGGATTTTTGCGGCGAGTGCATTTGCTATTCTCGTGGCCTGCAGCCCGGCCAAGTCGGCGGACAAGACACCGGCGATCACTCCGGAGGCGATCGCCCAGACCAGCAAGGACCTCACCGTCTTTCTTGACGCCGAATATGAGAAGTCGCTGCAGCTGAGCCCCGAAAGCCTCACCGGCCAGGGCCGCAAAGATCAATACGACAAGCTCGACGATCGCTCGGATGCTGGCGCCGACAAGGAACTGGCCTGGCGCCGCCAGAGCATCGCTGACATGAAGGCCAAATTTGATCCGGCCAGACTTGATGAGGAGGGACGCACCTCCTTTGAGGTCTGGGCTTATTCGCTTGAGCAGGACGAGAAAGCCAACCAGTTCCGGCGCTATCCCTATCTCGCCGGAGAGCTCGGCGGCGACCACACCGGCCTGCCGCAATTCCTGATCACCCAGCACCGGGTCGATGAGAAGAAGGATATGGAGGCCTATATCGCTCGCGTCGGCCTCATCGCCACGGCGTTGGACCAGGACATCGTCGGCGCAAAGGCCTCCGCTGCACTGGGCATCCGCATGCCCCGGTTCATGTACGCCAAAGCGACGGACGAGGCGAAAAAAGTCACCACCGGCGCACCCTTCGACAAGGGCAAGGACGCCGCCCTGTTCGCAGACGGCAAGGGCAAGATCGCCGCGCTGCTGAAAGCCA
>JANMWT010000227.1:0-3588 GCA_031394145.1 Alphaproteobacteria bacterium | reverse complement strand
TTCGCCAACAACCCCGCGGCCGTAACCTCAATCACAGCCCGCGAATGGGCGCGTGTCAGTGGTTAGGGCCGTTGGTATCAGGCCTAATCGCTGAGACCCAGCGCTTGCCCGACGCAGACGTCCAGCCGTCCGCCGCCATAGAGCACGCCGCGCACGCCGGCCCTCCGCCCCGCTTCGATGTCACGCGGCTTGTCGCCGACCATCAGGCAGCGATCGGGATCGAGGCCATGATCGACAAGGGCGCGCAACAACATTCCCGGGTTGGGCTTGCGGTCGGGATGGTCGGGATGCGCATAGGCTGCAACCGGCGCATCCTTCAGATGATAGCAGGCATACCATGCCTCGATCCGGGCACCTGCCGCGGCGAGGTCCTCGCTCATCCGCTCATGGAAACGCGCAACATCGGTCTCGGTGAACAGGCCCCGCGCCACGCCTGACTGGTTGGTAATGACGATCGCCTTCGCCCCGAGGTCATTGACCAGCCGCACCGCCGCGATGGCGCCAGGCTGCCAGCGCAGGTCGCCGGGGCGATAGACGTAATCGAGATCGACATTGAGCGTACCATCGCGATCGAAGAACACGGCGTTGTGGGATGGATCTGCCATGGGCGTGATTTCGCACAAGCCGCGGGCTCGCGCCACACAGTTTCGCCTCGACCCGGCCTCGCCGCACGCTATGTTGCCGGATGCGCCCGACTGCAGGTGCGCCCGGAGTTTCTGCCTTGGAGTTTTCTGCCTTGCCGTTCCGCTATCGCGACGCCATCCACCGTTGGATGTTCGAGGCCGCCCTCCCCTGGTGGGCTGAATATGGGCTCGACCGTGTCCATGGCGGCTATGTCGAGCAGATGACGCTGGACGGCCGCGACGCGGCCGCCGCCTTCAAACGCACGCGCGTCACGGCTCGGCAGATCTATGTCTTCTCGCACGCGCATGTCCTCGGGTTCTCGCAAGGCGCAGAGCTTGCGCGCCATGGCTTCGACTTCCTCGCCACCAAAACCTGGAACGGGTCGGACAAGGGTTTTGCCCGGAGGTTGACGCGCCAGGGCGCACCCCTCGATCCGACGCCTGACCTTTATGACATCGCCTTCTGCCTGTTTGCCTTCGCCTGGTTCCACAAGGCGACGGGCGATCAATCAGCGCGCGACTGGCTGCATCGTACGCTCGACTTCGCTGAGACGCACATGCGCCATCCATCCGGCCTCGGTTTCCAGAACGAGCTGCCGCCGACCAGATGGCGCCAGCAAAACCCGCACATGCATCTCACCGAAGCGATGCTCGCCGCTTACGAGGCGACGGGCGAGAAACGCTTCGAGGATGGAGCGCGCGAACTTGCGGGTCTTTTCCAGACGAAGTTCTTCGACCTCAAATCGGGCACCCTCGGCGAATTCTTCACCGACGATCTTGCCCGGGCGCTCGGTGAAACCGGACGTCATGTCGAACCCGGCCACCAGTTCGAATGGGCATGGATCCTCAATTCCTGCCGCCGCCATCTTGGCATGGATCTCGCTGCCGAAATCCGGGCGGCGGTCAAATTCGCTGAAGCGCATGGGGTCGATCCAGCGTCGGCGGCGACCTACAACGTTGTGCGGGATGACGGCGCGCCGGCCGATCGCGGCTCACGGACCTGGCCGAATTGCGAACGCATAAAAGCGGCGATCGCCCTGCAGGATCTCGACGGAACTGATCCCGTCCCCGTTCTGAACACGAGCTGCCAGCTCCTGCTCGAGCGCTATCTGGCGCATCGACCGACCGGAACCTGGATCGACGCCTTCGACGCAAGTGGAAAGCCAGGCGCCGACACGATCCCAGCCTCGACGCTGTATCACGTCTTCCTGGCGTTCTCGGAAGTGCTGCGAGTCTACGACGCGGGCCGGTTGTCTAGTTGACGGCTTGGCCCGTCAGACGTTCGCCGGACCCGTCGAACATCTCCGGTTCTCCCAGCTCCTCGGCCTCCCCCGCCAGCAGGAGCTGCGGCGACTTCCGGCCGTCGGCCAACGCCCCGACCGTCTCCAGCCGCCAGATCACGGTCGAGAACACCGCAAGGAAGGCTGCGCCGGCCCACCACAGCTCGTTCCACAGGTCGAAGGAGACGAGGCAGACGCTCATATACCCGCCGCCGAGCGCCGCCGCGAGATATCCGGAAACGCCCAGCTTGTCCGGTCGGGGAAGCCGGAAGCCGACACAGAGGAAGGTGAGGGCGACCAGCGTCGCGCCAATCGCGCCGGTTTCAGCCCACAGCTGCAGCACCATGTTGTGGGAGTGGTTCGGCACCAGGAGCTGGCCTTTCTCTGGGCCATCCGGGATCCGGTCCTTGACGGTACGCAGCACCCCAAGGCCGGCGCCGAAGATCGGGTTCTCGTGGACAATGCGGAGCACGCGCGTCCAGATCGCCAACCGCCAGGTTGCACTGTCAGTGATCTGCGGATGGTTGGTGACCCGGGTCAGCCAGCCGAATGTGAGCGGCGCGGAGATGACGATCGACGCCAGCAGAGTCCCGAGAATCCGGAAGCCGGATCGCGGAAACAAGCGGACAACAGCGACGCAACCGAGGCCGACGGCGACCGACACGATACCCGCGTCGACGCCGCGCGCCACCAGGACAGCTGCAACCGCGAGGAAGACCGTGATCTCGACAGCGAGCGCGCGTGTGAAGGTCATCGATCGGCCCAGCCCGACGATCAGCAGCGGCGCGGCCAGCGCCAGCTGCAGGCTGTTGCGTGAGATGTTTTGCACGCCCTCGTCGAAATTGCCCTTCGGGTAGAAGAAGGCCAGCGCGCTCTTCTCGAAGATCGCGAGCAGCGCAACGAAGACCACCTGGACGAACACGCCGACGGTTGCGACCCTTACCACCAACTGTGCATCCTTCGGCGACAGCGTTCGCGCCGCCTCCATCAGCACCCCGCCCCACAGCAACACCGAACCGAGGCGCAACACTTCGAGCCGGATGGCGATCGACCCGTGCGCAAGATCAAGGTCGATGACGCTAATCGGTCGCGGCGACCAGCGTGCGGATGCAGCGATGAATTCCAGCGCCGCCAGCAGGACGATCATGTAAAGCCGCAGCTTCATCCGTGGCGCGGCGCCCCAGACGCAGAGCAGTCCGCCGATGGTGATAAGCGGCGAATAGCCCTGACCGCCCATTGCCGCGATCAGCGGCCAAAGGCCGCCGGCGACGATCAGCACCCACTTGGTCAAGCGATTCCCCGCACTCGTTACGCGTGAGCGATAGAATGAATTTGCCGCCAACTCAAACCGATTGGGCGCCTCGGGCTAAGGGAAACCGCGGCGTTCCGGGGCATTGCCACATCGGGCGAGGGCTGACGGCCGAATTCGCGCGTTACGGGCTGCGCCGGGCTAGGCAGGTCTGGGCAGGGCTGGGTCCGGCAGATCAGAGGATCGACTGGCCAGTCGACTTCCAGTCCTTCAAGAAGGCCTCGACCCCAGCATCGGTCAGAATGTGCTTGTAGAGAGCGGCGAAGGTCTTGGCGGGGATCGTGGCGCAATCGGCGCCGGCAAGGGCCGCGTCCTTGACATGGTTGGCCGTGCGGATCGAGGCGGCGAGGATTTTCGTGGCAAACCCATAATTATC
>JANMWT010000221.1:0-2007 GCA_031394145.1 Alphaproteobacteria bacterium | reverse complement strand
CACGCACGGCCGCCGCCTCATGCAGCGCCTTCACATTCTTCTTCTTCTGCACAGGCGCGAAGCCGCCAGCCCATGCAATGCTGAATGGGATTTCGCGCACCAAGCCGGGCGCGTCCTCATCAGGAACGAAGATCGGGCGTTCAGCCATTGGGCATGTTCCCTATGTGGTCGAGCGGGATTTTCTGCGGCACAAGAACCTCGCATTTCTCAGCCCTTTTCAGTCGCTCCATAATCGCCGGATCGCTCCAATCAGTCCGAGTATAGAGTATCTGAAAGTCAATCATCGTTCTGGCATTAACGATAGGATGAGCGACGACACCATAGCCGTAAATCATCGGCCGGTCGGCATGATTGGAAATCCTTATGCCCTCGGTCCTGAGCGGCCGATTCTCGCCGCGAATATACACCGGAGTTTTGCAACAGGGAACCCTTTGGAAAACCATGAGCCGCCGAGTGCTGCGTAATTCTTAATATATGCAACTATTGCATTTGTTTGATCTGCTCATCGAACCAGGCGAGGTCATTTTTCCAAACCGCGTTGTCCGGCGACAGATTAGTCATGCGCACGATGATCGCCCGCCCCTGCCGAAATGCGCTGAGCGCATCGGCGGAGGCACCCATCTTTCGTGACACCCCCGCGAGATTGGCGAACGACACCGACAGATCGCGCTGCCACCCCGCGTTGCCGGGGTCAGACTTCGCCAGACGGTCTCTGATCGCCAGGCTGTCGCGGTAGGTTTTCAGCGCCTCGGGCAGGTTGCCCTGCGCCACCAGCACGTCGCCAACCTTGTTGAACGACACCGACAGATCGCGCTGCCACCCCGCGTGGCCGGGGTCAGACTTCGCCAGACGGTCTCTGATCGCCAGGCTGTCGCGGTAGGTTTTCTCCGCCTCGGGCAGGTTGCCCTGCGCCACCAGCACGTCGCCAACCTTGTTGAACGACACCGACAGATCGCGCTCATCTCCGTTTTCGGCGGCGGCTCGCCGCGCGGCGCGAAACGCCGTTTCCGCCTCGGCGAGCGAACCCAGAAGCGTCCAAAGATCACCCAACTCGATCCATACCCAGCAATCATCGGGATTGAGCCGGGCGGCCTCCGCGAATTTCGCGCGAGCCGCATCATGGTTCAGTTGCAATCTGTCAATACGAGCCTCGTCTGCGAGAAACCCGGCTTCCGACCGGCTTATCTCTTCCCGGAGTGCGCGGGCGACCTCGCGACCCTCCCGCAACACAGCACGCGCCGCATCGAATTCGCCTTGATCGATCAAGCCCGACGCGCGAGCTCGAATCGCAGCAAATTCAGGACGGTCATTACGGAGTCTGGCGAGGTCGGCGCGCAGGCGAATCAGTTCGTCGGCGGCAGCGTCGAGGCGTGCCGGAATCTCCGCCAAGGGCACCTGCATTGCGCCAAGTTTCGCCAGCACCGAGCGCAAAGGGGGTTCAGGAACGCCCTTCTGTTCGGCGATTCTGGACAGTTTCTCGTCCAGCATTCGCCCGACAGCGTCCTTGTCCAGTCCATTGATGTTGGTGATCGAGCCGTAGCTGTCACGGCCTACCGAAACGCTTCCCTCTTTGGCGATGACCGCCACACCGCCCCTAACTCGCGGGTTACTATCTCTCCGGCGTCGTAACCACGCGAACACGGCACGGGCTACCGTTTGCCAGTGCCAGAATGGCGCGTATCAATGTTGATAGAGCCGGAGCTATCGCGGCCAATGGCGACGCTGTTGTTGTCCGCCCTGACCGCCGGTGGCGGATCGCCGTCACCTTTACCGGCGAAAAACCTGATGACCGCCCAGCACCCACCAGCAACAGCGGCAATGCCCGCGCCGATCCACCCAAGCGTCGCCTGATTGGCCGGGTCTCTCAAGAACGTCCAAACGCCGTCAAGCACCGCGCGTACCCCTCACATGCTCAGAAGCGCTCCAAGTGTGGACTATCCGGTCACAATTGCAAATTCAGCATGGGATCGCCGCGCGGCCTGACGATGTTTCGGCGACTGCTTGCTG
>JANMWT010000195.1:0-4785 GCA_031394145.1 Alphaproteobacteria bacterium | reverse complement strand
CGGATCGCCGAGATCACGGTCGATGGCGGCGCCCATAAACGCGGTCATATTGTTGCAGAACTCGATATTCGACCCGATCTATGGTTCTTCCAGTGCCATTTCCCCGGCGATCCGGTGATGCCCGGCTGCCTGGGACTGGACGCGATGTGGCAGCTGGTCGGCTTCTGGCTGGGCTGGTCGGGGTCTCCCGGACGCGGCCGCGCCCTGGGGGTTGGCGAGGTCAGATTCATCGGCCAGGTGAAACCCGACGCCAAGCTGGTGCGCTACGAGATCGACATCCGGCGGGCGATTCGGGCCAAACTGGTCATGGGAATCGCCGATGGGGCGGTATTTCTCGATGGCGAAAAGATTTATCAGGCCAACGACCTGAAGGTTGGCCTGTTCAAGGCTGTGGAGTAACATCCGTTAAGGCGTTTCGCGCGTAGTCTGGAAAAGAGCGCGCAGCAGACAGCGCAGCAGGGAGTGCCCGCGTCCATGTCCGGTTCTGACTTTCGGGGCCCCGATCTTCGCCGCGTGGTGATCACCGGCATGGGCATCGTGTCCTCTATCGGCGATTCGATCAAGGAAGTGACCGAGAGCCTGAAGACGGGCGCATCCGGCATCACCTTCGAGCAGGAGTACGCCGACAAGGGCTTCAAATCGCAGGTCGTCGGCAAGCCCAAGGTCAATCCCGCCGACCACATCGACAAGCGTGCGATGCGCTTCATGGGCGATGGCGCGGCCTATTGCTACATGGCGCTGCAGCAGGCGATCGCCGCCGCCGGGCTTGGCGAGAACACGATCTCCAACCCGCGCACCGGCCTGATCGTGGGAACCGGCGGACCCTCGACCCGCGCCATCGTCGCGGCGGCTGACGCCACCCGCGAAAAAGGCACCCGTCGGATTGGGCCGTTCGCGGTGCCGAAGGCGATGTCGTCGACGGCCTCGGCGACGCTGTCCACGCTGTTCAAGATTCTCGGCGTCAACTATTCGATCTCCTCGGCCTGCACCACCTCCCTGCACTGCATCGGCGCGGCGTCCGAGCAGATTCAGTGGGGCAAGCAGGACGTGATGTTTGCCGGCGGCGGCGAAGAGCTCGACTGGACCCTGTCCTCGCTGTTCGACGGCATGGGCGCCATGTCCTCGAAATACAACGCCGAGCCCAAACGCGCTTCGCGCGCCTATGACAAGGACCGCGACGGCTTTGTCATCGCCGGCGGCGGCGGCATCGTCGTGCTGGAAGAATACGAACATGCCCGCAAGCGCGGCGCGACCATCTATGGCGAGATCGTCGGGTATGGCGCAACCTCCGATGGCTACGACATGGTCGCTCCGTCTGGCGAAGGCGCGGCGCGCGCCATGAAGCTGGCGCTGCGGACCGCAGGCCGGGCCCCGGATTATCTGAACCCGCACGCGACATCGACGCCGGTCGGCGACGTCAAGGAACTCGAAGCGGTGCGCGAAGTGTTCGGCCAGCAGGCCTCCGACCAGCCGATGATCTCGGCGACCAAATCGATGACCGGACACTGCCTCGGCGGGGCCGGCGTGCATGAGCTGATCTACAGCTTGCTGATGATGAAGGAGCGCTTCGTTGCGCCCTCGATCAACATCGACAACCTCGACCCCCTGGCCTACGGGGTCAACATCATCAAGGAAGCCCGCGACGCGGTGATCAACCTGGTGATGTCGAACTCCTTCGGCTTCGGCGGCACCAATGGCTCGATCGCCGTGGCGAAGGTCTGAAACCTGCCCTTAAGTCTGCCCATAAGCCTGCTCCAGAGCCCTGGGCGTCGAGTGCAAAACCCCTCCCGGCCTTGCCTTGACGCCGCCGCCGGCCGCCCCTACCCCGCCTGAAACAATTCTCGCGAGGATCGGCCATGTCCGACTGGACCTTCCCCAAAGGCGACCTGATGAAAGGCAAGCGCGGCCTCATCATGGGGGTCGCCAACGACAAGTCGATCGCCTGGGGCATCGCCCAGCAGCTGGCGGCGCAAGGCGCCGACATGGCGTTCACCTATCAGGGCGAAGCGCTGGAGCGCCGAGTGCGGCCGCTGATCGAATCAATCGGCATGTCGACCATGATCTCCGCCGATGTGACCAATGACGCGGAGATGGACGCAGCTTTTACGGCGCTGAAGGGCAAATTCGGGACAATCGATTTCCTGGTTCACTCCATCGCCTTTGCCGGCAAGGAGGAGCTGCAGGGATCCTTCGTCGAGAACACCAGCCGCGAGGGCTTCCGCCGCGCCATGGATATCTCCGTCTTCTCCTTCATTGATGCGGCGAAGCGCGCGTCCGCGATGATGAATGAGGGGGGATCGATCGTGACCATGACCTATCTGGGCGCTGAACGCGTGCTGCCCTCTTACAACGTGATGGGCGTCGCCAAGGCCGGCCTCGAGGCGGCGACGCGCTATGCGGCGCGTGACCTCGGGCAGAAAGGCATCCGCGTGAACGCGATTTCGGCTGGGCCGATGCGGACCCTGGCGATGGCCGGGATCAAGGGCGGCAAGGCGCTGATCTCCACCGGCCGCGAATGGTCGCTGCTGAAGGAAGACACCTCGATGGAGGGGGTTGCCGGCTGCGCCCTTTACCTGCTCTCGCCGCTCGGGCGATCGACCACCGGAGAAGTGGTGCATGTCGACGCCGGCTTCCATGTCGTCGGCGTGCCGGATACCCCGCCCGAAGCGGCAGGCTGAAGCGCCAGGCTATATGCGCCAGGCTACCGGACCGATCCTTTGGACCGATCCCTGGTGCGGGCCGCCAGCCGGGTCAGGCTATTGCTGGCCCTGACTTGAAGAATAAGCCGTCAGCACCGCGCCCGAATCGCCCAGCAGGGCGGTGTTGGCCGCCTTGGTGATCCAGCCGTCGGGACCGGTGAGCGCGACCATCGCGCCGAAGGTCAATCCGACAATCAGCGCACAGCCCGCCATCACCACGAAGGCACCCTGGAGCGCGCTGTATTCGCATTTTCTGCGGTCGCTATCGTGCGTCGACGCGGGAATGTGGGACGCGTGTCCGAAACCAAAACCCATGGGTCTTCCTCCACCTGCTCGTCCGCGACGTGCATCACTACGTTGCGGTGCATGCAGGTCACGGCGACCCCATGCACGAGCGAACTCGAACGGCCTCAGCCGGCGGTCTGGGGGAGGAGAAGCAGCTCGGCTTGTAGAGCCGGCCCGACGTCTTTGGGCTCATCGTCTGCCTCGATTGAGATCCTAGATCACAAACCCGCGAGCGACAACCTGTCGCACGTAGAAAGCGCTGCTTTTCGATCACCGATGTCCAGGCGAGGCCCGAACTTAGGCGCCGTCAGGGGTCGAAGAACAGGCGTTTGACGTCGCGGCCGTTGCGGCGGTCTTGCCGGAAAGGGCGGGCGGGGAGGGTTCGCAGCGGAATCCAAGCATCACGCCAAAGGCGAGAGCCCCGGAGCAAGCGTCCCGACAGTCAGCACCGCCGCCATGCCGCAAACAGCCTGCCCCTGACGGGCCGTCTCACCCGTGGGCCGGACGGCTGGGCCGGATGGCGCCCCTTGCGGCGACCAACCTTCCCCACCCTGTGGAGAGGTTCCTTCACAGGCTGTGGATCGACCTCACCGCGCGACGCCCATCGCCTCGAGCCGTGACCACACCGGCGCAACCAAGCGGTCGACCGCCATGGCGTCGGGGGCCTCGCCGATGAAAGCCGGCTGGCCTTCGTCCGCCACCACCAGATCGCAGACGAACTTGGCTGGCTGCGTGAAACGCTGATGCGAGGCGCGCACGAAGGTCAGGTATTGCCGGATCACCCGCTCGGACGGTCGGCTGCGCTCGACCCGGTCGCGGCGGATGCGCCGGATCAACCGCAGATCGTCGGATGTATCGACGAAGACCGTGAGATCGAAGAGTTTCTGGAAACCGGGATCTGACAGAACGTGTACGCCCTCGACCACCACGACGGGCCGCGCATCGACGCGATGCACCGCGCCCTCGGTGCGGTCGTGCACGGCGAAATCATAGACCGGCTGATCGATGCTGCGCCCCTGGCGCAGCGCCACCAGATGGTCGCGATAAAGCGCCATGTCCTTGGACGCGGGATCGTCAAAATTGATCGTCGCCTCGATCTGCTCATTCGACCAGCCGATGACGGGCGGTGAATGACGATCGCGCGGAAGGTAGTAATTGTCCTCGGTCAACAGAGCGCAGGTCACCTCGCCCAGCCGAGCATGTAGCGCCTTGGCGAGCGTCGTCTTGCCCGAACCCGAACCGCCGGTGATCGCGATCATCACGACGGACATGACAGGCTACTCCTTGTCGCCGATCAGATCGCGTCGCACCGCTGGCGAGGCCAGCAGTTCGTCGATCCGCCGCGCCTCGTCATAGCTATCATCAGGAACAAAGCGCAGGCTCGGCACGGCGCGCAACTCGACCTCGCGCGCCAGTCGACCGCGCAGGAAGCCCGCCGCGCGGTTGAGCGCCTCGGCGGTCTTGGCCATGTCATCGGTCTTGCCGCCCAGCGGGGCGCAAAAGGCGGTGGCGTGCTTGAGATCGGGCGAGCAGCGCACTTCGGTGATGGTGATCGATTTCCCGCGCAGGTCGGGATCGGCGAATTCTTCGCGGGCGAGGATGTCGGTCAGCGCATGGCGGACCAGTTCCCCGGCGCGCAGCTGTCTCTGGGAGGGCGGTTTCATCGGCCTGTCAAAGTCCGGGCCGGCGGGGAAGTCAAGGACGCGGGCGAGGCTTCGCACCGGTCCACGCCCAAAATATCTTCAAGCGGCAAGCCTGCTGGATCGTGTATCCCGGGCAAGATCGCCTGGTTCTTCTTGAA
>JANMWT010000155.1:0-2674 GCA_031394145.1 Alphaproteobacteria bacterium | reverse complement strand
CTCACCTTCCTGGGGGCGCTGCGCACCAGCGGGTTCGCGGCGCCGTGTGTGTTCGACGGACCGATCAACGGCGAGGCCTTCCGCGCCTGGGTCGAACAGGCCCTCGCACCGACCCTGACGCCCGGGGACATTGTCGTGATGGACAATCTGGGCAGCCATAAGGGGCGCGAGGTCCGACGCCTGATCCGCGCAGCCGGAGCCAGGCTCTGGTTCCTGCCGGCCTCTAGCCCCGACCTCAACCCGATCGAACAGACCTTCTCCAAGATCAAGGAGGCCATGCGCAAAGCCCAGCAGCGAACCATCGACGCGGTCATCCGAGAAACTGGAAGGATCGTGCAGGCCATCAGCCCGGCCGAATGCCGCAACTACATCAGCGGAGCCGGATATGCTTCCGCCAAAACATGAACCGCTCTAGGGCGGATTTGAGGAGATCGAAAGTCAGTCATCGCCTGATCCGCCGGCCACCATTCGCCCCAGCCTTTTTGGCGCCATCGCAACATAGCTCTGCTTCAACCACGCCTTCAGCGTATCCAGCTCGGCAAGGATGTCGTCATCGGGATCAAAATGGGCGATCACCCAGTTGTGCTGCTTGAACCAGCCGCTGCCTGTGCGGACAAAATAGAGCTGCTGCACCATCTCTGCTGCGATCGGCAATTTGAAGATCATCGTCAGCGCATCGTCCGCTTCACCCTTATCGCCGAACACGGCGAAGCCCTTGGTCTTGACTCGCAAATAGCGCGTGGGGCCCCAGCCAGGCACGACGTCGGTCTCCGGAAGCGAGAGCCCGAAGGCAGTGAGTTCAGCCTCGACGTGCTGGTGAGGCGTCACGGCTTCTGCGGGAGCGCCGTGTCGATCATCAAGAGCCCGGCGGCGATCGCTTTGGCGCTCGGGCACGCCTGTTTGCAGGCCTTGTCGAGCTTGGCGAGTTCCTCACGTTGTTTCATTGCCGCTGGAATGTCGCCGAGCTTGATATCGACCCAACCGAGCCGGCCCTTGGGATCGGGCGCCTTGACGTTTTCCTTGGCGGCCAGCTCCAGGTATTTGCGCGCCTCCGGAAGGTTTTTGAGGCTGACCTGGGTAATCCCCATCATGAAATTCGCCGCCGCATTGGCCGAGTCTTCCTGCAGGACATCGCGGAAGGCCTGCTCGGCGAGCTTGAAGTTCTGCGCCTGGAGGGCCTCAACTCCTTGATTGTAGCGCTTGCCGGTATCATCGCGACCGATCGTCGGCATCGCCGAATTGCCAGCGCCGGAAAAGCTGCCCGGGCTACCGCTGCCGCCCGCTTTCTGGGCCGATGCCGCGCTTGCGAAGATCAGACCCGCCGCCAGCGACGCTGCCGCAAGCCGTGCGATTCCCAAGCCTGTCATGGCGTTCCCCTCTGTGCAGCCTGCATCGCGAGCTAGCCTCTGGCGCGGAGATTTGCTTACTCCAGCCAGCCCGTCATGCCCCTACGCCAAGACCAGCTTTCAGCGTCCAAGCGACAGCGCGCCAGTCGCCAAAGCCGTCGCGACATCGCGCCGCTTCCGCACCGGGTGCTGTCGCAATCGCCCGACAGACACTCGAGCTTCGCCTTCTCACCCTTCTCTTTGATCGTATCGCGGAGCTGGCCCTTCGCGCCTTCGCCCCGCAGGGCGGCGCCGATCAACGCAAGTCTAGAAGCGATCGCTGCCGATGCGGCGTGTCAGACGCGCATTCTCGTCATTTCGGCCGCCGCCTCCGCCTCGGCGCGCCGGACCGGCATCGATTTTTGGAGCAACGCTTCGTACCGTGCGCGGATGGCCGGCGGGGCGATTTCCGGCCGGCCGGCGTTGAAGGGCGGCGCCGGGGCATACTCTAGGCCGAGCTGGATCATCTGCGCGGTCTCTTCCCCGGCGATCTCGGCCAGCACGGTGAGCGCAAAATCAATTCCCGCCGTGACGCCGCCGCCGGTGATGATGTTTCCGTCACGTGCGACACGGCGATCGTCCGGAATGGCGCCAAACAGGGAAAGCAGGTCACGCCAGGCCCAGTGACACGCCGCGTGCTTGCCTTTCAACAATCCCGCCGCGCCAAGAATGAGCGAGCCGGTGCAGACCGAAGTGACGTACTTCGCGCCAAGGCCCAGCCGGCGGATGTCCGTGACGAAAGCTGCATCCTGCGCCACTTTGGCGGCGACGATGCCGCCGGGCACGCAAATCAGGTCGCAACGGTCGATGGACGACAGCTTCACCGTGTTTCCGAAGGTGAGGCCGTCCGCCTCCACCGACCCGCCGGCAGGACTTGCAACCACCACTTCTGAGTTGGGGGTTCGGCTGAGGAACTGATGCGGGCCGGTGAAGTCGAGATGGGTCATGCCGGGATAGATCGCGAACACGATGCGGAACGGCGCGTCTGCTTGTTTCTCGGGCATGGGGGAGATCCACCTCGTTGCTTGACGACACGGTTATCGCCGATCTAGCGTCTGGCGGAAATGACATAGTTCCCACCCTTTACGCCAGACCCACGAATGCCACCTCCCGCCCATGGGCCCCGCATCCTCAAGGCGCGCTCCGTCGCCTTCCTGATCTTCGACGATTTCCAGCTGCTGGATGCGGCGGGGCCGATCTCGACCTTCGAGATGCCGATGCGCGGGATGAACCCCCCGCCCTATGAGCTGAAGGTCATCGGCATGAAGGCAGGACCCGTGCCCTCTTCC
>JANMWT010000382.1:0-13919 GCA_031394145.1 Alphaproteobacteria bacterium | reverse complement strand
ACGCGGCCATCCTTGCATTTCGGGAAGACATAAACCTGCGCCCGGCCCGAGCGCGGATAATGTCCCCAGCCATCCGTACCGGGATCCTGGCGCGTCGCATCCCAAACGTAGCCGGGCTTAGGATCGATGACATCCTCTTCCTGCTTGCGTGCGCCGCAGCCGAACTTGTCGGCCAGCGGTGAGGTCGCAGCCGGGATCGACTCGAATTCGCCGTTCGAGAAAATGAATGAATAATCACACGCGCCGCCGGGAGGCGGAGCACCTGCTTCGGTTGCGCCGGGCGGCGGACCAGCGCGCGCCGGGGTTGGAGGCGGCGTCTGTCCGGGGACTTGCTGGTAGATCGGCAGGCCGCCCTGGCCGAAGCCGCGGCCAGCCGGCGTGGTTGGCCCGATCCGCCCGCCGGAGAGCGAGACGCGGAGGTCGACCTTGTCCTTGAAATAGTCGGTGCAGATGATGCGGTTGGAGGTCATGCCGCCCTGGCTGTGGCCGGCCAGGATGAAGCGCTGGACATTGGACTTGCCGAGCGTGCCGACGACTTCATCGACGATGTTGTGGAGGTAATCGTCGTCCTCTGCCTGCCACACGCGGGTTGGCGAGCCGGGCGTGATGATCACCAGCTTGTATTTGTCCTTCACGTCCATGATCGGGAAGTAGTTGCGCTGCCAGTTGGCGTAGGAACCGCCGCCGTGCAGAGCGAGGACGAGGTTAACCTTGTCGCCCGGCTTGTAGCCCGAGGGGCAGTCGAGGAAGAAGGTGCGACGGGTTTTGGGCTCGACGTTGTTGCCGGGTTGGGTAACCACCGCACTTTCGCAGTTGGTATCGGGGCAGTGATAGGTTGGCGGTGCATCGCAATTGGTTCCCAGGAGCGCATGGGCCGGAGCGGCGGGCGCCTGGGCCAATGCGGCGCCGGCAGCCAAAGCGGTGACGCTGGCCGTCAGGCCGAGCGACCTAACCAGTTGGCGCAAAGGTTTCATGTTGTTTCCCCGAGTGTCTGCTGACCCGGTCGAATGGCCCGGGCTGCGCCGATCATTTCGGCGTCTGTGCGACAGGGCCTGCGGTGTCGCGCGAAGCCGAGCGCAGCCCCTATCAGCGATAGGCTAGGCCGACGGCTGTCGGAGTGTCAACAAATCCACAGGATGCGGCGGGTCGCGCGTGCGCGAACAGCATCATTCACGCCGACGCGAGATGGCGACGATTGGCTCGACAGTTTGAGCTACAGGCGGCTAGAGGAAGGTCACACGTGATCTTGGGAGGATCTGATGCGTTCATTGGCTTTCGTGCTTCTACTTGGCGCTGCAGCTTGCGCGCATGGTCCAGCTGGGGAGACCAAGGCGGCGGTCACGGTCAGCTCGGCCAACATTGTCGCTGCGGTCGCCGATGCGGCCCGCCCGCAGGCTGACCGCGATCTCGACGTCAACCGCAAGCCAACCGAAATGCTGGCGCTTGCCGGCGTCAAACCCGGCGAAAAGGTCGGCGAGCTGATCCCCGGCGGCGGCTACATGACCCGCCTGTTCTCGAAAGCCATCGGCCCGTCCGGCAAGCTCTATGCCTTCAACGCCGCCCCGGCGCCCGGCCGCCCGCCTGTCCTTGAAGCGATCGTGAATGACAAGACCAACTACCCCAATGTCGAGGTAGTGGTCACTGACTTCGTAACCGTCAGGGCGCCCGAGCCGCTCGATCTTGTGTGGACCAGCCAGAACTATCACGACATGCACAATCCTGGTCGCAATCTCGATCTGGTCAACGCCAACAAGCAGGTCTTCAACGCGCTGAAGCCGGGCGGCCTTTACATCGTGCTCGACCATTCAGCCAAACCCGGGACGGGCGTGAACCCTGATCTGCACCGCATCGAACCGGACATGGTGAAAAAGGAGGTGCTGGCGGCTGGCTTCGAGTTCATCGGTGATAGCGCGATCCTCGCCAACCCGGCCGACCCGCGCGACAAGACCGTGTTCGACCCTTCGATCCGCCACAAGACGGATCAGTTCATTTTGAAGTTCCGCCGACCGAAGACCTAGTCGACCAACCGTGCGGAGGCCTGCGGCTCATCCCGACGGGTGTCGGGGTGAGCGAAGGCCAGGGTTCAGGCTTTAGGGTTCAGGTCTCGGCTTCGAGCTGAAGCGTCAGCGTGCCGGATACGGATACGGCGGTTCCAGCCGACACCAGGAACGCGTATTGCGCCCCATTGCCCATCGAGGCGAGCCGGGTCGCCCGGATCTGGATGGGAGCGTCGGTTGCATCCAGCCGGTCGGCGGTCCAGGTCACGCCGGAAGCGACGACCAGAAAGCCGCGACGCGGCGGCCCGCCTCGGGTCAACGCAGCGTGGACAGCCATCGCTTGGGCCGCATACTCGATCGCTGCAGCAGCGGGGATTATGCCGTTCACCCGCAATGGATTGTCCGCCGACAGGTGGCTGCGCGTGGAGCAGACGACCTCCTCTGAAGCAGCGGAATCCACCTGATCGATCAGTCGCATGGCTCCAGCATGCGGGATCAGTGCAGCTACGCCTTCGGGGCCGATCGGCAGGGCAGGCAGGTCCATGCGCCCGGATACACCGCCGCCGCCGACCTTGCCATCGGCCGCGCCTATCCTGCATCAAGCCTCAATGACTAGGCCGATGAGAATCAGTGCGTTGCACCCGTCGCTGCCGGGACATTTCCCCGGCCGGCCGATCGTTCCAGGGGCGGTTCTGCTGCAGTGTGTCATCGATGCAGCAGCCGAGGCGAACCCCGGTTGCGCTATCAGCGGCGTCAGGCGGATCAAATTCCTGAGCATGCTGTCCCCGGAACAGGCGTTTTCGATTGAATTCGATGCGCCGGGGGCTTCCGGCCTCCGTTTCCGCGTGCAATCAGCGGGCTTGGCCGTTGCCGACGGACAACTGATGTTCACGACCAAAGACTGACGCTAGACTCATTGTCGGATTGGCCGTGGGGACGGCCATCGAGCGTGCGCCATGACGAACCATGGCGTTTGGGTTGACACCTCGGGCGGGTAACGACAATGGAAGTCTTCAAGCGGGACCGGACGGGGATCACCTTTCGATGAAAAAGGTGCTGATCATTCACTACTCCCAGACCGGGCAGTTGACCGACATTCTCAAGTCGATCGCCGCTCCGATGGAAAAAAACGCAGGCATTTCCGTCACCTTCGCGCGAATTGCACCGAAGACTCCCTATCCCTTCCCGTGGGGCTTCTGGCGTTTCTTCAATACCTTCCCGGAGACCGTCTACGAGGATGCTCCGCCGGTGGATATCGTCGGCGCTGATCTTGCCGCCGACTATGACCTGGTGATTCTGGGATACACGGTCTGGTTTCTGTCGCCTTCGCAGCCGACGACGGCCTTCCTGAACATGCCTGAAGCCAAGCAGCTGATGCAGGGCAAGCAGGTGGTCACCGTGATTGGCTGCCGCAACATGTGGCTGCAGGCGCAGGAGCGGGTGAAGCAGCGACTGGCTGACATCGGCGCCCGCCTCACCGACAACGTGGTGCTGATCGACAGCGTGCACTCGGCCGCCTCATTCTACTCGACGCCGATGTGGATGGTGTTTGGCAATAAGGGCCCCTATTTCGGCGGCAAGATTCCCGAAGCCGGCATCTCGAAGGACGACATCGCCCGTGCCTCGCGGTTTGGCGAGGCGATCGCTGTCCAGCTGCCCGATCGTCCGCCCCAGTCGAGTGCTCCGATGCTCGCCGGATTGGGGGCGGTGACAATCAACGACAAGCTGATCGGCTCCGAAGCGGTGGCCAAGCGCAGTTTCAAGCTGTGGGGCGCGCTGTTGCGTGGCATCGGCAAACCGTCAAACCCGATCCGCGTTGCAGTGATCGGGCTCTACTTCCTGTTTCTCCTGACGCTGATCTTGACCGTGGTTCCGCTGCTGGCGGTGATCAAGAAACTGCTCGAGCCGCTGACGCGCGCCAAGATCGCAGCCCAGCATGCCTATTTCGCCGCGCCGTCGGGTGAATCGCGCGCCCAACTGGATCAGGGCGCATGACCCGGGCCGCGTTTATCACCCGCACCGCCGCCTTCCTCCCGAACGATCCGGTTGGCAATGACGACATGGAGCGGATTATCGGCCAAGCCGGCGACCGGCCGTCGCGCGCCCGCCGCATTGTGTTGCGCTCGAACGGCATCACGTCGCGCCATTACGCCATCGATCCGGTGACGCTGAAGCCCAGCCACACCAATGCCCAAATGACGGCCGAGGCGGTGCGCCGGCTCGGCGTCGACCTCAACGCGGTGGGCTGTCTTGCTTGCGGCACCTCGACGCCCGACCAGCTGATGCCCAACCACGCAGTGATGTCGCAAGGCGAACTGAAGATGCACGCAGCCGAGGTGATCGCCACCAGCGGCATCTGCCTCTCGGGCGCGACGGCGATGAAATACGCCTGGATGGGCGTGATCAGCGGCGAGCACGAGGCATGTGTGGCGACCGGCTCGGACCTTGCGACCGGCCTCACCCAGGCGAGTAATTTCAGCGCCGAGCAGGACGACAAGGTCGAGGCGCTGGAGAAACGTCCTGAACTTGCCTTCGAGAAGGACTTCCTGCGCTGGATGCTGTCGGACGGCGCAGGCGCCGTGCTCATCGAAGCGGCGCCGCGCAGCGACACGCTGAACCTGCGCGTCGACTGGATCGACATCGCCAGTCATGCCGGCGACATGGAGACCTGCATGTATGCGGGCGCCGTCAAGAACAATGACAGCAGCATCACGAGCTGGACCCGTATGGACCGCGAGACGCGCGATCGCTCTTCGGCCCTGGCGATCAAACAGGACGTGAAGCTGCTGAATGAGGAAGTGATCCGCTATACCCTGGAGAAGACCCTCGCGCCCATCGTCAAGCGCCGGAACCTCAAGGTTGAGGACTTCGATCATTTCCTACCGCACTATTCCTCGAACTTCTTCCGGGATCGGGTGAAGGCCGGGCTCGACACGATCGGTTTTCCGATCCCGCAGGACCGCTGGTTTTCCAACCTGAACGTGCGCGGCAACACCGGCGCGGCCTCGATCTACATCATGATCGACGAATTGATCCGCTCGGGCCGGGTCGAACGTGGCCAGCGCCTGTTGTGCTGGGTCCCCGAAAGCGGCAGGTTCAGCGCAGGTTTCATCCACCTGACCGCGGTCTGAGCGGACCAATTCGGGGTGTCGACTTGAAGAAGGACGAAGTGCCTCAAGACAAGGCGCTGGCCCTCGGCGGCCAGCGCAAGCTGATGTACGCCGTCGACGATACCGGCGACTACACCGGCATCGCCTCGGCGGGTTGGGAAGCCGAGGACTACGCAACCATCGCCGCCGTCCAGGAAATCGACCGCCTGCGCGAGGATGCGCTGGTGCGGGCTCGCGCCGGCAAGACCGCGCCGCTTGAATATCACATGTACGCTCGACGCATGGAGCCGGCGACACTCTCCCAGACGACCGGTTGGCCGGAATGGCGCGTGAAGCGCCATTTCCGCCCGGATATTTTCCGGCGCCTACCAGCGAGCATGCTCGCGCGCTATGTCGACGCGCTTGGCCTGGCGCCCGACCAGCTCAAGACGCTGCCGCCTGCTTCCTCGCTTGCAGGTGGCCCATGATTGATTTCAAGCATCGCCAGTCGGCGCATTGCGAGACGGGTGTCGTCTCCAACCTGCTGACCCACAACGGTCTCGCGATGAGCGAACCGATGGCGTTCGGCCTTTCGTCCTCGATGACCTTTGCCTACATTCCCATGGTGAAGATGGCCGGCATGCCGCTGATCGGCTACCGCCACCTGCCGGGCAGCGTGATCGCGGGCGTCGGCAAGCGCCTGAAGATGAGATGGGATAGGCGCACCTTCTCGAACCCCGAAGAAGGCATGAGGACGCTCGACGCCCACCTCGATCAAGGCCGCGCCGTCGGTATGCAGACCAGCGTCTACTGGTTGCCGTATTTCCCACCGGACATGCGCTTCCATTTCAACGCTCACAACCTCGTCGCCTACGGCAAGGACGGCGCAGATTATCTGGTCAGCGATCCGGTATTCGAGCAGCCCAACAAGTGCGACCCGGCAAGTCTGCAGAAAGCGCGCTTCGCCAAGGGTGCGATGGCGGCGAAGGGCATGCTTTATTTCCCGGTCAACACGCCAAAGGAGATCGACTACGCCGAAGCGATCCCGACGGCGATCCGCTGGAACCGAAAGACGATGACCAAGGCGCCGATTCCGATCGTCGGCATTCGCGGCATCCGCTATCTCGGCCGCAATATCACGCGGTTAGGCAAGGGGCCCGAGCGGGACAAATACCTGCCGCTCTATCTCGGTCACATCGTGCGGATGCAGGAAGAAATCGGCACAGGCGGCGCCGGATTCCGCTTCATTTACGCAGCTTTCCTGCAAGAAGCGGCGGCCAAGTTGAACAACCCGCTGCTGAAGGAAGCCGCAGCCAAGCTGACCGATGCAGGAGATGAATGGCGGCGCTTTGCGCTGCAGGCGACCAAGATGTGCCGCGGCCGCTCGAAGATGGACACCGACGTGCTCGAAGGCCAGCTCAACAAGATTGCCGATCAGGAGCAGGGCTTCTGGAAGATGCTGGTCGAATTCTAGCGCGTCACGGCGAACGCCGCGTACCGTCCTTCAGCACTCTGGTTCACATGCAAAAGCGTGCTCGCTTGCGCGGACTGCATTAGAAACGCCGAGATGGCGGCGCCGCTCTGGCTGTCATAGTAGGCGCGGTCCTTGCGATACTCGAAGTTCGCCGTGACGCCGGCGTTGGCGGCGATCTCGCGGATGTCGCGTTCGTCTCCGAACTGGCCGATGGCAAGCGCTGCGCTGCTCGGATCGCCGGCTTGCGCTTCCAGCCAAGCGAGCAGGGCCGTTCTGTCCGCTAGCGTCTCGATCGACGTCAAGCGCGGGCCGCTCTCGCCTGCCTCGCCTGCCTCGAGACGCAGCCAGTGCGCCGCCTCCGCAACTGGCGTCTCCGAGGCCAGTGCGATCCGGCGACGATGCACGGCCAACGGCGCGAGCACGATATCGACAGATCCAACCAGCGCTGAGGAAGAGACGCCCATTTCGATATCGAGTGTCGCAAGTTGCAGCGCCGATTCGAAACTGAAGTAGCGGTTGCAGACGAAACTTGATCGGCCGCGAAGTCCAAATTGCTTGGCGACGTAGAAGCAGGCGGAATTGCTCACTGTGTTGATGAAACTCAGGGGCCGAGGCGGCATGCCATCGCGGTAAAGCTGGATCATGACCTCGGCCATCGTCTCCATGTCGCCGCGGCCGGAGGTGAGATAGACGCTGGTGTCAGGGCGCGCAGGCTGCCCGCCAAAGCTGCGCGCCGCGCCGATCAATGCGAGTTGCACAAATCGTCCGACGCGACGCACCTGCGCGCCGAGCGTCTCCTTGACCAGGGGGCCAAGCTCCGGCGGCGTCTCGCTTATCGGCGCATAATAGTCGCCACACCCCCGAATCAGAATAGGACGTCTAGTCATTGGTCACCACCAGTGCGGTGTTGTTGCCGCCAAAGCCAAAATAATTGAGCAAGAAGGCGCCCGGGCCCACCGGCGTTGGGCCCTGGGTCAGGCCAATGCCGAGGTCCCCAGGCGCCGGGCTAATCCCAGGCGTGCCCGGAATGAAGCCAGAGCGAATGCAGGCGCAGAGCATCACCAGTTCGGCGAGGCCGCATGCGCCGAACGTGTGACCGATGAACGGTTTGAGCGCGCAGACCAGCGGCAAACCGGCGGCGAAGATGTGTTTAAGGCCCGCCGCTTCCGCCTCGTCGTTGAGCAGGCTGGCGGTGCCATGCGACTTGATCGCCAAGACATGGCCAGGCCCGATCCCTGCCGCAGCGAGCGCGTCCCGGATCACTGCCGCAACGGTTGACCCGTCCGGATTGGCGGCCGAGATGCCGTGCGTGTCGCAGAGATTTGCCGATCCACGCAGCCGGAAGGAATTTGTCCCGCGCTTGCGTGGGCCGACGACTAGCGCGGCGCAGGCTTCTCCCAGTACGATGCCGCGCCTATCCTTATCGAACGGCCGCATGCCAATCGGGGTCAGCAGGTCGAGACTTTTGAAACCGAGCGCCGTCGTGTGGTTGAAGGTTTCCGTCCCGAGGATCAATGCGTGGCTGGCGCGGCCAGTGCGCACCAGCGCATCGCCATAGCTGAGGGCGTTGGCGCTGGCGGTGCAGGCGGTGTTGATGGTGAAATCGCCGCCGCCGACGCCAAGCCGCCTCGCCAGGCTGCGGCCGAGTTCCCCCATGCTCGAGTTGGACATCAGCGGGTGCGCCTCGCCGCCGTGAGCTTTCTGGTCGGCGATGTCGCGTGCGTACGCCGCCTCGGTGATCGCAATGTCGAGCGAAGATGTGCCGAGCAGGAGCGCCGTTGTCTGCAGGTCGTCCTGCGAAAGACCCGCTTCAGTGATCGCTTCGCGCGCAGCGCCCTCGATCAATCGGTAAAGCCGTTCCTCTGGATCGCCATCGACCGCGCCGTCCGGCCCGAGACAGGGGACATCTTCCTTGCCCGCGCCCAGCGGTACGCAAAGCAGTGCCGGCGGCGCAGGCGGACGGCGTAGCGCCTCGACACTCGCAGCCATGCCGGCGCCGAGCGCGCTGCGGATTCCCGATCCGACGAAGCAGGTCTCAATCATCCGGCAGCAGCGCGGGCGTCGATGATGAAATCGGCAAGCGCGGCCGTAGAGACAAAGGCGCGTCTTGCGTCGGGACCGCCCTCGATCCGCACGGCGTAATGTTCCTTCACGGCGAGGCTGATCTGCAGAGCATCGAGGCTGTCGAGTTCCAGGCCCTCGGCGATCAGGGGCATGTCGTCCGGAATGGTGTCGGCGTCGCGATCGAGGTCGCACTCCTTCAGGATCATGGCCTTGAGCCCCACAATCAGTGTCGCGCGGTCCGGAAGGGCGGTCATGGATGCCTACTCCTGGCGTCGATGAAGCGTGAGCGCGATGGCGATGGCGACCAGGCCTAACGCGCTGAGTTTCAGCAATTCGGGGACTATATCGCGAACCCCGCCACCATGCAGCAGGAGTTCGAGAAACCCGTCGAGACCCCATGACATCGGGGAATAGCCAGAGAGCGCTCGCATCGCTTCGGGCATCACGAAGCGGGGCACCATGATGCCGCCGAAAGCGCCGAGGATAATATTGCCAAGCGCGCTCATCATGCTGGCTTGTTCGCTCGTGCGGGCGATGGACGCAATCAATAGCGCCAGGCCGAGGGCGGCAAAACTGACGGCTGCGCCCATCAGCACCAGCGCTAGCGGTTCACCACGCACTTGCAGCGCCTGGCCGCCAAACAACGGCACCACCCAGATCCCGATACAGAACATCAAGAACACCTGGATCTGATTGACGGCGTAATAGGGCAACAGCTTGCCGAAGATCTGGCTGGCCGCCGACAGGTTGGTGGTGCGCAACCGACGTTGGGTGCCGAGGTCGCGCTCGCGGATGAAGGTCTGCGAAAAAGGCACGGCGACAAAGAAGATCGAGAACACCAACCAGGCCGGAACGTTCTGCTGCACCGCGCTGGGCGAATCGCCGGCCCTGGCGGCGTCATAGGCGTAAGTTACCTTCACCGGATCGGCGTCTTCTTTTGGTTCGGAGGCGCGCTCGCCATCAGGACGAGGCGGCCCAAAGCGCGAGAGGGCGGCGTCGACACGTTGTCGGCCCATTGCACCGCGCAGGGCGGCAAGAAAGATCAGCTCGCTGCGCTTTTCTGCATCTGGCGCGACCAGCACGTCGACATGGGGCGCGGCGGTTTCCGGCGTCGAGGCGCGAAGCGCTCCAGGGGTTGCTGACTTTCCGAGTTGGGCGCCATAGCCTTTCGGGATGGTCACCCCGAAACTCTGTTTGCCGGCCTTCACACTCGCATAGAGCGTTTCGGAAGGGTTGCCGGCGTCAGCTGTCACGGCGAAGGCGCTTACGGCGGTCATCCGCGTTACCAGTTCACGCGAGGCGTCGGTCTGGTCGAAGTCCGAGATTGCGACCTTGACGCCCGAAGCAGCCGGGCGGCTGCCGGCGCGCGCAGCGAACACATCCTGCAGCGCCAGCGACATGACCAGGATAAAGATTGTCGGCATCAAAAAGAGCAGGGCGAGGCCGTGCACATCGCGCAGCAGCAGGCGAGCTTCTTTGACCAGTGAGGCGATGAACCCGGACCGCTTCACGCCGCTTCGCCTTCGCCAACTGCGTCGCTGATCAGATCAATATAGACTTTCTCAAGCCGGCTCTCGCCGTAGCGCACCTGCGCAGCTTCGAGGCCAAGACCGGACAGCTTCTCCAACCACTGGCCCATCGCGCCGGTTGATGCGGCCGGCGCATCGAACTGGCGAGTATCGGTCCAGGCGGCGCCATCGACGGTCAGCTTGTCGCGGACCGTGACGTCGGGCTCTGTCGCGAGCCGAATATGGATGCGGCTCGCATCGCCGGCCTGCTGGTAGTCGGCGATCGGGCCGGAGGATACGATCCGACCATTGTTGACGATGCAAATTTCATCGCACAGCGCCTCGACCTCTTCCATGTAGTGCGAGGTATAGACGATGGTCGTGCCAGTGCGCCGGATTTCTGCGACTGCATCGACAATCGTCCGACGCGAACGCGCATCGATGCCAACCGTTGGTTCGTCAAGATAGAGAACCGCAGGCTTGTTGAGCAGCGCAATCGCGAGGTTGAGCCGTCGCTTGAGCCCACCCGAATAAGCATCGACGCGCTTGCTGACGTGCTCAGCGAGTTCGCAGATCGCGATGGCTTCATCGCGCCGCTGTCTCCACACATTGGTATCGAGGCGGTAGGCGCCGGCGAAGAAGTCGAGATTCTCGCTCCCGGTCAGCGCTGGATAGAAAGCGAAGTCCTGCGGCGCAAGGCCACTGATGGCGCGGACTTTCGACAGGCTGGTCTTGGCTGAGAGGCCCATCACGGTAATCTCGCCCTCGCGAGGCCGCCTGATGCCGGAGAGCAGGGAGAACAGAGTGCTCTTGCCGGCGCCGTTCGGGCCCAGCAGGCCAAAGCACGAGCCGGGCATGACGCGGAAGCTCACGTTCGACAGGGCAGGTTGCTGCGCGCGGGGGTAGCGCCAGGACAGGTTCGTCACCTCCACAGCCGCCGCGCCGGGCGCAAGCCTCTTCCCTCCCATGATCGCCGGTTCCGGCATGATCCTCGCACCCGATACCCTGCCGCTTCGCAGGTTGGCTTCGCCTACACGCTTTGCCCGGGGACCTCAATCTTGAGCCGGCAATCGCCTCATTTCCCAGGCTCTGGCTCAAGGCCGCCGGGTGACCATCAGGGCAAGCTTGGGGTCAGCGCTGGCGGAGATCTGCAGGACATAGACCCCTGGGGTGAGCTTGAAATCGACGGTCTTGCGGATCGTGGAGCAGCGCGGGCCGTCGCTGTGCGCGGTTGACATCAGGGCTGTGGTGTCGCGCATCACATCGACCCGGGCTGTTCCCCCCAGGGCGACGGCATAGGCGCCCTCCTTGTCGATGGTGAACTCGAAGAGGCCGCCATGATGCTTTGGGTCGCCAGGTTTCTTGGGCTGTGCGACGTAGGCGATCTTGCCGGTCATCGGCAGGATCGCATCGACGCCCTTGCCGATTGCGAGCCGCGACGCTTTTGCGCTGGCGATTTTCGCCGCACCCGGCAGGACGGGACGATGGGTCCACCCGATCAATTCGGCCGGCAAGGCGAGATCGCTTCGCTCGCAGGTCGCGGTTGCCGTTTTGTCTTCTTGGCCGACTGCCGCCGCGGGGGTCAGCGCGATCACTCCTGCCAGGACAACCAGGATGGACCGCATGGAGTGTCTCCCCCTCAATCGCTGATTCGAGCCATATAGAACGCGGTGGCCCGTCGCAACCGACCGCGGCTGCGCCGTAATTGGGGCAGGGCCGATTTTCAGACTGTGTTCATCGCCAGGCGCCAAACTGGCCGGATTGCGGGGCAGGCAGGATCCTTTTTCATGCGTAAACTGTTCCTCGCCCTGATCATCGCGCCCCTCGCCGCCGGCTGCGCCAGTTCGGGGCCATCAGCGCCCATCATTTATGGTCAGCACCCGTCCGACCCTGCGCCTTCTCCCGTTCCACTGGGGGTTTTTGCAGACGCCCCCCCCGCCGCTTTGCTGACGGATCTTCGCATTTGCGGCGGCGCCGTTTCCAACGTTGGGCCGGTCAGCAATCAGAGCCGATCGTTGCTGTTCTCATCTTACATCTTCGCCCCATCGGGGGTGTTGCTGCGCGCACCCATCGAAGCTGGCTGCCTCTCGTCCGGTTTCGGGCTTCGCGACGAGGCGACCGGCGGGGAAAGACAGCACACCGGCATTGACCTGGCTAACGGTCAGGGTGGTTTCGTCTTTGCAGCCGCGGCCGGAACCGTCGTTTCGATCGGCTGGCGCGGCGATTACGGCTTAGCCCTGGAGCTTGACCATGGCCAGGGTGTGCACACGTTCTATGCCCACCTATCGGCAATCGATCCGAGGCTGGCGCCAGGATCGCCTGTCGCTGCTGGCGCTGCGATCGCGCGGATGGGCGCGACAGGAAACGCAACCGGGGTTCACTTGCACTTCGAAGTGAGCCTCTATGGCCTCAAGCTCGATCCGCTGCGCTATGGCCTTCCGCCTGCGGCGCCGCCGCTAGAACCGGCGGCGATTGCGACGGGCGTCGATGGCCAGCCGCCGGCCTAGGATCAGGCCCCCAGCCTCTCGCGCAAATGACGCCCCACGCGCCAGGCGTTGGCGACGATGGTCAGGGTCGGGTTCACAGCGGCGGCCGAAGGGAAGAAGCTCGCATCGGTAATGTAGAGATTGTCGAGCTGGTGCGCTTTGCAATTGCGGTCGAGCACGCTTGTCTTCGGATCGTCTCCGAAGCGCGTTGTGCCGCACATGTGGGCGGTGCCGTAGAGCGGCAGCATCTGCGACACCTGAAAGTGATGGTGGAGCAGCGACCCATGGATGCCGCCTTCGTTGAACTTGTCCATGGCGTGGTCGAGCTTCTGCACCAATCGTTTGTGGCCCTCGAGATTGCCGTGCGTGTAGTCAAGATGGATCTGGCCGTCAGCGTCGAGATGGACGCGGTTGTCTGGGCTCGGCAGGTCTTCTGAGATGCAGAGAAAGGCGAGCATCCGCTCGGCCGCCGCGCCCGAAAGGAAATCCGGTATGGCGAAAGGCGGGATGCCCTCTTCCTCGACCTGGCCCTCCAGAACATGCCCATCCATGTGTTCGAGCAACTGGATGTGGCCCATCGGGTGGTCGAAGCCGCCCTCGGGGTCCTTCCAGTAGAAATCGTTGACGTACATGGTCTTGGGGAAGGGGGCATCGAAGCGATCGGCGGTCATTGAGACCATCGCGGTCAGCGTGTGGAACATGTAGTTGCGGCCGACCTGGTCTGACCCGTTGGCGAGGCCGGTTTCGTGGCCCGGTTGAGCAGAGGCGAGCAGGATGGCGGCGGTATTCACCGCGCCGGCGGCGAGCACGACGATGTCGCCGGAATACTTCTCCGGTCCGTCCGGTCCATCGACCAGGATCCGCTCGACCCGCTTGCCGGCAGCATCGGTCTCCAGCCGCCGGACTTTCCGGTTTGGCAGCAGAGTAATGTTCGAGAGCGGCAGGATCGGGTCAAGCGCAACGGTTCGTGCATCGGCCTTGGCGTTGACCAGGCAAGGATATCCGCCACAGGTCTTGCAGCGGATGCACGGAGATAGCGGTGGGTTGGCGTCATCGCGCATCACGCCAATCGGCAGCGCCGCCGGCTTCCATCCCAGCGATTTGAAATGGGTTTCGAGGTTGGCGATGGTCGGATCGTGTTTCAGCGCCGGATAGAAATAGTCCTGTTCATTTCCCGGTTCGGTTGGGTCGACGCCGCGCTTGCCGTGAACGTGCCAGAGTTTTTCAGCGTCGAGATAGTATGGCGCAAGCTCTTGATACTTGATCGGCCAAGCCGGCGAGATGCCCCCGCCGGCATGACG
>JANMWT010000138.1:0-3149 GCA_031394145.1 Alphaproteobacteria bacterium | reverse complement strand
CCTCGGTGAGCTGCCCACGCTGGCGGCTGCGCCCGCACCGCTGTTGGCCGCAAAATTCGATGCGTTCGGTTGGGCGTTCTTCATTCGCATGCTGTTCTCTATTGTGGTCGATGCTGATTTTCTGGAAACGGAACGCTGGTTCAGCGAGGCCAATGGTCAGCCCGTCGAGCGCGGCTGGCAGAGCACACTCGACCCATTGAAGTCGGCTCTTGATCGGCGCCTGGAAACGTTTGACGCGAATGCCTCTGACCTCGCCAGGCTGAGGGCCGAAGTGCTGCACGACTGCCGGGCGTCGGCCATGGAAAAAACTGGTCTGTTCTCGCTGACAGTTCCAACCGGAGGTGGCAAGACGCTATCTTCGCTCGCCTTCGCGCTTGACCACGCCATCAAGAATGAGCTGGATCGTGTGATTTACGTCATTCCATTTACCTCGATCGTCGAGCAGACAGCCGATGTGTTCGGCAAGGCGCTCGGCGATCCGGATGCAATCCTGGAACACCATAGCGCCTTCGATGACGAAAACGTTCGTAGTTCGGATCGCGAGGACCGGGATGGGGCTGAAGAACTGAGACTGGCGACTCAGAACTGGGATCGCCCTATCGTTGTGACGACGGCGGTTCAGTTCTTCGAAAGCCTGTTTTCGAACCGGACTTCGCGCTGCCGCAAACTGCACAATATTGCCCGTTCCGTGGTGGTGCTGGATGAGGCGCAGACACTGCCGATCAAGTTGCTGCGGCCATGTCTAGCCGCGTTGAATGAACTGGCGCGCGGCTATCGGACCAGCGTTGTTCTGTGCACGGCAACGCAGCCCGCGTTGACAAGGGATGCGGGGCTGAAGGCCCCTGAAGCGCTAGCGAATGTCAAAGAGATCATCCGGCCCGGCCGCAATCTCTATGGGCGGTTGAGGCGCGTACGCACCGAACGAGCTGAGGTTTTGAGCGATGCGCAGTTGATCGAAGGGCTAGCCAAGGTTGAGCGTGGGCTCGTGATCGTCAACAACCGGCGGCATGCACGCGAGCTTTTCGAGGCTCTCGAAAAGAGCGGACTGCCGGGTGCGTGCCATCTCTCGACCGCGATGACAGCGGCGCATCGGCAGCATGTATTGGCAGATATTCGCCAGGACCTCAAAGACCGGCGACAGGTGCGGCTGATCTCGACCTCGCTGATCGAGGCTGGCGTCGATATTTCGTTCGATGCGGTCTGGCGCGCCTGGGCTGGTCTTGATCAGATTGCGCAAGCGGCGGGGCGTTGCAATCGCGAAGGGGAGCTTGGAGAGTTGGGAGGGCGACTGACGATATTCACTCCCGAAGATGTCGCGGGGCGCAAGCCACCACCCGAGCTAAAGGCCAACGCAGAAACAGCCAAGCGCGTGCTGGCCGATGGGCTCGACCCGCTGTCGCCAGAGGCAATAGCAGCCTATTTTTGCGAGTTATTGTGGACTTTGGACGATGGAAAGAAATGGCCGCTGCTCGACAAGGTCAAGGTGGGGGAGGACGAGACGCTCGGCATCATGAAGACCATCGAAGAGAGCGGGCCTGGCCTCAATTTCCGCTTCGCCGATATCGCCGAGGCCTTCAGCCTAATCGAGGACGCGATGGTGCCGGTGATCATTCCGGCAAGTGTGCACCGAATTGGGGGCGTCGCCGATGACCTTGTAAGGAAACTGCGTTTCGCCCCGACGATTGGCGGCTTGGCTCGAAAGCTACAGCGCCACATTGTGCAGATTCCGCGCAAGGACCGAGGAGAGATGATTGGCTTGGGTCTTGTGGAAGTCGTGAGTGAGAAGGAATTCGGGCAACAGTTTGTTCTGCTCACAGATCGAGCGCGCTACGACGACTTGTCTGGCTTGAAGTGGCGCGATCTCACCGGCCGGACGCCCGAAAGCAACATCATATGACGGACCGCAATCAATCACCTACCTGTTCGCAGCTATGTTCATGGTATGAAACGAGCTTGCTCGTGAATTACCAATGGACTTGACTTACACCGCCTACGTAACTATGAGTTTCGGCGCAGAGCAATCCAAAGCCCTGCGCGCGGCCCATGGTTTGTGGGTGGTCCAAACCCCACTTCGCGTTTCTGGGCCGCCGGATTGAAACATGGTCTGACAACGAGCGTTGCTTCGTGGCCTTACGTGGGGTCAGGTCGCCACCGCGACCTGACCCGGGGACCAAAGATGATGGCACTGCACGTCTGGGGCGACTTCGCCTGCTTCACGCGGCCGGAAATGAAGGTTGAACGCGTCTCATATGACGTCATGACGCCATCGGCGGCGCGCGGCATTCTGGAGGCCATTCACTGGAAGCCGGCGATCGCATGGACCATCGACCGCATCCATGTGTTGAAACCGATCCGCTTCCAGACGTTCCGGCGCAACGAGGTTGGCTCGAAGGTGCCGGCGCAGAAGGCGCGCACGGCAATGAACCGAAACTCTTTGGATGGATTGGGCCTGGCCATCGACGAAGATCGACAGCAGCGCGCGACAATTGCGCTCCGTGACGTCGCTTATGTGATCGAGGCGCACTTCGATCTGACCGAGAAAGCCAACGGCGACGACTCCCCGGCCAAGCACCAAGAGATGTTCACGCGGCGCGCCGCCAAAGGCCAGTGCTTTCACCGGCCATGCCTCGGCTGCCGCGAATTCACGGCCGATTTCGAGCTGGTCGAGGCGGCGATGCCGCGCCACGAGCTGCCGGACGATCAGCGTAACCGCGATCTCGGCTGGATGCTGTACGACATCGATTTCAAGAACGACAAGCGCGCACTGTTCTTTCGGGCCCGGCTCGAAAATAGCGTGCTCGACTTGACCAAGGCGCGTCCCGAAGGGCTGGCGACATGACAATCCTGCAATCGCTGGTGGGGTTTTATGACCGGCTGGACCGGCGGGGCGATGTGGCGCGACCTGGGTTCGCACCGGTTCGCATCGGGTTCATTCTGGACATTGCTCCTGACGGCGAGCCGCGTGAGCTGATCGATATCCGCGATCACGATGGCAAGAAGCCTGTAGCGCGAAAACTTGTCATGCCAGCGGTCTCCCGGACGTCGGGGATCGAGCCGGCCTTTCTCTGGGACAAGACCGCTTACGTCTTCGGGGTGATTGCCATCGAAGAGCAAACCGAAAGCGGCAAAGCGATCATCGCTGGCCAGGG
>JANMWT010000113.1:0-2044 GCA_031394145.1 Alphaproteobacteria bacterium | reverse complement strand
GGCATCCGCGCGCTTGGCGACGATCTCTGCTGCTGTGTGCCCGGTAATTGCGTACAGCAGGCGGTTCTGGAAATTGGCGAAGAAGAGGCGGCACGTCTCCGACTTGGGATCATAGTCCTTGCACATGGCAATGATGCGCCGCAGCTCGGCATAGACGTTCGCCTCGTCCGCTCTGATCTCGGCCAGTTCCTTGCGCAGCCGTGCGATGCGATCCGGTTCACCCTTGAGCCGACGCTTGTCGAGCACGTAGCCTTGCGTGGCGATCTGCACCAGCATCTTTGTCGCCCAGCGACGGAAGAGCTTTCCCTCGCGGGAGTTGACGCGGTAGCCGACGTAGAACGCGACATCGAGGCCGTAGTGCTTGACGACACGGGTTACCTGCCGCCCCCCCTCGGCTTGAACTATTGCAAAATCTGCAAAGGTTGCCGGGTCAAGCTCGCCATCATCAACGAAGCTCTGGACGTGCCTGTTCGCCACGCTCAGATCGACACCGAAAATGGCCGCCAAGTCCTTCTGGGAAAACCACGGCTCGTCATCCTTGAATTGCACCTCTAGCTGTGCCCCGGCCGCGTTCGTGTACACCACGAACCGATTGCCGGTAGCCTCATCCTCGATCATTTGGAGTGGCTGCGCTGTGTTGCTCATCGGCTCTCTCCCTCGTCGTCACGAACAATCGGCGTGCCGTCAGGGGAGATCTTGCGGATCTTGTGACCCTTGGCCGGCTTGTGCGTGGGCGCATTGACCGCTCGCGCCTGATAGGCGTCGAGCCCGAACTCGAAAATGATCTCCGCCATGTTGCTGATCGGCCGACGCTCGCTTTCCGCTAACGCCCGCAAGCGTGCCTCGACAGATGCTTCGATCCTCAGCGTGACCGCCTTCGTCTTCCGGTCTGATACAGGCCTGCCCATTGGCACCTCCGTTGCTTCGATGCAACTGTTATAGCGCAAGAAAAATTAAATGCAATCTTATTATTCATTTTCGCTTGCATTAACTGCAACGAGCGCGTATCTTAAGATCAAGGAAGACGAGACGGCCTGAGGCCCTTGCAGGCAGGCGGCGAAAAAAGCTCAAAAAGCAGCGCCCAACCCGGAAGCGAGGATTTCCAAAAGGCCCGAGGGGAGCGAAGTGCGAAGCTATGGCCGAACGCCCCCTTCTCGCTCGCAAGGTCGAAACCGGCGCGACTGCCGGTCCGGGGGTAAGGCCCCTGCTGACGATGACCATGGAGACGACAATGCGAACTGTTGAATTGACCGCCGCCGAGCACGCGAAACACCTGGTTGGGATCGCCAACGAGGCCTTGGCCGGAGTGATCGTGAGCCAGCTCGAACCGCCTCGGAGGCTGCTGTTCAACGCGGCCTGCACGGCGCTAGAGCAGCTGGCGGAGAGCCTGAGGACTGCCGGCGACGAGGCCGACGCTCGGTGGGCGTTGGCCAACCCGACGGAAGCGACAGCCTAAAACAATTGGGCCTCGCGGTGCGGAAACACCCCGAGGCCCTTATCCCCACAACCAGCCTAGGAGACTGAAAATGAAGACGAACGCTTATACCCCCGCGCGGGGCAAAATACCAGTAGGACGCGTGTTGCTTGGGGCCGTGGCGCTTGCCGCTGCCGCCGGCGAGACCGGGCTCAACATCCAGGCGGCGTCGGCCGGCGGATGGGATGCACTGGCAATCTGCCAGGTGGCCGCCCCATGGCTGGCGCTGGCCACCGTGCTCGGTTTGGAGCACAGCGCCGAGGGGCTCGGCTGGTTCCGCCGCGCCGGCATGTGGACGGCGGTCACGCTGATCGTCGGCGTGGTCATGATGGGCTCCATGCACCGCACGGCGGCAAGCCAGGACGCCGACATGCAGGCCGGCGATCAAGCCGAGAAGCACGCGGTACAGCTTCGCGCTCAGCGCGACGTGAAGCTCGCCGACGCCGCACGCCTCACCGGGCTGGCGGACACCGAGGCGACCAAGGGCGGCTGTGGCATGATCTGCAAGGGGTGGCGCACGTCGGCAGCGGAGGCCACGACAGCCGCTGCCGCGCTGGAAACCGAGGCCAG
>JANMWT010000109.1:0-3112 GCA_031394145.1 Alphaproteobacteria bacterium | reverse complement strand
TGGCTGGCGCTGGCGCTGAGTCCGCTCCCACTGGTCCCGGCGCTGCAATACTTTGGGATCCGATCGTTTTCCTACGCGGCGGCAGGGGCGAGTGCGGTCGGTGGCTCGGTCGTCTTGTTTCTTTTGCATCTCCTGGGTCGGCGCCAGGCCGAGCCGGCTGCCCGATCGATCGCGGTCGCGCTGGGGAAAGCGGCGTTGCTCCATGACGGTTGCCTGGCCAAATCCGACGCCCGCTACGCCGAGGAGAACGAGCGGATCGAGAGTGCATTCCAAAGGTTGAACCAATGGATCGACGAGGAATGGACACACGTTCTGGAGGAGGCCGCCGCCCGTCGTTCGACCCGACCGCAGGAGATGGACACCAAAGCCGCGCGCGCCGCCGCGCGGAACGAAGCGTTGCACGCTCGCGAACGGCAGCGTCTTGAGCAGGAGCAGGCGGCCGCGGAAGCAGGGCTGCGCACTGAGTCCGAGGCGCGCCAGGAGGAGTTAAGCAATACCAGCGAGGCCGCCGAGGCCAAGCTCCGCGCCGACCAAGCCGCCTTGTGGCCGACCCTCGAGGCCGAATGGCGGTCCCGCGTCGAGCCTCTCTGGCGGGCCATCCAGGAGGCCACCGCCCGCGCCGATACTTTGTTTCCCGTTTGGCCGGAACGCCTGGCCGAGAGCTGGTCTCCTCCGGCGCAGTTTGCGCAAGCCGCCCAGTTCGCCCGCCTCGACGTCGACCTCGACGAACTCAGCGGGGGCGTGCCGCAGGATCCGCGTCTGGCGCTGTTCGGCCCTCGGCAGTTCGCCTTGCCGTTGCTGCTGACCTATCCCAACGAAGGATCGATCCTGATCGAGACGAATCAAAGCGGTCGCGACGAAATGGTGGCTGGGTTGAACAACATCGTTCTGCGCCTGCTCTCGGTGGCGCCGCCCGGGCGGCTGAGCTTCACGCTCATCGACCCGGTGGGTCTCGGCCAAAGTTTTTCCGGCATCATGCACTTGGCCGATCACGCCGAGCATCTGATCAATAGCCGCATTTGGACCCAGCCCGTGCAAATCGAACAGCGTCTGGCCAGTCTGAACGAGCACATGGAGAAGGTTATTCAGATGTACCTGCGCAACGAGTACGCGACCATCGCCGAATACAACGAGCAGGCGGGCAACATCGCCGAGAAATATCATTTTGTGGTGGTGGCCGATTTTCCCTCCGGGTTCAGCGACGCCGCCGCCCGGCGTCTGCTCAGCATCGCGGCCAGCGGGGCGCGCTGCGGCGTGTTCACGTTGATTCACTGGGATCGGCGGCAGCCGTTGCCGGCGGATTTTGCGCCCGAGGATTTGCGCCGGAGCAGCGTGGGCCTGACCGCGCAGGGCGCCGAGTGCGCCCTCACCGGGAAGAGTCTGCCGGGGACGAAGCTGGTTCTCGACCGGCCGCCCAGACCTGAGTTCGCCATCGATTTCATCCAGAAGGTGGGAAAGTGCAGCCGGGATTCGAACCGCGTGGAAGTGCCTTTCGCTCAGATCGCGCCGCCGGAGGCGGAGATCTGGACCGTGGACACTACCACCGAACTGCGCGTGCCCATCGGGCGCACTGGGGCGACCAAACTCCAGTATCTCGCTCTTGGAAAAGGAACGCGGCAACACGCCCTGCTGGCCGGCAAGACCGGGTCGGGCAAATCCACGCTCTTCCATGTGCTCATCACCAACCTTGGATTGTGGTGCAGTCCGGAGCAGGTCGAGTTTTACTTGATCGACTTCAAGAAGGGGGTGGAGTTCAAGTGTTATGCCACGCATCGGCTGCCGCACGCCCGGGTGGTGGCGATCGAGAGCGATCGGGACTTCGGCTTGAGCGTCCTGCAGCGGCTCGACGACGAGTTGCGGCGCCGAGGCGATCTGTTCCGCAAGCTCGGCGTGCAGGACATCGCCGGCTACAAACGCGTCGGCGGCACCGAACCGATGCCGCGATCGCTCCTCATCATCGACGAGTTTCAGGAGTTTTTCGTCGAAGAAGACAAGATCGCGCAGACCGCCTCGCTCCTGCTCGACCGGATCGTGCGGCAAGGTCGGGCCTTCGGACTGCATGTGCTGCTCGGCTCGCAAACGCTCGGCGGCGCTTACACCGTGGCTCGGACGACGCTCGGCCAGATGGTGGTGCGCATCGCGCTTCAGTGCAATGAGGCGGACGCCTACCTGATCATGGACGACAACAATCCCGCGCCCCGGCTGCTCTCGCGTCCCGGCGAAGGGATTTACAATGACACCGCGGGGACCGTGGAAGGGAACAGTCCGTTCCAGGTGGTCTGGCTGCCCGACGAAGTGCGCGACGCGCGCCTGGCTCAGATCCGAGCGGTGGCGGGCGTGCGGAACCCGGCGGGTTACCCGGGACCGATTGTGTTCGAAGGCAACGCCCCGGCCGACGTGCATGAGAATGTCGCTTTGCGCGCGTTGCTCGAAGCTGGCGCCGTCCAGCCGTCCGCTTCTCCCCGCTTCTGGCTGGGCGCACCCAACGCCATCAAGGGACCGACCGAAGCGGTGTTCCAAAGACAGAGCGGGCGTCATCTGCTGCTGGTCGGGCAGCGGGACGAAGCGGCGTTGGCCATCTTGTCGCTCGGGCTGATGGCGCTGGCCGCCCAGCATCGTCGCGGAGGCGCGCGGTTCCTTTGGTGCGACAGCACTCCCGCGGATGCGCCGGAGCGCGCGTATCTCGACGCGGTGCTGCGCGCCATTCCGCATCCGGTCACGGTGGTGCGGCCCGGCGGCCTCAGCGAGGTGATGGCTGAACTCGCGGAGGAGATGAAGCAGCGGACCGGCGACGAGCCCGCGGCGGAAGCTCCCGCGGTATTCCTGTTCATCCACGCGCTGCAGCGATACAGCAAGCTGCGGTATGAGGAAGACTTTGGTTTTGCTTCCGGCGACGCGGCGGCGGCGCCCAATCCGGCCAGCGTGTTGAATCAGTTGCTGTGCGAAGGCGCGCGCTTGGGCTTCCATGTGATTGCCTCGTGCGACACCTATAACAGCGTGACTCGCTTCTTGAGCCGGAAGGCGATCAGCGAAATGGGCATGCGCGTCCTCTTCCAGATGAGCGCGAACGATTCAGCGAGCCTGATCGACAATCCGAAAGCCGGCACCCTCG
>JANMWT010000043.1:0-1818 GCA_031394145.1 Alphaproteobacteria bacterium | reverse complement strand
CGCCGGGTCTTCACTTTTACACGCTGAACCAGGCCGGGGCCGTCAGCACGATCTGGCAGCGGTTGGGGCTCTAGGAGGTGCGGCAGTCCGGGGAGGTCTTGAGGAGGGGGCGGGCCCCCTCTTCTCCGATCACCGTCCGGTAAATTGCGGTTTGCGCTTCTCCGCAAAGGCGCGCACCGCTTCCCTGTGGTCCTCGGTCTGGAAAGTCGCCATCTCGAGCGCGAATGAGGCGTCCATGATGAGGTTCACCTTGTCCTTGATCGCCTTATTGACCGCGAGCTTGGTCCAGCGGATTGCCCAAGTGGGGCCATCGGCGAGTTCCTGCGCAATCGCGCGCGCTTTCTCGAACACCTGATCGCGGGGGAGCGCGTAGTTCACGAGACCCATGCGCGCGGCGTCAGTGCCGTTGATGAGATTACCGCGCATGAGGAACTCCTTGGCGCGATTGGGGCCGATCAGCATCGGCCAGATCACCGCACCGCCGTCGCCGGCCACCAGCCCGATCTTCACGTGCGGATCGGCGATGCGGGCGTCCTCCGCGCAAACGGTGATGTCGCAGAACAGCGCCACCGTGGCGGCCAGGCCGATGCAGTCGCCGTTGATCGCGCAGACGATGGGCAGCTCGCAGTCGAGGATGTTGTTCACGATCTTGCGCGCGCTGCGCGGCTCGATCATTTCGCCTTCCGCGAATACGTCGCCCCCCGGGCGCTCGGTCATGCCCTTGACGTTGCCGCCGACGCTGAAGTACTTGCCGCTGCCCGTGAGCAGGACGGCGTTGATTTGCCTGTCCTCGGCGAGGTCGCGCCAGATGTCCTGCAGCTCGTGGTGGAACTGGCGGTCGATCTGATTGCGCGTCTCGGGACGGTTCAGCGTCACGATGGCGAGCTTGCCGGCGATTTCGATCTTGAGGCATTCGTATTTCGAGTAGACGCTCATTGGCGTGCTTGACAGTGGTTTGGATAGACAGACTATAATTGGTTGAACCATTGAAATCAAGCCGACGTACTACAGCCGGCACAAAACTCGCGGAGACTCGCCCGATGCCCCATTTCAACGAAACGCAGCTCGCCATGCGCGACTCGATCCGCCGCATGGTCGATAAGGAGATCCGCCCGATCGCGGCAGAGATCGACGCCACCGACATGATCCCGGAGCGCGTGTTCCACCTTTTCGGCGACATGGGTCTCATGCAGCTCTGGGTGCCGGAGGAATACGGCGGCCCGGGCGGCGATCTGACCTCGGTCTGCATGGCGAGGGAGGAGATCTCGCGCGTCTCGGAAGCCTGCGCGCTCATCGCCGGCATGAATTCCATCGGCGTGATCCTGCCGCTCCTTCATTTCGGGACCGAGGAGCAGAAACAGCGCTGGCTGCCGCTGGTCGCCAAGGGCCGCACCTGGACCGCGGTCGCGATGACCGAGCCCGAATCGGGGTCGGACGTCGCATCGATGAAGACGCGCGCGAAAAAGGAAGGCGCGAGCTGGGTCCTGAACGGCCAGAAGTGCTACATCACATGGGGCAACATGGCGCACTGGATCCTCGTGTTCGCGCGCACCAGCGGCGAGAAGGGCTTCCAGGGCATCAGCTGCTTCCTGATGGATACCAAGAGCCCCGGCTTTCGCATCGGCAAGAACGAGAAGAAAATGGGTCTGAACGGCGTGCCGAACGTGCAGATCTTCTTCGACGACGTGCGCATCCCGGAGGAGAACATGATCTGCGACGAGGGGCGTGGGTTCATCACGTGCATGCGCATCCTCGACATGAACCGGCCGACCATCGGCGCGGCTTCGGTTGGCGTGGCGCAAGGCGCGCTGGACCTCG
>JANMWT010000015.1:0-1655 GCA_031394145.1 Alphaproteobacteria bacterium | reverse complement strand
GGTGGCGAGGACGACGCTGGCGTCGAGGGTGAGAAGCACCGGGGCGCTGTCGCCGATGGGCGAGGCGGTAACGAGGTTGCCGCCCAGGGTCGCGCGGTTGCGGATCTGGCGGGAGGCGAAGACGCGCAGCATCTTGGCGATCGAGGGATACTCCGCGCCGATGGCTTCCTCGATGTTGGTCAGCGTGGCGGCCGCGCCGATGCGCCAGGCCTCGGGCGTGGCCTTGATGCGCGTCAGCTCCGGTACGGCCTCGGTCGAGACGAGCAGGGGGAAGGTCTTGAACTTCTTGTTCAGCTCGACGCCGAGCTCGGTCGCCCCGGCCACGAGCTGCGCCGCCGGATAGGTCTGGAGCAGGGTGAACAGCCCGGGGAGAGACGTGGGTCGGAAGAATCGTGCCCCACCCGCGTTGTGGTCGATCGCGGCCGGCAGGCGCAGGGGCTCCTGCAGACGCGCGGCGAAATGATCGGGGTAGGGCGCGGACTCCGACCGCGCCTCGGCGGCGAGCGGAGTCGCCGCCCTACCTTGCAAAGCCGCGACCGCGGCATCGCGGATCGGCCGGTAGCCGGTGCAACGGCAGAGGTTGCCGCAGAGCTGGTCGCTGATCTGCCACGGCTCCTTGCAGCCGTCGCGATAGTAGGCCTCGAACATCGAGACGACAAAGCCCGGCGTGCAGTAGCCGCATTGCGAGCCGTAGTGCTCGACCATCGCAGCCTGGACGGGGTGCAGTTGTTTCTTATCGGCGCCGCATTGGGCGAGGCCCTCGACGGTCACGATCTCCCGACCGGCGAACATCGGCAGCAGCGCGATGCAGCTGTTGAAGGCGCGGTAGGTCGGCTTGCCCGCGGCGTCGCGGTCGACGAGCGCCACGCTGCAGGCGCCGCAATCGCCTTCGGCGCAGCCTTCCTTGCTACCGGTCAGGCCGGTCGAGCGCAGCCAGGCGAGCAAAGTGGTGGTCGGCGCCACGCCCGCGGCCGTGACTACCCGGCCGTTGACGATGAGGTCGAAGGTGGCGGGTGCGCCGGGTGGATCAAATAGCCGGACGGTTGACATCCTTGTAGTAAAGGTAGCTGGCAGGAGTCTTGCCCATCGCGACAAACCATTGGGCGCAATACGGAGCCATCCAGATGGCATCGCCCGCCTGCACCGGATACCAGCTGTCCTCCATCCGGTAGACGCCCGCGCCGCCGAGCATGATGAGCCCGTGCTCCATGACGTGGACCTCGACGAACGGCAGGTGCCCGCCGGGCTGGTAGGCAAAGAGATTCACCGCCATATCAAAGGCTGGGTCTTCGGGCAGCAGTACTTGGAGGTTCGTCGCCGGGTCGCCGAGGAACGGCGCGCCCTTCACCTTGGCCGCGTTGCCGATGATGGGCGCGGGTTCGGCGAGGCCGAGAAGGGGGACATACTTTTTCTGGAAAAGCGTGAGCTGCGTGCCGGCCTTGGGGGCGGTCAGGCTCCAGGATTGTCCGGCGGGCACATAGAAATAACCGCCAGGACCGACCTTGGCCTTGGCTTTGCCCACGGTCAGCGCGCCGCCGCCGGTCATGACGTAGCCGAAGGTCTGCACGGCGCTCGCGGGTTGCGCGGCGCGGCCCTCGGCCGTGAAGGTCACCAGCAGTTGCGCGAACTTCGCGCCCATCGCCTCGTTGATCAAA
>JANMWT010000597.1:0-1799 GCA_031394145.1 Alphaproteobacteria bacterium | reverse complement strand
GGCATCGCAACCGTCGCACTTGGGGACTGAAGAGCGGGGCGCGGACGAATCGCATGCCGCTGCCTGCGCAGGCAGGTGCCATGCGGGGCGGTCGCGTGGCAAGTCCGAACCGAGGACAGTCTGTATGGAGGACGGGCCGTTCGCGCTGGCAATGGGTCGTGTGCCGCCGCCCGCGCCATGTTGCCAGTCAAGCGCCTGCGATCAAGCGGCGGGAGCGGGAGAAAAAATCCCGCCTGAGCAGGATAAGAATGACCCAGCTGGTCAGGACGGCGAAAATGACCGGGTGGAAGAACCAGCCCATCGCGGCAATCGAATAGTAGAAGGCGCGCATGCCACCATTGGTGTGCTCGGCGGCGACCCCGATCAGCTTCGCGGTGCGGATGGCATGCGCTTCGCAGCCGGCGATATTCGAGCGGTCCGGCTCCAGCAGCGGTGTCGCACCGATCATGATCGAGGCGTAGTGCGACAGCCGGAAGGCCCAGGCGAACTTGAAGAACGCATAGACAAAAATGACGATCAGCAGCAGCACTTTCATCTCGAAGAACGCAGGTGTGGATTTGGCGACGTAGGGAATGCGGTCCAGCAACACTTGAACCTTATCGCCCGATCCGAGCAGGGCGGTCATGCCGCCGATGATCAGGGCGCTGGTCGAGGCAAAGAATGCGTTGCCCTGGGCGAGCCCGCCGAGCAGATGCGCATCGACGATGCGGCCATCGCGTACGGCCATGTTGAGCAGCCATTGCTCGCGTTGGCGCTGGATGGCGCCGACGATCGAACGCTTTTCGAGCGGCCCGAAGCCTGCGACGATCCGGTAGCCAGAGATCGCGGTGCAGAACCATAGGAGGGCGGCGAGATCCGGGGACGATTGGAGCTGTTCGATCAAGGGCTGGCCTTCTCGGGTGCGTAACGTGCGCCAACCAAGCGGGCTGGCTTGGCCAAGTCAAGGCCATGCGGGACACGCCCGCGACTTGCGTTCGGCGTGGCGCCGTTGCGGCCCCTCGCCTATTGTCCTGGCATGCGCCTGAAATCCGAAATCTGGGTGAAAGCCTACCTTCGCAGCTGCGCCGGACAGGGCGCGCCTGCCGCCGTCGTGCGGCGCGGCGACAGCGATGCCGGCGTCATCTTCATCAAAGTCACCCGGCTCGACCGGACGGCCGACCTCTACGGACCGGCACCCTCGGGCTACGTCGGGGACATGGGTGACCGCAGTTGGATACCGCTCGCCAGCCAGCAGCCGGAGGACGCGATCGAAGACCGCCTCGCCCGGGAAATCCGGCTCGATCACGACATCTGGATTCTCGAGATCGAGGACCGCCAGGGCCGGAGTTTCCTCGAGACCTGGCTCGCCAAGCCGTAGGCGCGCGGTGGCGTCCGGATACGAAGCTCCGTTCAAATATCGTTGCTTGCTTGCAACGGAATGGCGGAACTCGCCCGGCCGTTAATCGCTCGTTAATACTTTCAGCATTCCAATGGATTTCGTCGAAGCAACAAATGGCCGTGGCCTGATTGCTTGCGACGGGGATGGGTTGCCTGCGGGCTGGAGACGATCATGGGGACGATACTGGAGTTTCGGGCGTCGACTGGGAAACCACAACGGCCTGCACGCCGCCGCCGGCGCATTCGCCGTTCAGCTGAGATCGTGATCTTCCCGGGGGTTCGTTACGAGCGCTGGACCGAGGTTGAGCAGCAACAGGCGACGGCCACGCCGCACCCGCAGCGGGATAAGCGCAAGCTTGGCGATTGAACTCGCGAACGACTGACGTCGCAGACTGCGGGGTGGCCCGGCGTCGATCAAGGGG
>JANMWT010000586.1:0-7182 GCA_031394145.1 Alphaproteobacteria bacterium | reverse complement strand
CTTCGCTGCGCCGCGGATCGCTAGCGATGGCCGCGCGCATGCCGTCAAGACCGTCTATCTGGGCTTCGAGACCGGCAAACGGCTTGAAGACCAGATGGTCGCCGCCATCCGCCGCGCCCTCCTCGAGGAAACCGGATCGATCCTCGCTTTTCTCCCGGGCGTCGCAGAAATCCGCCGCACCAAGGAACGCCTGACCGGGCTCTCTCCGGATGTCGTCGTCGATCCGCTCTATGGCGCCTTGTCGCCGGCCGAACAGAACGCCGCGATCGCGCCGCCGCCGGCCGGCGTTCGCAAGATCGTTCTGGCGAGCGACATTGCCGAGAGTTCGCTGACGATTGAGGGCGTGCGCGTGGTCATCGACAGCGGCTTTGCCCGGGTGCCGCGGTTTGATGCGACGATCGGCGTATCGCGCCTCGAGACGGTGCGCGTCTCGATCGCCAATGCTGACCAGCGCCGGGGCCGCGCCGGACGCACCGAGCCGGGCGTCTGCTACCGGCTGTGGCGCGAAGCGGAGACCAGGGGCTTTGCCGCCTCGCCTTCCCCGGAAATCGAGAATGCGGACCTGACCGGGCTATACCTCGACCTTGCGCGCTGGGGCGCTAAGTCGCCCGACGCGCTCGCCTGGCTGAGCCCGCCGCGCCAGGCCCCTTGGAGCGCTGCACGCGCCGGACTGGCGGCGGGCGGCGCGATCGGACCTGCCGGCGAGCTGACGGAGCTCGGCCGGAAGATTGGCGCGATCGCGCTTCCGCCGCGCCTGGCGCTGATGGTGCTGCGCGCGGCTGAGGAGGGCGAGGCCGGTCTTGCCGCCGAGATTGCCGCCCTGATGAGTGAGCGCGAACTTGGCGGCCGCTCGAGCGATCTTGACGACCGCCTGGCGCGCTTTCGCGCCGACAGCGCGCCGCGCGCCCGCGCCATGCGCGAGCTCGCACAGCGCTGGGCCAAACAGGCCGGCGGAGCGCGAGCGGGTGATCTCAATCGCGGTGCGGGCCCGCTTCTCGCCGCCGCTTTTCCCGAGCGCATCGCGCGTGCACGCCCCGGCGCGCCGGGTCGCTTTCAACTTGCCAGCGGGCGCGGCGCCCTGCTTGATGAGAGCGATCCGCTGGCGCGCGCGCCCTGGCTTGCAATCGCCGACCTGACCGGGGGCGGCGCTGATCTTCGCATCACGCTCGCCGCGCGTCTGACGGACGAAGATGCAGAACGCATCGGCCAGCCGGTCATCGAAGAGACGGCTCGCTATGATGCGTCCTCGCGATCAATCCGGGCGCGACGCCTGCGCCGGATCGGCGCCATCGTGATTGAGGACGCAGCCCTGCAATCGCCGCCGGCAGACCTGGTGCGGAAAGGATTGCTCGAGGCGGTGCGCGACCATGGGCTGGAGGTGATCCCGGATATTGCTCCGCTGTTGGCGCTTGCCGCGCGCATCGCGTTCCTGGCGGCCGCGATCGGCGCGCCCTGGCCGCCGGATTTTCGCGAGCGCCTGGAGCGCGATCTCGATACCTGGCTAGGGCCAACGATGGACGGCATCCGCTCCCTCGACCGGCTTTCAGGCGCCGCCCTCGCCGACACCGCGCTGGCGACACTCGACTGGAGCCTGCAGCGGGACCTCGCCAGGCTCGCGCCGATCAGCTGGACGACGCCGGCCGGCCGGAGTGTTGCAATCGACTATGCCGCGGATGGCGGACCTCAGGCAGCGTGCAAGGTGCAGGAGGCCTATGGCCTCGAAATTCATCCGCAGATTGCCGGCGGCCGGGTGGCTCTGTCTTTGAGCCTGCTCTCGCCGGCGCAGCGGCCAGTTGCAACGACGCGCGACCTTCCTGGCTTCTGGACCGGCGGCTATCACGACATGCGTCGCGACATGAAGGGACGCTATCCCAAGCACGACTGGCCGGAAGATCCCGCGCGTGCAAGTCCCGCCAGTCGCCCGCCCAAGCGCCCGACCTGATCGCCTTGCTGACGACAGGGAAGGGGTCGCCCGATCATCGGTCGCCTGAACATACCGGTGATTCGATTCATTCCGCGAAGCATTGAGAACGCGTCAAGGGAGGCATGCGCACTTGCGGAAAAAAGCGTGTCTTTTCGGCCGATTCAGACGAAAGGTTTGCACCCTTCCCTAGAAGTCAGTTGACGTAACGAGATGCAAACCGCAGATTCAGCGGCGCGCAAACGGTCGTCTCGAGTTCCGTGCGCCAGCGTCCATGCCCGACATAGAATCGGCGCGCTGAGGGAATTTTCGTCGTCCACAGGGAGGAAGCGTCTGATGACGCAGCTTAAGAAATTTCCGTTGGTGAGCCTGATGGCTCTCGGCTTCGCCATGCCTGCGCTTGCGCAGGTTCCAGCCGACCAGGCGGCCAAACCTGCGACCGCTTCAGGTCCGCAAGCCGCCGAAGAAAAAAAGGGTGTCGACGTCATTCTCGTGACCGCCAACAAGCGGGAAGAATCGATCGAAGACGTCGCCGTTGCGATCACCGCGATCAGCTCGGCAGACCGGGACAAGATCGGCATCCAGACGATGCAGGATCTGACCAACATTACCCCGGGTCTCTCTTATACCCAGGGTAACGAGCGGGTCTTCCTGCGCGGCGTTGGCCGCAACACCAACAACTTCGGGGCCGAACCGGGCGTCGCCAACTACACCGACGGCATCTACGAATCCTTCGCCACCATTGCTGGCCGCGAGCCGATCTTCGTCGACCGGATCGAGGTTCTGCGCGGACCGCAGGGCACGCTCTATGGCCGCAACTCCATCGGCGGCCTGCTCAACGTCGTCTCCAAGCGCCCGACCGACGATTTCGAGGCTGAATTCCGCACCGGTTTCGGCAATTTCGACGAGCGCAAGATCCAAGCCTCGGTCTCTGGCGCGATCCCCTTCCTCCCCGGCGTTCGCGGCCGGCTGGTTGGCGCCAAGGAAGTCCGCGACAAGGGCTTCTTCTTCAACTACGGCACCAACGAGTCTGAAGGCGGCAACATCGACAGCTACACCGTCGAGGCCCAGCTTGAAGGCGACATCACCGATCGCTGGAGCTGGTGGGTCAAGGCAGATACCGGCGGCTACCACATGGCTGGCCCTCCCGGGGGCCGGACCAACGTCGGCGAACAATCGCCGTTTGACCCGACCTTCGCGCCGCCCGGCGGCATCGGCGTGAATCCGGGCTTCGCATACTCTGGTAACGCGTCCCTGATCAGCTTCACGCAGGGTGGCACTTTCATCGGCAACCCGGCCGCAACCGACCTGCGCAAGCTCAACGACAACGTTCGTGGTCAAGCCAACCTCGACGGCTACAACGACTACGCAGTTGAATCGATCTACAAGACTGATCTCTTCGACATCAAGTACACCGGTGGTTACGTTTATTACGACTATAACCTGTACGGCGATTTCGGCGGCACGCCCGTCAAGTCAATCACCTACGATGCAATCACAAGCAACCTGTCTGCCGGTCCGTGCACGGGCGTGCCAAACCTCGTCGGCTTCCCGACGTCGACGCTCGCTGGCCCTGCCGCGGGTTGCATTACCGGCCGTGCTGCGAAGACGATCTTCCCGGACGGCTATTCTCGCTACCACGAGAACCGGGCGTTCTTCTCAAACGAGATCAACCTGATCTCGACATATGACAGCCCGCTGCAATGGATTGCTGGTCTCTACGCTTACCAGGAGAACTTCAAGCAACCGATCGAGACGTTCCTGCCGAACGAGCCGAACGGCGCATTGCTGGTCGAACCGCTTCCGACGCCTCCGGGCGGCGTGGCGGTCCTCAGCAACCCCCTGCACCGGCTGACTTATACAAACAACATCGGCAACAACAACTCGTATGGCGCCTATGGTCAGATCGACTGGCAGTTCCTGCCGACCCTGAAATTCACGGGTGGCTTGCGCTGGTCGGAAGATCAAAAACACATCACAGAAGAAGCGGCGCTCAACTGCTTCATCGTCTGCGCGACTGGCACCACGTTGTTCACGGACATCACGACCTCGGTCTGGAACGGCAAAGCGCTTGCCGGCAGCCCAGCGGTGGAAGTCGGACAGAAGGGCGTCGAAAGCGCCACTCCCACCAATCTGAGCGGCGTGACTCACAACTACACCACCGGCGTTTCGAGCCGAGTTCTGGGCGACACTTGGAGCGCGATCACAGGCACTGCCGGCCTCGAGTGGACGCCGACGCGCGACGCACTCGTCTATGCAAAATACAGCCGTGGCTACAAAGCGGGCGGCTTCAACGCCACCAGCATGTCGCCGCGTCCCGAAACGGATCCGGAGTCGCTCAACGACTATGAAGGCGGCTGGAAACACCAGTGGCGTGAACTTGGCCTCACCACCAACCTTGCCGCGTTCTACTACGACTACCAGAAGGTTCAGACGCCTCTGACGGTTGTTCCGGCGACCGGCCCGGCCTTCACCGCCTTCGTGAACATCCCGAAAGTCGAGACCAAGGGCGTCGAACTTGAGACGACCTACTCGCCGATCGACAACCTCAACATCCTCTTCACCTACGCCTACCTCGACGCGGTCGTGAAGAAGAGCGACATCTACGTCAACGGCATCACCAACCTTCCGCAGAGCGTGAAAGGAAACGTCCTGCCGCAGTCGCCGAAGAACAAGATTGCGATCAACGCCAATTACACGTGGACCCTGACTGACGGCTCGTCCTACATCCCGTCGGTCAGCTGGTACTGGCGCGACAAGTTCACGACCTCGATCTTCAATGATCCGCGCTCGTTCTCCCCTGACTTCGACCAGACCGACGCGCGCCTGACCTGGAACAGCGGTGGCGGCCACTTCACCCTCATCGGCTTCGTTCGAAACGCGTTTGACCAGGAAGGTTATGACGGCGTGTCCGCCGCGCTGCGCCGCTCAAGCGGAGTGGTCTATACTTCAACGACCCTCACGCCACCGCGGCTCTATGGCGTCGAGTTCCAGTTCCACTACAAATAGGAACCGGACTAATCGAAACGAAACGGGCGTCGATCTCTCAAAGATCGGCGCCTTTTTCTTGGCCGGAAGCATGGCTTGGCGGCCTGGCTTGACCATCCGGCTTCACCTGACCAGCCGGCTTCAACCGAGCGCAAGCGCGCTGCGCTAGGGTTTGAGGATGCCGCAGAACAACGGCCTGACGTAGACCAGGGGATCACGGTTCTCGGGCGCGGTGCGCCAACGCAGATCCGCAGCCGCGTTGATCGACGCATTGAGCAGATGGGCTGCGATCACCGAATCGACCGGCCTCGCTGTTCCTTCGGCAATCGCATCGGAAATCATCGCGGCGAACTGGCGCGCCGTCTTGTTGGACAGATTGAGGATCTCGACCTGATGTTCGCGCGGCATCGAGGAGAAAACCGAGGTCCGCATCAGCGGGCCTTCGGCGCAGAACTGGAACCGCACCAGTTCCGAGACGGCCGTGGTCAGCCGCCACCACTCGCTCGCCCCCTCTCCCCTGACCTGTCGCTGGGCGTCGCAAATGATCCCGAAGCTGCGCCGAAAGCAGGCAGCGACCAGATCGTCCTTGGCGTCGTTGTGGTGGTAGAAGGCCCCTTTGGTCACGTTGAGGCTTGCAGAAATGCGCTCGACCGACGCCCCGCTATAGCCCCGGGCGTTGATCTCCCGCGTCGCAGCCAGGAGGAAACTCTCCTTCGCCGCATCGGCAACCCACTCCAAGGGGCGCAACGACACCCGCCCCGGTCGGAACTCAGCTCCGGGGGGCGCCAGACCATAAAGGACAATGTCGGTCATCCGCGATGCGATGCGCGGGGCATCCTCACCGTCGTAATCCGCCAGCCAGGCGTTGGCCCAGTACAGCTGTTCGAGCAGGCTCAAGGTCCGCATCGTGCGTGCAGTCTTGTCGAGCGCGGTCAGCTCGGGGCCCTCAAGCAAGGAACGCACGCGCCGGAACATGTCCTTGTAGCCGGTGGCGACGCGCTCATGGTGCTCGCCATCAAGCGCTCGGATCGAACTGAACGAGGCGAGCGGGACGGCTTTCCCCTGCCGCACGGCGGCGTCGCGTTCGACGAAGAGCGAAATCAATCTGGCAACCCGTGCCGCAACCGTGGTTTCGCGTTCGGCTTCCGACAACAGCTCGTGGAAGATCGCGATGCCGGATTCAAAGCAAGCGACCGCCAGCTCTTCCTTGCGGGAGAAATAATAGGTGACCCCGGTCGCCCTGAGCCCGATCAGCTCGGCCACCGCCGTCAGGCGCATGCCCTTGAACCCGAAGTCGTTGAGCACCGGGATTGCCGCCGCCACGATGTCGGCGCGACGACGTTCATAGCGCTCGCACGATCGTCCCAACGGAGCATCCGCCGTCTCCGCCTCCGGATGTGCTGTCATGCGTTTCAGCATGATCACCCGCCTCCCCCACGCCGTCAGTCTACTTGATGGCGCAAAAGCCCGACGTGAAGATAGCTGTTTTGAGGGGACCGCAAAGTCGGCGCGCGCGAATCACCTCCGCAAACGCTGCGTCAGAACCTGCGCGCCCAGAAAGAAACTGACGATCGGGGCTTTCCGCCTGTCGGCTTGGCGCGGTTCAGGATGGTTCACCCCTGACGTCCGCTATTAACTAAAAAGTCAGCTTGTTGGCATGAGGCTTGGTCCGAGGTTCAACGGAAACCTTGTTGGGATGGCCCCAATGACTGCGTATGAACAGCTCGCGCGTCGCTACTGTGCTCTTCTGGGTGAAGACCCGGATGAGCGCGTCGAAGGCATGCCGGTCTGGCGCATCGCCATGGGCGATCTCGAAGCGGCGATGAACGCGCTCGACACCTACGGCCTCGACATCCGCAAGACCTTCCATGAAATCTACGAAGCCAATCTGCCGACCAAGGATGCGCCGCGCGTTCATCGCTTTCTGCGGCGCGTCGCCTAGTGTTCCGTCTCAGTAATTATGACGGTTTAGTCGACGCCGAGAAGCGGCAGTTCCTGGGGTGGAACGAGTAATTTGATGCTGCGGGCGACGCCGGGCTGGCGCTCGATGAGGCCCGACTGGTCAAGGGTTTTGATCATGTTGTGGACGGAAGGGGCGGTGACCCGGAAGTAGCGCTGGAAGTCGGCCTCCGCTGGGGCGCGGCGGTTGATCTGCGAATAGGCATAGATGAAGGCGAGATACTGGCCCTGTTTGGCGGTGAACCGTGGGGCGGTCGCCGGCGCTTTTCGGCCCAGTAATTGATTCATTGTCGATTCATCCAATGCCCTTCCGC
>JANMWT010000369.1:0-3963 GCA_031394145.1 Alphaproteobacteria bacterium | reverse complement strand
GCCCGTCAGCTTTACGCCAGGACCCCGATGACTGCCCGCTTTGTCGCCAGCCGCACATTCGATCTGGCCGATCAGTTGTGGTTCGCAGCGACAAGTGGCGACGCCAACCCGATGCATGTCGATCCCCTGGCCGCTCGTCGTACGCAGTTTGGCGAACCCCTCGTTCATGGCGTCCACGGCCTGCTCTGGGGGATCAACGCGGCGGCGGCGACCGGGACTAAGCTGTCCGGCTTTCGCGGCATGTCGGCGCAATTCGCAAATCCGATCCTGCTCGGCGACGAAGTCGAGGCGCATGTTGCGGTCTCGGACGCCGATGTGAAGATTGAGCTGCGCATCCGCGGGTTGCGTTGCACGGCCATTCGTCTCACCCGCCAAACGCCTCGCGCCTTGCCTGACTGGAAGTTGGTCGCAACCTCCCCTTCGTCGCGACGGTTGGCGCCTCAAGAACTGGATATCGAGCAGATGCACGGTATCGAGGCCGCGCTTGATTATTCGGCGCCTGGATTGGCGGAGGCGTTTCCTGCCGCGGCGCAGGAGTTCGGCGCCGGCGTGCTGGAAGGGCTGGCCGCCTCAACCTACATCGTCGGCATGGAGGCGCCTGGCCTTCATTCGATCTATTCCAAACTTACCGCCGCGCTCGATCCACAGCCGGACTTGCATCGCGTCGAGTACCGTGTGGCGAATGCCGACCCGCGATTCCGGATCGCCGATGTGCTGATGCGTACGCCAGCGATGAGCGCCAGGATGAACACGTTCGCGCGCGTGTCGCCGATTGCTCCAGCCAGCATGGCTGACATTCGACCACTGCTGCGCACGGGTGAGTTTACCGGCCAGCGCGCTCTGGTGATCGGCGGATCGCGCGGCCTCGGCGCCGCCACCGCCAAGCTGATTGCCGCGGGCGGCGGCGATGTCACGATCACCTATGCCCGCGGAGAGGCCGAAGCCAAGGAGGTCGCGGCCGAAATCCAAGCCGCCGGCGGGACTTGCCAAGTCCAATGCTACGACGCCTTCAACGCACCTTCCCGACAACTCGACTTCGCATTGCGCCGCCCCAACGCCATCTACTATTTTGCCACGTCGACGATTTGGCGGCGCAAAACGCGGGCGTTCGAACCATCGGTGCTGAGGGAGTTTATGCAACTCCATGTCGAGGGCTTTGCCGCGCTTGCCGAGGAAGCCAGGCTGCGCACGCAAGGAAGACTTGCGCTCTTCTATCCCTCCAGCACCTATGCCGTCAGCCCGCCCCCGGACTTCGGCGAGTACGCCGCAGCTAAGCGCGCAGGTGAGGCGATTGCCGAGAATCTCGCCGCGACCCTGCCGGACATGTCGATCGTGATCGAGCGGCTTCCGCCGATCGATACTGACCAGAACGCCTCAGTAACGGCAACGCATACCATCTCGCCTATCGAGGCGATGCTGCCCGTCGTGCGTCGCATGCAATTGATCTTACAGCCGACTACCTGAGAGCCAGCGAAAACCCCGTCCGCCAGGCGGACGGGGTTTTGCAAGGCTTTCAACAGCGACGGGCGGCAACGCCTAACGCGTGCCGCCTGGCTTGCCGGTGGCGTTTTCAAGCATGGCGGCCGCACCCTTGTCGGCCGGAGGAGCGGCGGCGGTTTTGCCGGCGCCGCGCATCTTCGACATCATCTGCAGGGCGGCGTTGAACTCCGCCTTGGACAGCATACCGTCCTTGTTGGTGTCGACCATTGGCAGGTACTGCTTCAGCGGCGCAAACCGCGGATCATTGCGGAATTCAGCCAGGGTCAGCTGACCGTCAATGTTGTCGTCGAGCGCGCCGAACGCGACATTGGCCTGGAGCTGGTTGAACCAGTCATCATGTCGGTCGGTCGTCGTCTCGCCGACGAAGCGGAAGCGGGCGAAGGTGAACAGCATCTCTTCAGAGGTCTGTTCGCCAAACGTCACGTTCTTCTTCGGATCCGGGTTCGACTTGTTGGCCGTCGAGTTGTCGTAGACATAATCTGCAATCAGCAAGGACCCGGCTGGAACCTTGAGAAGCTCCTTGAAGTGGAATTCGCGCTGCCAGCTGAAGTCATAGCGCGGCTGGTTGAGCAGCACTTTCTCCGAGCCATCCGGATAACGGATGCGCAACTTGGTCGAGAAGCAGCGCGAGTGGCAGTGCGGCTGCACGCCGAAGACTTCGGCGTCATGCGGGAATTCGAGATAGGCGGTTTCCTGGTGACGCGCTTCGCCGGCCGGGATCTCGAGCGAGAAGTCGGTAATCGAGGCCTGGCGAAGAATGTATTTGGGCTGCTCCTTGTAGAAGTAATAGCCCACTTCGGTCTTGTCGGTCGTTGGTTTACCGACCGGGGTATAGTGCATCTGGTAGGCGAAGGAGCCGCCCGGCGGCAGATAGATGCCGGTGTCGGCGGGCGTCAGGTTGGGCGCGCCGCCCGGGCCATAGCCCCCGAGCGCCACGTTCCACGAGAAGCCCTTGCCGTTGGGATCAACATTGGGGATCCAGCCGGCCAGTGCATGGTGCACGGTCGGGGTTGCGTTGGCCCAGGCCGTCGCCCGCAGCCACTTGCCCTCGGTGAGGCCGGTTGGCAGCGAGCGGTCCTGATAGTCGACGACGCCGCTGGCGGGAACGTCAAAGGTCGGCACTTGCAGGACGACGTCGGGCTGGCCGAGCGGCCATTTCGGCGCTGGCTTGGCGGCATCGGGAAGCGGATCCCTGCCCTCCCCGCGCGGTGCGCCGGCCTCGACCCAGTTCACAACGGTTTTGATCTGGGCATCGGAAAGACGCATGTCGTCGGTCCACACCGCGCCGTGATTGTCGGAATGGTAGGGAGGCATCCGCTTGGTGCGCAGCACTTCGCGGATCATCGGCGAGAAGCCTTTGACCACATCATAGCTGTTCATCGCGAACGGACCCATGCCGCCCTGGGTGTGGCAGGCCACGCACTTGTCGGCCAGGATCGGCGCGACGTCGTTGGCGTAGGAGATCTTCGAGATCTCGGCGGCCCTGCGGCGATCCGGGAAATCGACCGGAGCGCCTTTGACGGCGGCGTCGACGATTGCGGGCGTCTGGCCAGCGAGGACCGCATCGAGGGCTGCGCTTAGGCTGGCCTTGGCGCCCTTCTTGGCTGCGAACGATCCGTCGATCGGACCATGATAGGCGACCGTCCAGGTCTTCGGATTGACCACAAAGACTTCGCCGGTCTGGGTGATGCCGAGCGAACGGCCGACCAGCTGAAGCTCGTCAGCCAGAACTGGCATGTCCGCGGTCCCGGGCTTGCCTTCGAATTTGTCGTGTTTGTCCTTGAGGGAGGAATCGAGCATCACGAACTCGACATTCTTGCTCTTGTAAGCGTCGCGCACCTTGGCGAGAGCGGCGGCTGCACGCGCCGAGGTTGCATCGCCGTCAGCGGAGCTGACGATGACCACTGCTGCGGATTCCTTGTAGTAGAAGAGCTCGTGGCCCATGCCGGTTTGATCAGCCAGCATGAAGTTGTCGACCTTTGAACCGACCAGCGAAGTCGGTTTGGTCGGCGTCGCCTGGCTGGAGACCCCCGCGAACAGAGCGGCTGCGGCGACCGCTGTCATCAGTCCCGCTGTCAGACCAAGCATATGGCGTTTCATGACGTTTCCTCCCCCGGTATCGGGTTTGGCGCGGAGCATGATCTTGGTTGCCCTTTGCGGCAACCGCCTGCCGTGGGGTCAATAGCACCTAAATTTGATCACACCCTGGAGAGGTGACACCCCCTGGCGTCGTCCCGGAAAGACCCAGGCATCGCGTCTGTTTGACCGGGTGCGCCGTCCGGAGCGACACGGCGACCGGAGCGCGACGGGGAGCGACCTGCAACGCCCTGAAGCGCCCGGGAGCGCCCGGGAGCGCCAAGAGCACAATGACGCGCGCAGCGGCCAGTCTTCCGTCTCGGGCTTCCGTCTCGGGCTTCCGTCTCGGGCTTCCGTCTCGGGCTTCCGTCTCGGGCTTCCGTCTCG
>JANMWT010000538.1:0-2244 GCA_031394145.1 Alphaproteobacteria bacterium | reverse complement strand
GTGATCGGGCCATCCTTCGCGCCGCCGCCCTATCATCTCATGTCTGATGTCAGCTTCCCGACGATCGACGCCTTGAAGGCCTGCGCGGCATCGGCGAGCGGCAAGGAAGCGCTGGCCCATGCGGCGTCCATCAGCTCCGGCGGCGCACCGACAATCATTGTCGTCGCCGACGGCGCCTAGTCGACAGACCATATCCGGACCAGGGCCTCGTAGTCGGCTTTGGTCCGGGTGCGGCGCCTTTTGGTGAATGACAATGGCGACGTCACCAGCGGCGAACCCGAAGGATGGCTATTGCCACTGCAACTCCTGCCGGCCCTGTCGGCGGCGTCGGTGAACGCCCTCACTCTGTGGACTCCCGAAAACGCGCGCGCCATCTCTGGCGCTGAGCATGTCGCAACCCTTAACCAGACGCCTCGCAGCCTCGAATGTGTTGCCGCAAGTGCGGCGGACATCTGATGACAAACCATCCGACCTTGGGCGTGATTGACGGCTACGCGGCGACCCTGCGGGGATTGAAGGTCTTCCCGACCGCCTTCAAGGAGGCTTTGATCCTCGCTTTGGCGTCTTGCGCTTTCTTTGTGCGGAAACCCGTCGCGCCGCCGCCAACGCTGCTCGCGCCCAGATGACAAGCTCTTCGGGTTCGTCGAACAGGCGCTCAGGCGCGCGCCAGAAGGACAGGCTTATAACGCTGCCCTTCTTCTCGTAGTCGAGCGGCGGGAAGGACGCCGCTTCCTTGAACACCGCCCGGTTGTCATCATCAACCCGGAAATAAAGTGTGTTGTCCCTTACCATCCCGAGCATGATCTCGTCACAGAACACGCCGGTCTTGCCGAACATACGCCGCGTGGTTATCCGCCCGAGCGGCGCCAGCTGATCGCGCAGGAATTCCGCAAAGCTGTCGCTGGCAGTCATCCCGAAATCCCCAACAAGTTCGAGCTAGCGCACCCGCATGATCGCCGATTTCACAAGCGGCGGCAAAGGATCAGAAGGCGTCCCTCGCCGAGGACGTGGATGATCCCGGGTGCGAAGGGGGAGAAGGGGGAGAAGGTGATTGCGCAAGTAAGGACCTCGAAAGCGATAAGCACGCCGAGGCCCGGAAGATAAGCTGGATGAATGCGACCGCGAACGATTAGGTCGATGGCCGGCCCGACCAGAGCGAAGAGCGTAACGACTCCAAATAAAACGCCAGGAGCGGCATCGCCGAAACTCGACGTGGGCAGAAAGCGGCCGAGCCCCTGGCTGAGGATCAGCATGGTTGCTGTGCTATGGCGTCATCTTCAGCGGCATAGTCCGGAATCGGCCAACCGTCGCTCGTCCCTACATCCCCTACGAACGACCGAACCGGCGCGGATGCTGGCCGACCTCCGTGACGTCGCTACCTCCGTCTCATCTAGTCGCCACAAGACGGCGTGGGTAACCGGCGGGGCTGGTCGCCTCAAGCCGGCTCCCCTGACAATGCCGATTGACTCGTTTGTTCTGGTGTTTGGCCGACGCTGGGCGCAATCTTGGGCTGGTTGCGCGCCGCCGAGACTTTGGGGTTGAGACCAATGCCGGGCGGGGTCATCAGATCGCAGCACGGAGGAATCAAACCATGCGACGTTTAGCCGGACTAAGCATTGCGCTTTTTGAGTTCATCTTTCCGACCGCTGCGCACGCATTAGGTTGCGAGAGCTATCTAGGTCGAACGATAAGTCCGCAGACATTCGACAAAGTCGTCATGCGGGTCGCGGCGATTCCATCGAAGGGCAAGAGCGAGGCTGCGGTGCAATACGAATCCCGGAAAGCCGCCGCCCTGCCTTCTGCACTTGAGCCACTCATCATCGCCAAGGAACCCGAGGCGCAGCATTATTTTCAGTATGATGAGCATGCGCAGAGCTTGGGGGTCGTGGAGTTTGCATTCGCGAACAAATCTTTCAATTCGCGGGCCGCTCTTGAAAAAGCCGGCTACAGCGGGCTCGCGAGCGAGCATGGGACGGACTATAAAGCCGTCATCGAGCAGGTCGAAAAAGGGCCGGCGACCGGCCCACTTCAGATCACTAGCCGGGTCATTTTTCAGGGTCCTGCGCCGTACAACGAGAACGAGTTCGTCTCAGTGCATCTGTTTCCCGCCGCAGCCCAGAAACCATATCTGGTGGGTAGCTTGCCAATGACGGCTGCGGAGGCGAAGGCGCTGACGCCACATCTCAAACTTGCGTATGTGATCGTGCCGAAAAGACCTTACTTTGTAGAAGGCGAGATGAATTA
>JANMWT010000432.1:0-1912 GCA_031394145.1 Alphaproteobacteria bacterium | reverse complement strand
TTGGCCGCCCGGCTCGGGTAATAGAGGAAACATATCTCATCGTGCTCGCCATAGACCGGCCAGAAATACGCCGCCTTCATCTTGCCCGGCCCCGCTCGCCCTGCCTTGATCGGCGTTTCATCCATCGCCTTCACCCGACTCGCACGAATCGATTCCAGTTGCGCCTCATGGATCGGTTCCAGTAGCGACACCGAGGTTTGCATCAACTGCGTCAACCACGCCCGGCTGACATCGATCCCGGCATCGACCAGGCGCTGGTGCTGACGATAGAGCGGCAGATGAAAGGCAAACTTGTCGACGATCATGCCGGCAATGAAACTGACATCGGCACGGCTGCCGTCGATCACCCCGGCCGGTGCGGCGGGACACGACAGGATTTGTGTGTCGCGGCGCTTGATCACTGGCCGCACGTATTTGAGGATCACATAGCTGCCGGGACGCTGTGCCAGGCGGTGACTGACTTTCTCGCCGATCACCTCAAACTCGTCAGCCGTCAGGCCGGCTGCTTCCGGATTGGGAACGTTGATGACTTCGACCGGCACCTTCTCGTCGTCAAAGAACAGGCTCGACTCGTCGGCGCTGTCAGTGGGCCGCTTCGGCTTCGACTCGCGCTCGTGACTGGCGATGCGGATCTTCTTGTTGGGTGGCGTGACATCGGGAACGGCGGCAAAGGATTCGCCCAGCGTTGCCTGCATAGCGTCCGGCTCCGCCAGGCGGCGCTCGCTCTTCTGGCCGAAGATCTGCCCCTGGAACCACGCCACTTGCCGGCGCAGATTCACAATCTCGTGTTCTTGTTTAGCGAGCTCGCACCCTTGCTGGGCGATTTCGTGCTCTTGTTGGCTGACCAGTTTGATCAACTCCGCCGGTGTCAGGGCCGGCATTGTTCGCTCGGAATCGGTCGTCAAAACAGTCGCAAATGGCATGTAATTATTATAGCGCGAAGGCGCTGTCTATAGAAGGCTTTTCCCCTATGAAAAGTGAGTTTTTTTGATAGCGTTTTCGCACCCGTCGCGGCTCGATTCCCTCGAGCAACAATTTCAATCCGGTCCAATCCATTTCGCACGTCGTGACGTGATCCCAATTGCTGATCAGCCGCCCCTGTTCGAGCCGCTTCGCCCACACACATAGTCCGCTGCGATCGAAGTAGAGTACTTTGATCTGTGTGGCGCGGCGATTGATGAAGGCGAACAAATGGCCCGACAGCGGATCCTGCTGCATCACATGACGCGTCAGGGCATACAGCCCATCGAACGACAGCCGCAGGTTCACCGGCTCACCGTACAGGAACACCCGCACCTGTCCTTCCGGAAAGAACATCAGGTCCTCACGAGGTGCAGGACCACACCGCCGCCCAGTTCGAGACGAACCTCGAGGTGGGTATGCGCGCGATTGCGGCCAGGCGTCGCCGCCAGGCTATTGACGGGTCCGAGATCGAGGAATGGTGAAGCCGATAACGCGAGTGCGGTCGGTGGCGCCGGTGCGACATCCGCATCGCGGGCACGAAGACGCGCTTGCCACCCATAGAAGGTTCCGACCGGCACCGCTTCGCGGCGACAGAAGGCCTCGACCGTCAGCTTGCTTGCGGCGTGCCGCGCGAACCGATTCCGCCATGCCATTTCCCGCTGCGTTCCAAGTGACGCCGATGCTCGTTTGCTCATTTCCCTCTCCGTGTTGATAAACGTGAGGGCATTGTGCCGAGACTATAGTCCGATGACTATGACGCCATAGGGTTACCGGTTACTGCATCGCGACCTGGCGCTCCTCGAAGCGATTTAATGTTGCCCTCCTAGTCTTCCTCAAGTTGCTTCTCTGTCCAGACTTCGGTAACTCTGCCGCGGGCAGGCTGGTGATCCGCGTAGATCGTTGGCCACACGCAAGCGCTGAGCGAAATAAGATAAACAAAATATGTGGC
>JANMWT010000423.1:0-14725 GCA_031394145.1 Alphaproteobacteria bacterium | reverse complement strand
TTGGCGCGTGGTGAAGTGGCCATAGCCCTTGTCGTAAGTGTCGGCGATCATCGCCAGCTGGCGCAGCTTCTTCGCCGAGAGCTGGCCATAGGGAATGGCGATGCGGTACATGTAGGCGTGCAGCTGCAGGTAGACGCCGTTCTGCAGGCGCAGCGGCTTGAAATTCTCCTCCCTCAGCTCGCCCTTGAGCCGACGCTCCACCTGGTCACGGAACTGCCTCGCGCGCTCCCGCACCATCGTCTCGTCAAACTCGTCGTAACGATACATCAGACGGCTTTCCTAGGCGGCTTTCTGAGCGTGATCGACGCCCAGATCGGTCTCGACCCGAGCCACCCAGCGGTGAACCGAGGGAAACTCCGAGAGGTCGAACCCGCCCTCGTGCGCGACGCGGGTATAAGCCACCAGCGCTATGTCGGCGAGCGTCAGCGACGCGCCGACGAAATATTCGTTGAAGGTGAGGTGCATTTCCATCACGCCGAGCGCCCGGCGTCCGCGCGCCAGCAGCTGGGGATCAAGCTCGTCGTCGCTCTGATTGAGGAATTTCTTCCGGAAGCGTCGCACCGCGAGATAGGGTTCGTGAGAATACTGCTCCCAGAACAGCCAGCTCATCATGCGAGCCCGCTCAAACGGATCGATCGGGATCAGGTCCTGTCCGCGATGCGTCTCGGCGAGGTAAAGCATGATGGCGTTGGACTGCGGCAGGATGCGGCCGTCCGGCAAGCGCATCACCGGGACCTGGCCCGACGGGTTCATCGCCATGAACGAATCCGAGCGCGTGCCGCCCTCGACCACGCTGATCTCGATCCAGTCAAAATCGACGTCGAGATATTCCGCTGTCCATTTTGTCTTGAGACAGTTGCCGCTGATCGAGTCGCCATAGAGCGTCAGCTTGGTGATGGGGCGATTGGGCATGATCAGTTGTTCCCGGCCTGCTTTCCGAAATTGCGATGCGTCGTGGGGCCCGTCTCGCGGATCGTCTCGCGGAGCGTCTCACGGCCTGCAACCTTGCCTTCGGGCGTTACCTGCATGAAATAGGGATCGGCAACCCGCGTTTGATCTTTCGTCGCCCACGCCAGCACATCAGAAGCGGCAGGGCCGGTGAACACTTCGGCGTCGGAGAGCTGTTCCGACCAGTCCCGCGATTTGGTGAGATAGACGACCCGCCCGGTCTGCGACAGCCACGAGGTGATCACCTTCGGGATGTCCGGGCCGAGCTTGGGCCGTTCCGAGCTCATCGCAGCAGCTCCCAGAGCGAGCCAAGCGAGGGCTTGGCGGTGTTAGCGCGCGGAGCGGCTTGGGCGACCGAGACAACCTCGCCAATGATCAGGAGCGCCGGCCCTCCAATGCCGTTGCGCTGGACCACATCGGCGAGTTCGCCAAGCGATCCAAACGCTCGCACCTCGTCAGCGCGGGTGCCGTTCTCGATGACCGCGACCGGGGTTGCAGGATCCCGGCCGGCTACGATCAGCCGCGCGCCGATCACTTCGGCGGCGCCAACACCCATGAACACCACGACCGTCTGGTTGGGATGCGCAAGCCCCGCCCAGTCGAGATCGGGCTCTGCACCAAGCGCTGCGTGACCCGTGACGAAGGTGACCGCCTGCGCCATGTCACGATGGGTCAGCGGGATCTGCGCCGCCGCCGCGCAGCCGAGCGCCGATGAGATTCCTGGAACCACCTCGAGCGCGACGCCTGCGGCGCGCAAGGCTTCGACCTCTTCCCCGCCGCGACCGAAGATAAACGGATCCCCGCCCTTGAGACGCACGACAAATTTGCCCGCCCGTGCAGCGGCGATCATGCGCCGATGGATCTCCGCCTGCGGGACAGAATGCTCGCCCCGGGATTTGCCGACATAGATCACCTCGGCGGATCGGGACGCGAGCGCCAGAACCCCCTCGCCGACCAGCCGGTCGACAAAGATGACCTCGGCTTCTGCGATGAGCCGCGCCGCCTTGACCGTCAGCAGGTCGGGATCGCCAGGCCCTGCGCCGACGAGCACAACTCTGCCGATCGGCGGACACGCCTCAGGCGCGCGCGGTTCGGTGCTATCAGCAGGCCTTCCAGCCATGCAATCTGGCCCTTTAGTTTTTCTTACGCATGCGGCTATAACACGGCGCGCGCCATGGGTGCGCGACGCAGCTCCGCTCAAGCCAGCGACATGACCGCAGGATGAGCTTAACGCAATGCCGGTTTCCTAAGAAGAACCATTAGACCCCCTCACCCGCGGCCCGACCCACCTGAATTCCCGAGAAAGTCCAAGCATGGCTCAGGAAGAACGCCTACCGGCTCTCAACGCGCTCCGGGCCTTCGAAGCGGCGGCGCGCCATCTGTCCTTCACCCGGGCGGCGGACGAGCTGAACGTGACCCCGGGTGCGATCAGCCAGCAGATCCGCCAGCTTGAGGAATTCGCCGGCGCGCCGCTGTTTCGTCGCACCGGACGCCAGGTGTTGCTGACCGACGCTGGCCAGGCTGCCCTGCCGCTTCTGAGCAACGCCTTCGAAATGATGGCCGAAGCCGTCCATCACATGAAGGCGCCGGCGCGGCGCGACCGGCTGATGATCTCCTCGGCCCCGTCCTTTGCCGCAAAATGGCTGGCCCACCGGCTCGACCGCTTCCAGGAGGAACACCCCGAAGCCGAGGTCTGGGTCTCCGCCGATCTTGCGCTCACCGACTTCAACTCGACCGACATCGACCTCGCCGTCCGCTATGGCAAAGGCATTTATGACGGCCTGCGGGTCGAGAAAGTGCTGTCGGAATCCGTGCTGCCCGTCTGCTCGCCCAACCTCCTGGTCGGCAAGAACCCGCTGCGCACGCCCGAAGACCTTGCCCACCATGTCCTGCTCCACGACGAGGGCCCCGAGACCGACCCTTCCTGCCCCGACTGGAAAAGCTGGCTGGCGGCGCGCAGCGTCACCACGGTCGACCCGAGCCGGGGCCCGCACTTCAGCCAGTCGGCGCTGGTTGTCGAAGCTGCCGCCGCCGGTCGAGGGGTTGCGCTCGCCAAGCACGCGATCGCAGCAGCCGACCTTGAACGGGGCCGGCTGGTCGCGCCGTTCGCCGATGGTTCGGCCGACATCGACTTTGCCTATTGGATCGTCTGGCCGAAATGGCGCACGCCATCGAAGCTTGCCCGCGCCTTCATCCAGTGGCTCAAATCCCAGGCCGCAGCGCAGGAAGTGACTGGCGTCTAGCTTCCGAGGGTCAGACCTCGCTCCGACCTGCGAGTGTGCGGGCGTCGCCAAGCTGCGAGCCGCCTTCACAATCAAGAATGGTTCCGGTGATGTAGGATGCCGACTCGCTGCACAGGAAAACCGCGCTTTCAGCAACATCGCCGAGTTCGCCCAACCGCCGCAGCGGGATACGGGCTTCGATGGCGCGGAGCGCGCCTTCCCCAGGCGCCAGCCGCGCCATCCCTTCGGTTCCCGCGATCGGCCCCGGCGAGATGCCGTTTACCCGGACGCCCTCAGGACCCCATTCCATGGCGAGGACGCGCACCAGCTGGTTGACGCCGGCCTTGGCGGCGCAGGCATGGACCTGCAGCATCATCGGGTTGACCGCCTGGCCCGCCGTGATCGCAATCAGCGAGGCGCCGGGCTTGCGGATCAGGTCATGACACCCTCGGAACACGTTGAACGTGCCGTTGAGGTCGATGTCGACCACCGTGCGAAAACCGTTGGCCGAAAGACCCGCCGCCGGGGCCAGGAAATTGCCAGCCGCGCCGGAGACGACAATGTCGAGCGGCCCGAGGCGGGCGCTGACCTGCTCCATCACCGCGCGGGTCGCTGCATAATCGCGGACGTCGCAGGACAATCCCACAGCCCCGCGCCCGATCGACGTCGCTGCCGCCTGCGCTTTTTCGAGGTTGCGCCCGGCGACCGCAACCCGCGCGCCGAGTTCCGCGAGACGCCGCGCGATCCCCAGATTGATCCCGCTGGTCCCGCCGGCGATGAAGGCGGTCTTTCCTTCCATCAACCCGTCCTTGAATGCGCTCATCGGTCTGGCTCCATCAATGCGATCCTCCAGCCTACGTCCTCGCCGAGCCCGTGACCACTGATCGAGACCACTGATCGAGGCTGGCTGAGGCGGCGATCATGGCATCGCCAAGCCGGGGGGCCGGGAGTGGACGCCAGGATGCGATCAGCCGCCCCCTCTCGCCAAAACAGACCTGGCCAAAACAGACCTCGCCAGAACAGTCCCCGCCAAAATGAGCTTGGCCAGACTGTTCCGGGCCAGACTGTTCCGGGCCAGACTGTAGACTGCTTCGCGGTTGACCAGGTCTGGTTGGACCAGTGGTCCTTTTGCCAGGTGTGTGCGTATGAGCGACATGGCCCCTGCGACCGGATTCGACATGACCACACGCACGCCTTTCAGATTTACCTGGCGCCTTGCGGGGCTTGGCTTCGTATTTGTCTGGTTTTTCCTTGGCGGCGTCGGGCACTTTTTGATGACCGAGATGTTCGCCTCGGTGACGCCTGCTTACGTGCCGATGCCTCGCGAGGTCGTGCTGGCGACTGGCGTCTGCGAGATCGCCGGCGCGCTGGGTTTGTGCTTTCCGCCGCTGCGGCGGTTTGCGGGACTCGCGCTTATCCTCCTCACTCTATGCGTGACGCCCGTGCATATCGAGATGCTGCGCCACGCCGACCATTATCGGGCGCTCGGCCTGCCAGTGTTGTGGGGACGATTGCTGTTTCAGCCGGTGTTCGCGGCGATCATCTGGGTCTCGACCAAGCCGCCAGCTCGGCGCAGCGGACCTAGCGCAGCTTTGCGATCGTAAGGCCTTCGGCTTTTGCCCGATCCCTGGTCGATTCCTCGCTACGCGTGAGCGCGTGGGCGATCGCCTTGAGCGACATGCCCTTCTTCGCCAGAAGGTGCAGTTTCTGCAGTTCGTCCGGGGTCCATGCTTGCCGGTGGCGTTCAAATCTTTCCGCCATTCGCTGATCCTTCGCGCCCCACAAGGTGACCATAGTCTTGCATAGGCGCAGCCGCGTGTCCCTGCCCGCCGCCTCTATCTAAGGGCGATGCCAGGGGATAATCGGGAAAGCAGTTTGCAGGAGCGCAGGATGAAAGATCGGGCACTGGTTCTAGGCGGCGGCGGCCCGGTCGGCATCGCCTGGGAGACCGGCATCGCTGCGGGTTTGGCCGCTGAGGGCGTGAGCATCGGCGATGCCGATTTCATCCTGGGCACGTCGGCCGGCTCGTTTGTCGGCGCCCAGCTTGCCGGCGGGCGCGACCCCAAGGCGCTGGCCGATGCGCAGATCGCGCTCGGGCGCAATCCGCCGCCCCATCCACCGGGAGCGCCGACTTCGCCGCCGGACCTGACGCCGCTGATGGGCTTCATCGCCCGCTTCCCCCCTGATCGCGAGCCGGGCCCCGAATTGCGCGCCGAGATCGGCGCCTTCGCGCTTCAAGCCAAGGCGTTGTTCACCGAGGACCAGTTCATTGGCGTCCTCTCCGAAGCAGCGACCGGCGACGGCGCCTGGCCCGCGCAGTTTGCCTGCACCGCGGTCGACGCCCAGGACGGGGCGTTCAAGGTCTGGCGCAAGGGAGACGGCGTGCCAATCGCGCGCGGCGTGGCGTCGAGCTGCGCAGTGCCGGGCATTTATCCGCCGGTCGCCATTCGCGGCCGGCGCTGGATCGATGGCGGCATGCGTTCGGCAACCTCTCTCGATGTCGCCGCCGGCTATCGGCGCGTCATCTGTCTCGCCGTCGTGCCGACCCTGGCGAAGACCTTCATGGCGGCGCGGCTGGAACGCGAGGCGCACAAGGTTGCGCTCGAGGGCGGTCGCGTCGAGGTGATCATGCCGGACGAGGCCTCAGGCGCGGCCTTCGGCGTAAACCTGATGGATGCAACCCGCCGCGCCGACATCACCGAAGCCGGCATCGCCCAGGGCAAGCGCGAAGCATCACGGCTAAAGGCGTTCTGGGACTAGGGCTCAAGGCGGCGTGCCCGGTTCGCTCAGCTCCGGTTCGCTCAGCTGGGTTGCGCGCACACGGTCGATGTCTGGCACGCAGACGTGCACGACGATCACAGCGACCAGCTTGGCTCCAGCGCATAGCGCCAGCATCGGAGCATAAGAACCGGTCGCATCCAGCACATAGCCGGTGAACTCGTTCATCGCGAGGCCGGAGAACCCCGCGAATGTAGCGCTTACGCCGATCACCAGTCCGACGGTGCGGCTCGGGAAGACGTCGGTGGCGAGCCCGAAAATGCTGGTCGAGAACATCTGATGCGCCGCCAGGGTGAGGCCGATAAGGCCAGCGGCGATCCAGACATTGGGCGCCGCGATGACCACGAAGACGGGTAGCGCCAGCAGGGCTGCGATCGCCATCGGCGTCTTGCGCGCGACGTTGAAGCTGCGCCCGCCAGCCAGGAGACGGCTCGACAGCCAGCCAGCGAACAGCGAGCCCGCCCCCGCCATCAGGTAGACCAGCGCCACCGGCCCCGAGAGCCCGGTCGAGCTGAGCTGGTACATCTTGTTGAACAGGTCCGGCGCCCAGAACAGGAGGAAGACCCAGACAAAATCGGTGAGGAATTTTCCGAGCGCCACCGCCCACAGGCGACGATCGCCGAGCAGCCTGAGGAAGGCGGCAAGATTGCGATCAGGCAGATCGGCGGGCGCCGGTTGAGATCTCGCGAGCGGCTTTGGCAGCGCAAACCAGAAGACCAGCCACGCCAACCCCAACGCGCCGGTTGCGATGAACGCCGCCTTCCATCCCCACGCGACCGCAATGATCGGAACCAGCAGCGGCGTCGCCACGGCGCCGAGGTTGGGTGCGAGGTTCATGATGCCAAGCGCCAGCGACCGGTCGCCGCCCCTGAACCAGGTTGCAACCGTCTTCACCGCCGCTGGAAGGTTGACCGCCTCGGTCACCGCCAGCGCCACTCGCACAGAAAAGAAGCCGGTCACGGTGGTGACCAGGACGTGGGAAATCTGCGCCAGGCTCCAGCCGGCGACGCCCGTAGCGTAGCCGGCCCGCAGGCCGACGCGGTCGACGAACCAGCCGACGCCCAACATCGAAAGGATCGTGGCGATCTGGAAGCCGGAATTGATGTGGGCGTAGTCGCTGTCGCGCCAGTGGAACTGCGCGGCAAGCTCGGGCTTGAGCAGCGAGAGCGCCTGGCGGTCCATGTAGTTCAGCATCGCGGCGGCGCACACCAGGGCCAGCGCGCCCCAGCGCATGCCGTCGGCGGCCATCTCGGCGCGCGCGGTCGTCGCTGTCATCAGGCCGTTTCCTCAGGTGTCGTTTCTGGCGCGCACCTTAGGTCGCAAGGCCGATGAAGGTCTAGGCGGCCTCCTCGGCCCGTCCTACGCTGCCCATTCCGGGCATAAAGGAACAAGCGATGAAGTGCTGGCGGATCGTTGCTTTGGCGCTGGCGGCGGCCAGTCTGCGCCTCGCCACCGGCCTCGCCAACGCTGCCCCGCCAATCCCGCCGCCGGCCGACAAGTCGTTCAGCGGCGTCATCCGGCTAAGCGTCGATGCACGCGATGTCCGCCGCGGCGTCTTCGCTGTGCACGAGACCATTCCGATGGCCAAGGCTGGCGCGCTGGTTCTGCTCTACCCTGAATGGATTCCCGGCTGGCACGCGCCGGAAGGCACGCTTGATAAGTTCGCCGGCCTGAAGATCAGCTCGCGCGGCAAGCCGGTGTCGTGGCGCCGCGATCCAGTCAACCTCTTCGCCTTCCATGTCGATGCGCCGGCAGGCGAACTTGACGTCGACTTCCAGTTTGTCTCGCCAACCGCCGATAGCCAGGGCGCCATCTTGATGACCCCGGACGCCGTGCTGGTGGAGTGGCAGTCCTTGGTGGTTTATCCCGCCGGCCACGCTGCGCGCCGCATTCAGGTCGCGCCCAGCCTCTCCCTGCCCGCCGGCTTCCAGTTTGGCGGGGCGCTGGCAACCCAGTCGACCGCAAACGGCGTGACGGTTTTCAAACCGGTCGACCTTGACACCCTCGCTGACTCACCGGTCCTCGCCGGTCGCTATTTCAAGCGGGTTGATCTCGCACCGGGCGACAGGGTCCCGGTCTTCGCCGACATCATCGCAGACGAACCCGACGCCCTCGAGATCAAGGACGATCAGCTCGCCGCCCATCGCAACCTGGTGAAGCAGGCCTATGCGCTCTTCGGGTCGCATCATTACGACCACTATGAATTCCTGCTCGGCCTTTCCGACAAGCTCGCTGGCCAGGGCACCGAACACCATCGCTCCAGCGAGAACGTCACCGCGCTCGACTATTTCACCGGTTGGGCCGACACGACCGCCGAACGCGACCTGCTGGCGCACGAATTCGTCCATTCGTGGAATGGCAAGTTCCGGCGCGGCGCCGACCTGCTGACGCCCAGCTTCAACGTGCCGATGCAGAACTCGTTATTGTGGGTCTATGAAGGCCAGACCCAGTTCTGGGGCTACGTCCTCGCTGCACGTTCGGGGCTATGGAGCAAGGAGCAGGCGCTTGACGGCCTGGCCGCCGCCATCGCGCTGCAGTCGACGCGCGCCGGCCGGGCGTGGCGACCGCTCCAGGACACGACGAACGAAGAGATCATCTCCAAGCGCTCGCCGCAGCCCTGGCCAAGTCAGCAACGGACCGAGGACTACTATGACGAGGGTCAGCTGATCTGGCTCGATGTCGACATGCAGATCCGCGAAAAATCTGCGGGCAGGAAATCGCTGGATGATTTCGGCCGGGCTTTCTTCGGCGTCCACGACGGATCCTGGACACCCGAACCTTATGTCTTTGACGATGTCATCAAGGCGCTCAACGCCGTGCAGCCAAATGACTGGGCAGGCTTCCTGCGCGCCCGGCTTGACGGCGTTGGCGTGGACCCGCTTCCAACGCTTGAGCGGACGGGCTACCGGCTGATCTACACCGAGAGCGAGGGCGACTACCTCAAATCCTACGGTCATAATCACAAGAGCACGAACTTCGCCTGGTCGCTCGGGCTGGTCATGGGTGAAGGCCCGCAGGTGAAAGAGGTCATCTGGGGCGGGCCGGCCTATGATCAGGGCCTGACCTCGGGCTCGGAGATCATCGCGGTCAATGGCGTAACCTATAGCGCCGAGCGACTACAGCGCGCGGTTACCGGATCAAAGACAACGACCAAGCCGGTCGAGCTTCTGGTGAAATCCGGCGACACGTTTCGCACCCTTGCGATCACCTATCATGGCGGACTGCGCTATCCGCACCTTGAACGCATTGCCGGAACGCCCGACCGGCTGGGCGACCTGCTGGCGGCGAAATAGACGCACGGCCAAGGCGTCACGACGATCGTGCACGCCAGGCGCCGCCCGCCTGCGCCGGCTGGTGGACGGCCCGGATGGCCGCGATCACCGTTGCCGGATCGTCGCGTTGAACAAAATGACCGCTTGCCCGAGGCAAAGGCCAGCCGCCGGATAAGGCTGCTCCATGACCGCCTCGCCGACAGCCTGTGACCACCTCGCCGAAAGCCTGTCGGCCCTGGGCGAAGGGCGGGGCCTAGACCCTCACTCTTAGCGGTCGGCCTTGGTCCATTTGAAATCGGCAGTTCGCGAGGCGGCGAGCTTTTCGCTCTCATAGCCCTCTTCCTTGCCGCCATAGACCCTGCCCCCAACGATGCGGATCGTCAGGCGTTGCGACAGCGCGATGGGAACCTCGGCCGGTGCATCGAACTCGATCCGGTGGCGAGCGAGGCCGCACTCAATGGCGACGCGGCGCATGCCCCCGATGCGGCGGGTGGAGACGACAAGCCCCGGAATACCTGGGCCATCGGCGATCATTTTAACGTCCTCGGGCCGCAGATAGAGCTTGGCGTCGCCATCCGGCAGGCTGCCGATCTCGATGTCGAGCGGGCGCTCATCGAGCGTCGCCTTGCCATTCTCGATATGTACGGGGATGACGCTGGATTCGCCAATGAACGAGAACACGAATGGCGTCGCCGGGTTGTCGTAGATTTCATCGGGCGTGGCTGACTGCTCGATCTTGCCCTTGTTCATCACCACGACGCGGTCAGCAAGCTCCAGGGCCTCTTCCTGATCGTGGGTGACGAACAGCGTCGTGTGACCGGTGCGTTCGTGCAGTTCGCGCAACCAGCGGCGGAGGTCCTTACGCACACGGGCGTCGAGGGCGCCGAAAGGTTCGTCCAGCAGCAGCACCTTGGGTTCGATGGCGAGCGCGCGAGCGAGCGCCACGCGCTGGCGCTGGCCGCCCGACAGCTGGGCCGGGAAGCGGCGCTCGAGGCCGGAGAGCTGGACCAGGTCGAGCAATTCCCTCACCCGTCGCTTGATCTCGGATTCTTTCGGTCGCGTCTTGCCCGGCCGGGCGCGGAGGCCAAAGGCGACGTTGTCGAGCACGCGCATGTGCTTGAACAGCGCATAGTGCTGGAAGACGAAACCGACACGGCGATCCTGGATGCGGCCGAGGGAGGCGTCCTCCTGGTCGAACAGGATCTGACCCTTGTCGGGAATCTCGAGGCCCGCGATGGTGCGCAGAAGCGTCGTCTTGCCCGAGCCCGATGGCCCAAGCAGCGCGACGAGTTCGCCCGAATTGATCGTCAGCGAGACGTTGTCGAGCGCAGCGAGGCCGACATAGTTCTTTTCGAGGTTGATCGCCCGGACCTGCATGAGTGTCTCTGGTCGCTCCGGGTTCAGTGATTGCGCCGGGTTGCGGCGAGTTCGCCTGCATACCGGACTTCAAGAAGCGTTTTAACGCCCAGGGTGATCAACGCCAGCATTGCGAGCAGGGACGCGACGGCAAAGGCTGCGGTCGCCTTGTTGCCGTTGTACAGCGCTTCAACGTGCAGCGGCAGCGTATTGGTCAGGCCTCGGATATGCCCCGAGACCACCGACACCGCGCCGAACTCGCCCATTGCGCGGGCGTTGCAGAGCAGCACACCGTAGAGCAGTCCCCATTTCACGTTGGGCAGCGTCACCAGGAAGAAGGTGCGCCAGCCCGATGCGCCAAGCGACAGCGCCGCTTCTTCTTCCTGCGCGCCTTGCGCTTCCATCAACGGGATCAACTCGCGCGCGATGAACGGGAAGGTTATGAAAATAGTGGCGATGACAATGCCGGGCACGGCGAAGAGGATCTTGATATTGTGGTCAGCAAGCCAGGGTCCGATCAGGCTGTTTGCGCCGAACAGCAGGACGAAGATCAGACCCGAGATCACCGGCGACACTGCGAAGGGAAGGTCGATCAGGGTGAGCAGGAAAGCTTTTCCCTTGAAGTCGAACTTGGCGATCAGCCAGGCGGCCGCGACGCCGAACACCAGGTTGGCCGGCACGGCGATACTGGCGGTGAGCAGGGTCAACTGCAGCGCCGCAATCGAATCCGGCCGTGCGAGCGCGTCGAAATAGGGGCCGATCCCCTTGCCCAGCGCCGCAATGAAAACCACCAGCAGCGGCGCGATCACGACGAAGCAGAGGAAGCCGACCGCGATCGCCAACAGCACAAGGCGCGTGGCGGGCCCTTCGCTGGTTGGCGAAGGCAGGCGTCTGGGACGCGTGTCGGCGGACGCGATCGAGGCTCCATCATACATGGCCGAAGAACCTCCGGCTCATCGATTGGATCAGGTTGATGGCAAATAGCGAGGCGAACGAGATCGCCAGCATGATGACCGCAATCGCGGTCGCGCCCGCGTAATTGTTTTCTTCCAGGCGGATGACGATCAACAGGGGAGCAATCTCGGACTTGTAAGGCAGGTTCGAGGCGATGAAGATCACCGAGCCATACTCGCCCACCGCCCGTGCGAAGGCGAGCGCAAACCCCGTCAGGATGGACGGCAGCAGGCCAGGCAGGATCACGCGCGTAACCGTGCGCAGCCGGCCCGAGCCCAGAGTGGCTGCGACCTCTTCGGTGTCGCCATCGAGATCCTCGAGCACCGGTTGGATGGTGCGCACGACGAATGGCAGGCCGACAAAGATCAGTGCCACCACAACGCCGAGCGGCGTGAACCCCACCTTGACATGGAAGACGCCTTCGAGAATGGCCCCGAACGGACCGTTCGGCGCGTACAAGGTCGCAAGGGCGATGCCGGCCACCGCCGTCGGCAGAGCGAACGGCAGATCGACAGCGGCGTCGAAGAAGCGCCGTCCGGGGAATTTGTAGCGCACCAGCGCCCAAGCCACGATCACGCCGAACACGGTATCGACGATCGCCGCGACCAACGCCGACCCGAAGCTGAGCTGCAGCGCCTTGACGACGCGCGGATCAAACGCGGTCACCCAGAAACCGGTCCAGCCGAGGCTCGCCGCCTTGATCGCAAGCCCGGCCAACGGGATCAGCACGATCAGCGACAGATACAACATCACATAGCCGAGGCTCAGATTGAACCCCGGCAATATGGTTGGCTTGCGCCAGCGAGAGGTCTGCGCCTGGGGCGCTGCGGCCGTCATGATCTATTTCGGCGGAGCCGCCGCGGGCTTGTAGATCTGGTCGAACACGCCGCCATCGTCGAAATGCTTGGCTTGCGCCGCCGCCCAGCCGCCGAACAGATCGTCGACCCTGACCAGTTCCAGCTCCTTGAACTTCGCCAGGTCCGCAGGATCAATGCCGGTCTTGTCGATCGGGCGGTAATGGTGCTTGGCGATGAGCTTCTGCCCGGCCGGCGTGTAGAGGAATTTCAGATACTCCTCCGCCAGCGCCGTCGTGCCGTGCTTGTCGGCGTTGCCTGGCACCACCGCCACCATCGGCTCGGCGAGGATCGAGAGCGAGGGATAGACGATCTCGAACTTGTCGTCCTTGAACTCGTCGAGCGAGAGGAAAGCCTCATTCTCCCAGGTGATCAGGACGTCGCCGGTATGTTGCTGGGCAAAGGTCTGGGTCGCGCCGCGTGCGCCGGTGTCGAGCTTGGGTGCGTTCTTGTAGATTGCGCCGACAAATTCTTTCACCTTCGCCTCGTCGCCGCCGAACTTCTTGAGGCCGTAGGCCCAGGCGGCAAGGTAGTTCCAGCGCGCGCCGCCGCCGGTCTTCGGATTGGGCGTCACCACCGCCACCCCTGGCAGGGCAAGATCGCTCCAGTCATGGATGTTCTTGGGGTTGCCGGCGCGCACAAGGAACACGATCGTCGAGGTATAAGGCGCCGAGTTCGACGGCAGCTTCGTGCGCCAGTCGTCCGGGATTTTCTTGGTTGCTTTGGCGATCTTGTCGATATCGCCCTGCAGCGCCAGCGTCACCACGTCGGCGTCGAGGCCGTCGATGACTGCCCGCGCCTGGGCGCCTGACCCGCTGTGCGACATGTTGACGGTGACCGTCTCCCCGGTGCGCGCCTTGTGATCGGCGGCGAAGACCTGATTGTAGTCTTCGTAAAGTTCACGTGTCGGATCGTAGGAGACGTTGAGCAGGGTCTTTGGCGGCCCACCCGCCGGTTCCTTGACGGAACAGGCCACCACGGCCAGCGCCGCAGCGATGGTCGCAAGGATCGACAGGCGCATGACATCCCTCCAAGGTGGCCTGAAACGCTACCGGGCAAGTAGAGATTGTCAATCTAGTGCGCTAGGCGACCGCGTCACGCAGCCGGACCGGGATTCTCTCGATGAGGGCATCGGCGATGGTGGTCCGATCGAGCACATCGCGGGTCGCATCCGCGACCTGTGCGAACACGCGACGCACCTCGCACGTTGCCTCATCCGTGCAGTCCTCGCACTTCCGGTACGCCATCTTCGATAGACAGGGCAGCGGCGCGATCGGACCATCGACAATGCGCAGCACCTGGCCAAACGAAATCATGTCCGCCGGCCGCAAAAGCGCATAACCACCGGCCTTCCCACGCCGGCTGAGCACCAAACCATGATGCTTGAGGTCGAGCAGGATCTGCTCAAGAAACTTCTTCGGAATGCCCTGGCTCTCGGCGATGTCGCCGATGAATGTCGATGCGCCCGGGCTCGCCTTGGCCAGCGCCACCAGCGCCCGCAATGCGTACTTCGCCTTCTGAGAGATCATATCTGCATTCGGCCTTGTCGCACCCCAGGACCGAGATGGACTTCCTGGGCGCCGGCCAAAACTATATTGACCTTGTAGAGTTAGTAAACATCCACGCAGACCGGCGCCGCCCGATCCAGGATGAAACTTCGGACATGCGCCCGGGGGCCGCCCGGGGGCCGCCCGGGGGCTGGGGGGTCCCGTCTGGCGGCCGCCTGGCGTGATGCTTCAGGCCAAACGCAGCTTGTCGAACGACCGGGTGATCAAGAGCTGGTGCTCAAGCGTGGCGATCGCCTCAATCGCCTCCCCCAGCCGGTCCTTAACCTCCGAGAGCGCAACGCCGTCGCGGGCGGCTGAACCCGTCTCCGAGCGGCCGACTTCCTCGCCGCGCGCGCAGGCCTCGCCCAGATCCATCGCGCCGACGCTGCGGGCGGCCCCCTTGATGGTGTGGCAGGCATCGGTCCACGCCTGCCGGTCGCCGACATTGGCGAGCATGCGGCCCCAGAGTTCGGCCTGGGTCCGGAAAATCCCCAGCGCTTCCGCGGCGAGTTCGGTATCGCCGCTGGTCATCAACCGGAGTTGGTCAAGGTCCACCGTGGCCATGGGTCGTCTCCGCTGCTGCGCAGGACCCGACTCGGCTCGCGCCCCGGGCGAGGCGAGATTAGCGCGGAGCAAGCCGGCCCGCCACATGCGGCCCGGACCGCCAGAGCCCGCACTGAACGTTTCGTTCAGGTTCGCTTCAAGTATCCGGCGTGATGTTCGGTTCGTCAGCATGGCGCACGATGTCGCCGGCGTATGGGAGTTGAGAGATGAACAAGCAACGCTTCCTGCGG
>JANMWT010000408.1:0-2784 GCA_031394145.1 Alphaproteobacteria bacterium | reverse complement strand
CCATGGGCATGCTGCTGTCGATCCCCATGCTGCTCCTCGGCGGCTGGCTGATCATCCGCGCCAACCGTGCGCCCGCCCTGGCGTGACGCCGCTCGCTCAGCGCATCCGGGACAGCATACGGGCGAACGGACCGATGCCGGTCTCGCTCTACATGCTGATGTGTCTGCATGATCCGCAGCACGGCTATTACGCGACGCGTCCCGCCTTCAATCAGGACTTCACGACGGCGCCCGAAACCAGCCAGGTCTTCGGCGAACTGGTCGGCCTGTGGGCGGCCCACGAATGGCTGCAGATGGGCTCGCCCGCTGAAATGCGCCTGGTCGAGCTTGGACCCGGCCGCGGCATCATGATGAGCGACATGCTGCGCGCCGGTCGCGCCGTGCCAGGGTTCATCGACGCGATCCGCATCAGCCTGGTCGAGGCGAGCCCGGCTCTGCGCCGCGAGCAGCTGAGCCGACTGCTCGGCCGAACCGTGGAGTTCTTCCAGGATCTTGAGGAGGTGCCAGCCGGCCCGGCGATCATTCTCGGCAACGAATTTCTCGATTGCCTCGCCATCCGGCAATATCTGCGCGATGGCAATGGCTGGCGCGAGCGGGCGATTGGCGTCGATGCGCAGGACAAGCTGGTGTTTGGCGTCGGCCTCGCCGCCGAACTGCCGCCGCAGGTCATCCCGGTCGGCGACCAGGTTGAATACGCCCCCGGCCTCGATGCGCTGATCGAGATGGTTTCCCGTCGCCTGCGCCGCGATCCGGGCCGCGCCCTGTTGATCGACTATGGCCCTGAGGATCGCTCGCCAGGTGATACGTTACGCGCCTATCAGCTCGGCAAGCAGGTCGACCCGCTTGCTGATCCGGGCGCCTGCGACCTCACCGCCGATGTCGATTTCCCGCGACTCCGCCGTCTTGCACTCAGTGAGGGTCTGACGGTTCACGGACCAATGCGGCAGGGCTACTTTCTCACGCGGCTTGGCGCCTGGGAGCGCTCGAAGATACTGGGCGCCTCCAATCCGGCGCGCGCCCAGGAGATCGCTGCGGGGGTCGCCAAGCTGACGGCCCCAGAGGAGATGGGCGCGCGGTTCAAAGTGGTGTGCCTTGCTCCGCATGGCGCACCGACGCCGGCAGGTTTCTGAGGAGGGCCAGGCGAGCCAGATGACGACAGAAGCTGCGCCACCGCCCTATATTGAAGCGCCCGCCCTCAAGCGGTTCAGCCTGCATATGCGCCACGGTTTTTTTGGGCGCGCCGGCGGGGCTTCGTCCGGCATCTATCGCAGCCTCAATTGCGGCTACGGATCGGGCGACGACATGGCGAAGGTGCGCGAGAACCGACGGCGTGTGTGCCTCGCCCTCGGCGCCGCGCCTGATCGGTTGGTGACGCTGCATCAGGTCCACTCTGCTCGCGCCGTCGTCATCGCCGAACCTTTCGCCTCAGGACAAATCCCCGAAGCCGACGCGCTGGTCACCAACACGCCCGGCCTGATCCTCGGCGCGCTCACCGCCGACTGCGCGCCGGTGCTGCTGTGCGATCCGCACGCGGCGGTGATCGGCTCGGTCCACGCTGGCTGGAAGGGCGCGGTCGCCGGCGTCATCGAGAGCGCGGTTGAAGCGATGGTCTCTCTCGGGGCCGATCCTGGGAAGATGATCGCAGCGGTTGGCCCCTGCCTTTCCCAAGGCTCGTTCGAAGTCGGGCCTGATCTGGTCGACAAGGTGCTCGACGTCTCGCCGTGGGCCGAGATGCTGTTCGAACCGGGGATCGGCGACCGGCGGCAGTTTGACCTAAAACGGTACGCCCTCGGCAAGCTGAGCCGGCTCGGGGTTGCTCAGGCGGATGCGCTGGCTGACGACACGCTTGGCGACCCTGATGGTTATTTCAGCAATCGCTGGGCGGTCCGAAACAAAGAACCCGACTATGGCCGCAACATCTCGGCGATCATGCTGCTGGCCTGACCGTCCGATTCGACCAGATCGTCCGGTTCAAGAGGGCCTGCGGCATTTCGGCCACGCCGCCTCCAGGGCAAGGGTTCATCCGCAGAAATCGTCGCAACACGTGATTGCCGGGGCACGATTTTTGCGACAGAAGCGTGACGCCAAGCGAACACGTCCTCCTCGGACCGGCCAAACGGGAGAGAACGAGACCGATGAAATTGATCTCGTGCAATTCCAACCGACCGCTGGCCGGCGACATCGCCGCTTATCTCGACATGCATCTCACCGACGCCGAGGTAAAGACCTTCAAGGATCGCGAAGTCTTTGTGAAGGTCAACGAGAACGTCCGCGGCCAGGACGTCTATGTCATTCAGTCGACGTCCGCGCCGGCCAATGACCACCTGATGGAATTGCTGATCACCATCGACGCCCTGGTGCGCGCCAGCGCTCGGCGCATCACCGCGGTGGTCCCCTATTTCGGCTATGCCCGGCAGGACCGGAAGACTGACGGCCGCACGCCGATCTCGGCCAAGCTGGTCGCCAACCTGATCACCGTCGCTGGCGTCGACCGCGTCGTGACGGTCGATCTCCATGCCGCTCAGATCCAGGGCTTCTTTGACAAGCCAACCGACAACCTGTTCGCCCAACCGGAAATGGCTGACGACATCCAGCGCAAGTATGGCCAGAAGGATCTGATCGTCATCTCGCCCGACGTTGGCGGCGTGGTGCGCGCCCGGGCGCTGGCCAAGCGCCTCAACGCCGACCTCGCCATCGTCGACAAGCGCCGTGAAAAGGCGGGTGAGTCGGAGGTGATGAACATCATTGGCGAAGTCGAAGGCCGCAAATGCATCCTGATCGACGA
>JANMWT010000356.1:0-1527 GCA_031394145.1 Alphaproteobacteria bacterium | reverse complement strand
GTGTCGATGATCGGCAGCCAGATCAGCCAGTACGCGGTCAGCATCGCCGTGTTCCGCGCCACCGGTCACGCCACGCCGATCGCGCTGGTCGCCTTCTTCGGGGCCGTACCCTGGATCCTGCTCGGCGGGCTCGCCGGGGCGCTGGCTGATCGGTTCGATCGACGCGCCGTGATGCTGGTCGCCAACATCGGCTTCACCGTGGTCAGCGGCCTGCTGCTGCTGAGCTTCGCCACCGGCGCCTTCCGCCTCTGGCATCTCTACGCGCTGACGCTCTGCGCCTCCTCGTTCGCCGCGCTGGAGCGGCCGGCGTTCCAGGCCTCCATCGCCATGCTGGTGCCCGACAGTCAGCGTGACCGCGCCAACGCGATCGGACAGATGACCGGTCCCGCCGCGGGGGTCATCGCCCCGGCGCTCGCCGGCATCCTCTATGCGCTGCTGGGCGTCGCGGGCTCGATCCTCATCGACATCGCCACCTTCATCGCCGCCATCGCTGTGCTCGCCATCGTCCGCATCCCAAGACCCGCCAGGCGCGCCGATGATGACACGCAGCGGACGGCGCTGTGGCGCCAGGTCTTCGACGGCTTTCGCTACCTGGCGGCGCGGCCGGTGCTGCTTGGCTTCTGCGGCTACGTTTCGCTGGTCAACTTCATCGTCAACACGGCGCTCGTGCTGCTCACACCCTACGTCCTTGCCCGCACCGGCAGCCCCCAGCGGCTCGCCCTGGTCCTGGCGCTGATGAACGTCGGCTCGATCGCCGGCGCGCTCGCCATCGGCGCCGGGATCCGCATCGGATCGCGCATGAACACGGTGATGCTTGGCACAGTCGTCGCGGCGCTGTTTGTCGGCCTGGCCGGCGCCGCGCGCGATGCGCCCGCCATCGCCGCCAGCCTGTTCCTGTCGTTCTTCGCCCTGGCCTTCACCGATGCCCCCTTCTGGTCGATCCTGCAGGCCAAAGTCGCGCCCGATCTGCAGGGCCGCGTCTTCGCCGCCTACCTGCAACTGGTCATGCTGCTTGGGCCGCTCGCCTACCTTGCCGCGGGGCCCCTGGCCGACCAGGTCTTCGAGCCGGCCAAGCGTCAGCCGGTCTGGCGCGGTGTCGCAGCGCTGGTCGGCGCCGGACCCGGAGCCGGCATGGGAATGATGCTGGTCGTCGCCGGTGCCCTGGCCGTGGCCCTCAGCTTGGCGGTCTACGCCATCCCGGCCGTGCGAAGCCTGGAGACCGATCTCCCCGACCACTAGGCAGTCGGGAGAGGCATGTTCGATTCCTGGGGACGCTGCGCACCCCTGCGATCGAATTTGGCGCAGCGGGGGGCTACGAGAGAAGCAGAGGTCTCTGGCCTCGTGCTCTTTGTCATTGTGAAGACGACAATCGCGTGCGGCAAAAACTTGCGCGTCGTTCAGGAAGATGAACCGTTTAACGGTCCAGGAACGGTCCGGAGTCCGGACAGGCAAAGGGAGGTTCAACCCACATGTCCCCGCCAACCACCCCGCCCGCGCAATTTCTTTCCTCCGTGGTCCGCGGTGTGA
>JANMWT010000361.1:0-1890 GCA_031394145.1 Alphaproteobacteria bacterium | reverse complement strand
CCGCTGATGACGGCGCCGACGCTGGCGATCAGGGCGAAAATGGCCGAGGCATGCACCGCGCCGCCGCCGGCATTGCCCGCCGAAGCCGCGATCAGGTCCTGAACATCGGCGATAGCGAGTTCGACCCGGCGCCGGGCGGTGCGAAAACGCACCCTCACCTCCTCGCTCGCCTGGTCATAGGCCGCGATCGCGCGGTCCGAATCGGGAAAGCCGGTGATCCTGAAATGGGCGGCATAGCCCAGCGCCCGCCAGTCGAGGATCGGCTCGGCCATCTCCGGGGCGTCCGCCAGCTTGCCGATCATCACCGCGACTTCGTTGTAATGGTTGAGATAATCTATCGCCAGCCCGGTCGCCGGATTGATCGTCGCCGCTGCAGGCGCCGCCGCAAGCGCCGCCGCAAGCGATGCATCATCGGGCGTGAGGCCAGGGGGCATGATCGTCCTTCATGTCGAGACGCCTGAAACACTGCCCGCCGCCGCTTTAGGGATGATTACCGGCCTCAGCGGCGTCCCAAGCCCCGCGCCGGATGGCCGCCGATCCTCATGGCTGTCCGCCCGGCTGGACGCCTGTCTGACGACCAGTCTGGCCGTCCTGCCGGCCAGCCTTCCGCTTCGCCGTTCGGCCGGCTAGGGATAGCGCCCATGTCCGACAAGCTGTTCTTCTCCCTGGCCTTCATCCTGGCCGTCACCTTTGTCTTCCTCGCGCTGAACCCGCTGGCCGACCGGCCGCCCAGCGGCCCGGTCAGCGGCGGCGGCCGCGACGCGACTGACATCACCGTCGCCGGCCCCGAACTCCACCGCTTCGTCGCCGGCAATCTCGGCCTCCTCGAAATCGCGCCGCCCGACGATGGCGGTCCACCCGTGGTTCACATCAGCCGGCTCGCCGAACAGACCTACGACGATCCTCGCTCCGGCCCCCATCTGATCCTGGCCGAAGACGTCGAATACGCCCTCGAAAGCCGTGACGTCGAAGTGGTCGTCGAGGCCCGCTCGTCCGGCGCATTTTCCGCCTCGCAGTTTCAGGTCGACTATTTCGCCAAGCCAGGCGCTGAAAGCGGCTGGAAGAGCTTCGAACTCACGCCCAAATTCGCCACCTATTCGCTGACCTTCAAGACGCCGCCGCGCGGCGACGTTCAGGGCTATGATTATCTCGGCATCCGACCGGTCGCGCCGGACAAGCGGCGAACGATGGAGGTGCGCTCGGTGCGCGTCCATGCCCTCGGTCCGAAGGATGCGCCCGCCGGTTGAGGCGACGCGCCTTGCTCCGCTCGCCCTGGCGAGCGACGCTTGAGGCCGAGACGGGCGTCATCTTTTGGGGACGGACCATCGGTCGACGTTCTGCCGAACCTCGCCGCGTTCGTGAGTATGTGGGCGAAATAACCAGGTCGCATGCTCAGGACGTCGGTCGGATATTCCAGCCGCTGACCGTTTCATCACGCGCGCCAAGCTCGATGACGCCATAAGCGCCGGTCGCCAGCTTGCTCTCGGCGCGCGCCGCGCCGGCAGCCAGGAGCGCGAACCGGGCGACGCCATTGGATGTGACGATGAGGTGGGCGCCCTCCGCGGCGCGCAGATCCGCGAACGTCTCCTGCCAGTTGCCGATGACGGCCGCAGGATCGACGCGCCAGTCAGGCGGCGGGATCGCTTCGCGCTCCCAGGCCGCCAGCGCCGCCGCGCCGATGCGGGCGATCACCTCAGCTTCTGGCCGGTTCTCGTCCGGTCCGTAGTCGATCTCGCGCAGAAACAGGTCGGTCGTCAGCTCCGGCGCGCCGATCTGCGCGCCGAGGATCACCTCAGCGGTTCGCCGCGTGCGTTTGAGCGGGCCTGAACGCGCCGACGCGAAGGCGACCTGCCGGTCGACAAAATGTTGCGCCAAGGCGTGCGCCTGCGC
>JANMWT010000350.1:0-4434 GCA_031394145.1 Alphaproteobacteria bacterium | reverse complement strand
AAGCCGAAAGACGCTGATCTGCGCAAGGATCGCGCCCGGGCCGCGATGATGATGGAAAAATGGCCGGACGCCATCAAGGACCTCGATACGGCGCTCACGCTATCGCCGGGCGATGGCGAGGCCTACCGGCTGCGCGCCCAGGCCAATCTCGAAAACGGTCAATTGCTCGATGCGACAAGCGACATCAAGCAGGCGCGCAAGATGTCGCCGCGGGACGTGCCGGCCGTGGTGCTGCGCGGACGCATTGTCGAGGCGCTGAAGATCAAGGGCTTGCCGGACGATCCGAACCTCTAGCCGGACGATCCGAACCTCTAGGAGGTCGGTCGGCGCTGCCGGCACCGATGGGCATGGGCGGCGGGCCTGGCGGAATCGCCACTGCTGATTGACGGTCCCACCGCTTACCCGACATCGTCTAAATTGGTCTTCTGCTCGCAGCACAGGAGATCATCATGCTGAAACGTTACGTCATCGAGCGCGCAATTCCGGCGGTTGGATCCATGACCCCGCCGCAACTCAAGGGCGCCGCAGAAGCTTCGAACGCCGCATTGTCCAAGCTCGCGCCCAAGGTCCAATGGCAGCATTCTTATGTCGCCGCAGACAAGACCTTCTGCATCTACCTTGCTGAAGACGAAGCGGCGATCAACGAACACGCCCGGCTGTCCGGCTTCCCGGCCACCAAGATCACGGAAGTCAGAACCATCATCGACCCTACGACTGCCCGTGGCTGATTGTGCTAGCATGCCGCCGCGAGGGTCAGGTAACGCCATGCTGGATGTGTGCGTCGTGTTGTTGGAGGATGGCTACGCCTCGACGGCCTTGCTGCCGATCGAGGTGTTCCATTCGGCAGGCGCGTTGTGGCGCGAACTCAAGGGCCAAACCCCTGAGCCGCGCTTCCGGGTTGTCACGGCGTCGGTCGACGGCAAGCCGGTGCGCAGCCCCTATGGCGGAATGAGCATGGCGCCGCAGTTCTCGATCGCGGATGTCACCAAGGCCGACATCGTGATCGTGCCGACGCCAGGTCTCGCGCTCGACGAGAAGCTGGTCTCGAACAGCGCCCTGCTGCCATGGCTGCGGATGCATTATGCGGCGGGAGCTTATGTCGCCGGCATCTGCATGGGTGCGGCCTATCTCGCCGAGGCGGGTCTGCTCGATGGCAGGCGGGCGACGACGCACTGGGCGATGAGCTCCGATTTTCTGCGTCGCTATCCCAAGGTCATCTGGCAGCCAGACTATTTCGTCACAGAAGACAGTCGGCTGCTGTGCAGCGGCGGCCTGACCGGCGCGGCGGATGCGAGCCTCTATCTGGTCGAAAAACTCTGCGGCCACGACATCGCGGTGCAGACGGCAAAGGCGCTGCTGCTGTCGATGCCGCGCACCCACCAGTCGGGCTATGCGGTGCTGCCGATCTCGCCACCGCATGATGATGATCGCATCCGCACCGTCGAGGCGTTGCTGCAGGAGAGGTTCAGGGAGGCTCATTCCAACGAAGCGCTCGCCGAGTGCGCCGGGATGAGCGATCGGACATTCCTGCGCCGTTTCAAGGCGGCGACCGGCCGTGTGCCCGCGGCCTATCTGCAGACCGTGCGGATCGAAGCCGCCAAGGTCATGCTGGAAAGCGATAACGCGTCGGTGCAGGCGGTGTCTTCCGCCGTGGGGTATGAGGATGTCTCGTTCTTCCGCATGCTGTTCAAGCGGATCACGGGCATGACGCCAGCCGACTACCGCGCCCGCTTCGCGGCCTACAGCGTGCGCCAGCCGGAAAGTATCGATCTCAGCGGCGTCTAGGACGAGGCTAGCGTTTGACCACGCAGGCATCAAACCCGTCGCGACGGATCACGCCCATCACGGTCTGGATCTTGCCGGCGCGCTGCTGGGCGTAGTTTCCGGTGATCTTCCAGCGATTGGGGCTCGGTAGCACGGCGGCGAGTAGCGCTGCCTGTTTGGCGGTCAGCTGTTTTGCCGACACGTTGAAACGTGCGTGCGCCGCCGCCTCGGCGCCGTAATAGCCATCGCCCCACTCGGCGACGTTCATGTAGACCTCCATGATTCGCGCCTTGGTCCACATCTTCTCGATCAGGAAGGTAAACCAGGCCTCGAAGCCCTTGCGGACCATGCCGCCGCCATTGAACAGGAAGACGTTCTTGGCGGTCTGTTGCGATATCGTCGAGGCGCCGCGCACCCGTCCGCCGGCGTCCGCCTCATCGATCGCCTTTTGCAGCTCGACCATGTCGAAGCCGTGATGCTGGCAGAAGCGGGTGTCCTCGGACGCGATCACGGCGCGCACCAGGCTGGCCGACACATCCTTCAGCGGCGCCCAGGTCTTGCGCACCTCGACGCCCGACATCGCCTTCTGGGCCATGTTGAACGTGGGCGGCGGGCCGGTCCAGCCGATGATGAACACCGCCAGCGCGCTCAGCGCCAGGAAGGCGGTGACCAGGATGGCGATCCAGGTCACCAGGAAGACCAGGATGCGCCGCCACAAGGGCTTGTGCGATCCTCGCGCACGAGGCTGCGCGCGCACCCCAGCGCGGAAGCGGCCCAGCGCGCCGCCACTGCTTGCATTCTGTGACGCGCCCGCGTCAGCCGGGACATCGCGAAACAGCGCATCCTCGGCGTCGTCGTTCGGTCCCGAAGGTCTGTCGGACTTATGGTCCAGCATCCCACTCCTCACACACGTCCAGATCGGTCTCCGCCGCTCGTCGTCGAACCCGTTCGAGCTCGAACGCCTCGGGCGACAGAGCGCCCAGCGCCCAGACGGCAGCGCCTCGCACCAGCGGCGAAGCGTCGGTGATTCGATCCTTACACGCCGGCAGGAGTCCCGTCGCGCCAGAATTGCCAATCGCGATCATCACATTTCGCACAAATCGGTCCCGTCCGATCCGCTTGATCGGCGAGCCGGCGAAAATGTCGCGAAAGGCGCGGTCATCCAGGCTGGCCAGTTCGCTGAGAAGGGGGCCGACCAGTTCAGGCCGGGGGTGGAACGCAGCGTCTCTGGCAGTCGAGGCGAACTTGTTCCAGGGGCAGACGGCGAGGCAGTCGTCGCAGCCATAGATGCGGTTGCCCATCGCCTTGCGAGACTCGCGCGGGATCGGCCCATGATGTTCGATGCTGAGATAGGAGAGGCAGCGCCGCGCGTCGAGCTGGTAGGGGGCCACGAAGGCCTTTGTCGGGCAGACGTCGAGACAGGCGCGGCACGAACCGCAGGCGTCGGTTTCCGCTGGGTCGGGCTGCAGGCTCGCATCGGTGAGCATGACCCCGAGCAGCAGCCACGAGCCGAACTCCCGGCTGACCAGGTTGGTATGTTTTCCCTGCCAGCCCATGCCGGAGCGTTGGGCCAGCGGCTTCTCCATCAGCGGCGCCGTGTCGACAAACACCTTCACGTTGGCGCCGCTGCGGTGTGCGAACTCGCCAGCGAACACCTTCAGCCGTCTCTTCATCAGCTCGTGATAATCGACATTCTGGGCGTAGGCCGAGATCAACCCTTCCTCGCGCCGCTGCAAGCCCGCCAGCGGATCGTGGCGCGGCCCGTAATTCATGGCGACGACAATCGCCGAGCGCGCGTCCGGCCACATCGCCTGTGGGTGGGCGCGGCGCTCCAGCGTCTCCTTCAACCAGTCCATCTCGCCGTGGCGTCCCGCGCCGACGAATTCAGCGAGCCTGAGGCCAGCGTCCCATGCCTCGCGCGCGCTGGCGATGCAGGCGGCGTCGAAACCGAGCGCGCGGGCATTGGCTTTGAGGTCAGTTTCCAGCACGGGCGGGCTTTCCAACAGGCGCGGCCATGATGACGCGTCAACCCGCGGGCCGGAACCCCGGGTCAAATCGAGGGACGCCTTATGGACGCGATTTCATCTAGACTCACGCGCCGGTGCGCGCCGGCGGGGGGCGGGAGGGAGGGGTTCGGAAGAACTCCGCGCCATGTTTCTCGGCGACGCCCTGCGGGTCGGGGTGGATGAGGATGTCGGCCCCGGGAAACTCGGCGAGGATCCGCTCCTCGCAGGCCACCATGATGTGGTGCGCCTCGGCGAGCGAGACGTCCGCTGAAACGTCGAGATGGAACTGGATGTGGATGATCGGCCCTGCCGCGCGGGTGCGCAGGCGATGGATGCCGACCCCGTCGGTTTCCGCGAGGGCGCGGATGCGATCGCGGTCGACGTCAGGCAGCTCCCGGTCCATCAACTGGTCGAAAGCGGTCCGGCCGACGCTGATCGCGCTCCAGGCCAGCCAACCAGCAACCGCGAGGCCCATCACCGGGTCGGCGAGCGGCAGGTTGAACCAGGATGCGGCGACGACCCCGATGAGCACCGCGATGTTGGCGACGAAATCGGAGGCGTAATGGGTGCGATCGCTGGCGATTGCAACCGACCGCTTGGTGCATCAGGAAACGAAGAGAATGCTTGTGCCCCCAGTGTGGCACGGTGGCCGATCGCGCATCGC
>JANMWT010000317.1:0-5256 GCA_031394145.1 Alphaproteobacteria bacterium | reverse complement strand
CCGCAGGGGCTGCGCCGGCAGCGGGTGTCGCGCCGTCGGCGCCAGCAGCAGCTGCGTCGCCTTCCGCCGCCACGGGTTTCTCGTCGACAACTTCGTCCTTGGCGCTGCGGCCGGCGATCGTCGCGATGGTGAAATCGCGATCGGTGATGGTCGGCGTGCAGTTCGGCGGGAAGGTGGTGGCCGAAATCCGGATGGCTTCGCCGATCTCAAGCGCCGAGACGTCGAACTCGAGGGATTCAGGAATGGCGTCGGCCGGGCAATACATCTCGACTTCGTGGCGCACGATGTTGAGGGCGCCGCCGCGCTTGATGCCGGGCGAGACGCCCATGCCGGTGAAGTGCGCGGGAACGTTGACGCGGATCAGCTGGCCCTTCTCGACGCGGTAGAGGTCAAGATGCTCGGGCTCGTCGCTGACCGGGTGGTGCTGGATGTCCTGGGCGAAGACCAGCTGGACCTCGCCTTTGTATTCGAGGTTCACGGTGTGCGAGATGAACTTGCCCGACTTGAGGGCCATCATGATCTGTTTCTTGTCCATCGAGATCGCGACGGGGGCCTTGTCGCCGCCATAAAGGATGCCGGGGATGCGGCCGGCGCGACGCACTTCGCGCGCTCCACCCTTGCCGGTGCGCGGGCGCACGTCGACGTTGAGAGTGATTTCGCTCTTGGCCATGGTTTTCGCTCCGTTTCGCCCTGAAGTCTGTCGGGGACGCATCCCGCGACGACAGCCTGACTACACAGGCGGCGCCGATCGCCGCCTTTCGGGAAAGCGGGGCTTATAGGAGGTGGGGCGCCTCCCGGCAAGCCGGACCGTCTTTTCCCGATTTGAGAGCGGTTTCAGCCCGAATGGTAGGCCCGTTCACCATGGGCGGCCATGTCCAGCCCCTCGATCTCGGCTTCAGGCGTGACCCGGATCCGGAGGACAGCCTTGAGGCCGAAGAACAACGCCGCCGAGACCCCGACCGACCAGGCTACGGTCGCCACAACGCCCTGCAGCTGAACCCAGAATTGCCCGCTGACGGACGCCCCGCCCAGCCCCGGCGACAACGACCCAAGCGTGGCGAGGAAGGGGAGCAGGAGCGTTCCAAGAATGCCGCCGACGCCATGGACGGCGAAAACGTCGAGACTGTCGTCGATCTTCAGCCGGCCGCGGATCAGTGTGACGGCCGAGAAACAGACGATGGAAGCGAGGGCGCCGATGACGATTGCGCCGGCTGGCCCCACGGAGCCGGCGGCCGGTGTGATCGTCGCAAGGCCTGCCACCAGTCCGGTTACTGTACCGACGAGGCCGGGCCGTCCGAACCTCACCCACTCGATGCCCATCCAGACCAGCGCGGCGGTCGAGGCCGAGAGGTGCGTCGCCAGCATCGCCGAGCCAGCATTGGCATTGGCGGCAAGCGCCGAACCTGCGTTGAACCCGTACCAGCCGACCCACAGCAGGCCGGCGCCGATCATCACCAGCACCGGGCTGTGCGGTGGATGCTGGTGCGCCGGGAAACTCTGGCGCTTGCCGAGCAACATGGCGAAGACCAGCGCAGATGCGCCGGCGGTCGCGTGCACCACCAGGCCGCCGGCGAAATCGCGAACGCCCTGCTGGTTCAGCCAGCCGCCGCCCCATACCCAGTGGCAGACAGGTGCATAGACCAGCAGCATCCAGAGCGCGCTGAACGCCAGCACCGAAAGGAAGGATGTCCGTTCCGGGTAGGCGCCGACCATCAGCGCAGGCGTGATGATCGCGAAGGTCATCTGGAACATGAAGAACACGCTTTCGGGAATGGAGCCGACCGTGCTCTGTGCCGTCACGCCATTGAGGAACGCCTTGCCGAGGCCGCCCCATATCGCGTTGGCGCTTCCGCCGTCGCCGAAGGCGATCGAGTAGCCCACCGCGTACCAGAGCAGCGACATGAGACAGGCTATCACCACGCACTGGCTCAGGACCGACAGGACGTTCTTGGCCTGCACCAGGCCACCATAGAACAGCGCCAGCGCCGGCAGCGTCATCAGCAGAACAAGGGCGGTCGCAGACAGGACCCAGGCGGTGTCCCCGGCGCTGGTTTCGGCGAAAGCCGCCGGCGTCGCCACCAGGGCGCAAGCGCCTGCAACGACGATGCGCCTGACGCGGTTCAACATCGTCATGGTGAAGTCCCCTCTGCCCGCATCGTTTTGAGCGATGTTGCCCGCTGCTTAGGCGAAGCTCGCCCAACGCCTAACAACTGAGCGTTTTGGGCGCCCGAAAAAGGAGCGCGATTTTTCAAAGCTGCACAAGGAGCGATTAAAGCGCCGGGGCGGCAGGCGGCTGAAACAGTGAAACTTGACGGATTATCGGCCAGCCTCAGTCACGCAATCAACCTCTGTTGACACTTGTCGGCGACGCGTGACAACTGTAGCGTGACTTGCAGATCGAGCGGAGCCCCGCATGGCCGTCAGCTACAACACCACTGACCTTCAAATCCTCAAGGCGCTCTGGACCACCAAACAGATGAGCGCGCGCGAAGTCCACGATGCGCTCCTGAAGGAAACCGGCTGGAGTTACTCAACCACGCGCACGCTGCTGGCGCGGATGGAAGAGAAGGGCATCATCGCCCGCGCCGACTTCCATGGCGTTGCAGTCTATTCGGCTGCGACGAGCCGGGTCCAGGTGCTCGGACAGATTGCCCGCGACCTGACGCGCGGCGTGTTCGACATCAAGGGCGCTCTCCCCGCCTCGATGTTCGCCGACAGCCCGCACATCACCAAGGACGACCTTGCCGAACTCGACGCGATCCTCAACGCCGATGACGGCGCCAAACCCAAGACATCGAAGTAGGGAGTGACCGACATGACGCTTGTCTGGCTTGCACTGTCATCGATCATCTGGGGCGCAGTCCTGGTGGGCGTCGGGACCCTCTATCAGTCGCTCACCCGGGCATCTGGCGCCGAGCGGCAGTGGCTTTGGCGAGGGCTGGCCTTTCTGCTGGCGCTGCCATGGCTCGCAGCCCCGTTCGCCGCACTGATGCCGCGACCCGACTTCGCTCTGCCGGAGATGATGCCGGAATTGCCGGTCGAGGGTCTCTCCGTGACCTTCACTGCGGCCCCCATCGGCGCCGCCAGCGTAGTCGTGCCGCAGACGCCGCTGCCATGGACGGAAATCGTGCTCGCGTTGCTCCTCGCCGGCTGGGTCTGGCGGCTGCTTGCCGCGCGCCGCGCCTCGCAGGCGCTTCGCAGCATCGTTGCGCGCTCGCAGATTGTGGTTCAGGGGCCGGCGATGGCGGCGATCCGCATCTGGTCGCAACAGCTGGGGCTGAAACGTCGCCCGGAACTGCGCTTCACCGAAGCGCCGATTTCGCCGTTCTCGTATGGCGTGGCGAGGTCGGTGATCTGCCTGCCGGATGGAATAGAACAACAGCTTTCCCCGCCAGCGCTCGACCTGGTGGTCGGGCATGAGTGCCTGCATGTGGCGCGCGGCGATGGCTGGCGCCGGCCGCTGGAGCGCGTCTTCGCCGACCTCCTGTGGTTCAATCCGTTCGCCTGGCGCATGCGCCGTGAGCTCGATCTTGCCCGGGAGCTGGCCTGCGACGAGGCCGTCCTCGATCGCACGACCGCCCCCGGCGATTACGCCCGCGTGCTGCGCGATGTGGCGGGGCTTGCATCGGGCCTAGAGGCCAGCGCGCCGGCCGCCTCGATGTCGCTCTCTGGCGGCGGCCGCGTGCTGGTGATGCGGGTGCGCGGCGCACTCGATCACGCCAAGCGCAAGCCGGGCCGGGCCGCGTTCGCAGGCGTGCTGTTTCTTGCGCTCGCCGGCGCGCCGGTCGCAATCGCGCAGGCTGTGCTGGCAGCGCCGCATGCACCGCCATCCGCCATTGCCCCGCCTGCGCCGCCGGCTCAGCCCGGCCTGATCCATGGGATCGCGCCGCCAGCACCCCCGCCCGCGCCGCGAGCGCTGGCAATCGCACCCGCCGCGCCGCCTACCATTCAGGAGCGCATCTATGTCTCGGCCGAAGGCTTGGTTCGCGCAGCTTTCCCGGCGCGCATCACCTCTACCGGCGGAGACCCCGTTCATGGCTACCGCGTCAAGCTGGTCGAGACCTCGAAGCGTGCGAACGGTCAGGTCTGCTCGGCCAAGATCGAGGGCCTGACAGCCCTCAGCTCCGCCAAGGGCCAGACGTTGACCCGCGGCCAGCCGATCGGCGAGCGCGGCAAGCTTAATTATTTCAGCATCACGACGACCTGTTCGGACGAGCAGGATGCACAGGGTCGGCCTGTCCGCTACGCCCCGCCCGCGCCTCCTGCCGCTCCTGCCCCTCAGGTTGCCCCGGCAGCGCCCGCTCCGCCGTCGCCGCTAACCCCGCCGCCGGCCATCGCTCCGCTTGCCCCGGTACCCCCGCCAATGCCGGTCGCGCCCATCCGCTCGTTGATCCGCGCGCCGTTCGCCGCCCGCGTAACCACGGTCGCAAGCAACACGGATCTTGGCCTCTATGTCATCCTCGACCAGATCGACACCCCGCAGGGCTTCGGCGGCGCCTCAGCTCACAGCTGCATGGTCGAGGCCCCGCATCTCAGCAAGGCGAGCGTCAAGCAGGGTCAGTCGATCCGCGCAGGCGAGCTGATCGGCGAGCGCGCGAACGGCGATGGCAACATCACGGCCCAGTGCAAGTCTTTTGACATTGATCAGGTGCCAGGCCCGACGACGCCGGCTGCGTCCCCTCCGTCCATCCCCTCAGTCGTCCTGGCTGGCGCCGACAGGGCGGTGCTCGACCCGCCAGCGCATCTGTCCAGCGGGTTTGGTTTTCGCACCGATCCTTTCACCAAAATGGCGGCCTGGCATGAGGGGGTCGATCTCGCGAGCCCGCTTGATGCGAGCGTACATACCCCGGTTGCGGGCAAGGTGACATTTGCTGGCCAGAAGCCGGGGTACAACAACGTCGTCGAGATTTCTGCCGCCAACGACTACAAGTTGCGGCTCGGCCATCTTGGCGCGCTGAGCGTGAAGGAGGGCGACGTTGTGGTGGCCGGCGATATGATCGGAACCGTCGGCATGGACGACAAGTCGACCGGTCCCCACGTCCACTTTGAAGTGTGGTGGAAAGGTCGGGGCGTCGACCCGCAGCAGGTGAAGGGTCTCTCCCTGATCGCAGCAAACTAGCATTACAGTTGCGCTCTTGTTTTGATGTGAGCGCGCTGAGCGGTGGCCTGGTGGGCTCTACGCCATCGTGACCATGCGATGACGTGGGTGGCTTTGATCCGCTTTCGAGCAATTCGGATGACGATGCGGCGGATTTC
>JANMWT010000265.1:0-2866 GCA_031394145.1 Alphaproteobacteria bacterium | reverse complement strand
CACGCCGGCTTTCTCGAACGCCACGGTGAGCTTTGCGCCCTCGATCTGGGTGATGCGCCCATAACCAAATTTCTGGTGGAAGATGCGCGCGCCCACTTCGAGGCCGCCGGCCGCCGCCGGGTCGGATGAGGCGATGTTATCGCCAGGCGTGCGGCCGCGCGGAACCGGACGGCCCTCGCTCTCGGGATCGCGGAAGGGACGCGCGTCGATGTCGGGCGGGCGGGGCGAGAGGCGCTTGGCTGCATCCTGCGCGCGCTTCCAGCCCGGGCTCTCATAGGTGGAGCGAAAGCCGGTGGGCGGGCTGTCGAACATGGATTTGCCGCCAAGACCACGGTCGGCAGCCTCTCCCGTGTTTCCGCCTTCGCCAAAGAACGTCCCCCCCGGCGAGACATAGCCCGTCTCGGAAATCGCATCGACGTGGCCGGGCGGCAATTCGTCAATGAATCGGCTGGGCAACACGCTGGTCCAGCGGCCATAGATCTGGCGGTTAGCGACGAAGGAGATATAGGCGCGCTCGCGCGCCCGTGTGATGCCGACATAGGCAAGGCGGCGTTCTTCCTCGAGGCCCTTCGCGCCGCTCTCGTCGAGGGAACGCCGCGAAGGGAAGACCTCCTCCTCCCAGCCGGGCAGGAACACCATCGGCCATTCGAGGCCCTTGGCCGAGTGCAGGGTCAGCACCTGCACCTGATCTTCGGCGCCCGAGCCTTCAGCATTGTCCATCACCAGCTCGACATGCTCGAGGAAGGCGTCGAGTGAATCGAACGCGCCCATCGCGCGCACCAGTTCTTTGAGGTTGTCGAGCCGCGTCTGGCTCTGCGGTGATTTATCGGCCTGAAGCATGTCGGTATAACCTGCCTCCTCGAGGATCACTTCCAGTAGACGTGGATGATCGAGGCTCGCGGCCTGCGCGCGCCAGCGTTCGACATCGAGGATAAAGCGGCGCAGGCCGGTTTTTGCCGGACCTTTGATCTCCTCGCCGCGGATCATGATGTCGGCGGCGTTGGCCAGAAAAGTGTTCATGCTGCGCGCCACGGTGTGAACCTTCTGCAGCGAGGTCTCGCCGACGCCGCGTTTGGGCACATTCACCACGCGCTCGAACGCCAGATCGTCCGAGGGCGAGCGGATCAGGCGCAGGTAAGCCATGGCGTCGCGGATCTCGGCGCGTTCAAAGAACCTTGGCCCGCCGATCACCCGGTAGGGAATGCCGGCGACGATGAACCGCTCCTCGAAAGCCCGCATCTGCCAGCTAGCCCGCACCAGCACGGCGCACTGGTCATAGCGCCTGGGTTTTCCTGCGCCCGCGGATTGCCGCCATGAGGTCACATCATCGGCGATCAGCCGTGCTTCCTGTTCGCCATCCCAGACGCCGCGCACCTTCACCAGATCGCCATCATCCGACGTGGTGCGCAGGGTCTTGCCGAGGCGCGATCGGTTGGCGGTGATGAGGTGCGAGGCCGCGGCAAGAATGTGCGCGGTGGAGCGGTAGTTCTGCTCCAGTCGGATCACTTTTGCCCCTGGGAAGTCGCGCTCGAAGCGCAGAATGTTGTCCACCTCGGCGCCGCGCCAGCCATAGATCGACTGATCGTCATCGCCGACGCAGCAGATATTTCCTGATCCACGGGCCAACAGCCGTAGCCAGAGATACTGCGCGACGTTGGTGTCCTGGTACTCGTCGACCAAAAGGTATCTGAAGCGCTTGTGATAATCGTCGAGCACCTGGGGATGCTCGGTGAAGATGCGGATGGTGTGCAGCAGGAGGTCGCCGAAATCCACGGCGTTCAGCACGGCAAGGCGATCCTGATAGACCTGATAGAGCCGTCCGCCTTTGCCTTCCGCGAACTGGCGTGAATCTTCCGGCGGCAGTTTCTCTGGCCCGATGGCGCGGTTCTTCCAGCCGTCGATCAGTGAGGCAAGATAGCGCGGCGTCCAGCGCTTCTGGTCGATGTTCTCAGCCTCGAGAATCTGGCGGATCAAGCGGATCTGGTCGTCGGTGTCGATGACGGTGAAGCCGGACTTCAGCTTCACCAATTCAGCATGCCGCCGCAGGATTTGCGCCGAGACCGAGTGAAAGGTGCCGAGCCAACGCAGTCCTTCTGCGTCGGGTCCCATCAGCGCAAGCGTGCGGTCGCGCATCTCTCGCGCCGCTTTGTTGGTGAAGGTGACGACCAGGAGCTGTGATGGCCAGGCCCGCTTGCTCGCGAGGATGTGGGCGACGCGCGATGTCAGGACCCGGGTCTTGCCGGTGCCTGCGCCCGCCAGGACCAGCAGCGGACCCTCGGTAGTGACGACAGCCTCGCGCTGCTCGGGGTTGAGGCCGTTCAGGTAATCAAGGTTGCCCGCGCCCGCGGGCCCCGGCGGGCGCGCCGCCGCGCGCTGCGAGATCGGCCGCGTGTCGATGTCGGGCCCGCTCGCCGGCTCGCCCACCATCTCACGTGCGGCCTGAGCGTCGATCTCCATCTCCGGCTCGGCGCGCAGGCTCTCTTCGGGCGACAGCTGCTCCTCCTGCTCCTCGGGCAGGGGAGCGTCGTCATCCGGAAAGGGGGTCTCGTCCTCGGGCTGGCTTGAATCTGTCATTCCGCCCTGATCTGGCGGGGGAAATCCGTTAAGGCAACCCCGCCAGTCCAGCGCCTTGATTTACGGTTTGTTCTGGGCCGGCCGGCCGGTTATTTGCGTTCAAAGGCGACTGGCGCTTCGAGGTTGGACTGGGCGTAGTCGCCCCTCAGGGTCTTGCCGTCGGCCGACAGCTCCCCAGAAAAGACGCCGCGCAAGGCGGGGACGTCGAAGGCGACATGCCCGCCTGAACGGGTGATGACGCCGAGCGGAAGTTCGATCCCGGTCTGGTCAGGGGTGGTCAGCGCGCCTCGGG
>JANMWT010000245.1:0-1981 GCA_031394145.1 Alphaproteobacteria bacterium | reverse complement strand
CTGGCCCGGCTGGCGACCGGCGCTCGAGGCGCTGCATCGCCCCAGCGCCTATGATCTCAACGCCTTCCACCTTGCCCGCGAACGACTGGCTTATGACGAGGCGCTGGCGCGCGAGGTCGCCATGGGCCAGGCGCGGGCCGCCCGCGATCGGCGCTCTTCGCCGATCATCGCCAAGGCGCTCAATGTCGAACGCCAGATCATCGAGGCCCTGCCCTTCACGCCGACCAAAGCACAGACCGCAGCCTTTGCCGAGGTCAGCTCCGACCTGGCGCGGATCATCCCGATGCGTCGAATGATCCAGGGTGATGTCGGCTCGGGCAAGACGCTGATCGCCGCACTGGCGGCGGCGCAAGTTGCAGCGGCGGGCAAGCTCACGGCCATCATGTCGCCGACAGAAGTTCTCGCGCGACAGCAAGCCGAGGCCGTCGGTCGCTTTCTCGAGCCGGTGGGCATCCGTGTCGCCGCCCTGACCGGGCGGGACAAAGGTGCAGCGCGCAACGCCATCCTGGCGGAGGTCAAGGCCGGCAAGATCGCGGTCCTCTCGGGCACCCAGGCGCTATACCAGTCAGACGTCGAGCTGCCTGAATTGGGTCTCATCGTCATCGACGAGCAGCACCGTTTCGGCGTCGCCGACCGTTTGCGGCTGACGGCCAAAGGCCAGAGCCCGCATATGCTGGTGATGAGCGCGACGCCGATCCCGCGCACGCTGGCGATGGCCTTCCACGGCGACCTTGATGTCACCACCGTTGCCGAGAAGCCCGCAAACCGGCTGGAAGTCGCCACAGCCGCCATCGCCGACAGCCGAACCGATGAAGTGATGGAGGCCGTCGCGCGCGCCATTCGTCGCGGCGAGCGGGCCTTCTGGATCTGCCCCGCGGTGGATAGCGAGGACGTCGGCGATGCTTCAGCCGAGGCGCGGCAGGAGATCCTTCGCGCCGCGGTTGGCGCGCCGGTCGGCATCGTGCATGGCCGCCTGCCGGCGGCCGACCGCGATGCTGCGCTGGAGCGCTTCCGCTCGGGGGAGACGCGCGTCCTGGTGGCCACGACGGTGATCGAAGTCGGCGTCGATGTCCCCGAGGCGACGATCATCGTGATCGAGCGAGCCGAGAAGTTCGGGCTTGCCCAGCTCCATCAGCTGCGCGGGCGGGTTGGCCGGGGCGATCAGGCATCGAGCTGCCTGTTGCTCTATCGTGCGCCGCTGACCGATGCAGGCAAGGAGCGTCTCGACATTCTGCGGCGGACCACCGATGGCTTTGTCATCGCCGAAGCCGATCTGCGTCTGCGCGGCGCCGGCGACCTGCTTGGCGTCAAGCAGTCGGGGGTTGCAGAGTTTCGCGCTCTCGACCTCCTGGAGCACGCCGGCCTGATCGAGATTGCACGCACCGACGCCAAGTCGATCCTGTCCTCTGATCCCGGGCTGACATCGCCTCGCGGCGTGGCTGCCCGCCAGGCTCGCGACCTGTTGGCGCCGCGGATCGCGAGTACGCTTGGTGAAGACTAGGTTTTTGCTTCGCCTTCCGGCGCCTTCACCTGGCCGTTGCCGATCGCCAGCTGGTCTGGCGTGAGGATGCCAAACGAGATGACCAGCTTCAGCGCCTGATCGATCGGCATGTCGAGAGGGATGACGTCGGCGGCCGGTACATAGACCAGGAGCCCGGAGGCGGGATTGGGCACATGCGGGATCAGCACCGCAACCGGATCGACAATCTTCTGTGCGATCGCGCCGCCCGGGTTGCGGTTGGTGACGAAGCCGACTGACCAGGAATTGGCGTGCGGGAACGGCACCAGCACGGCTTCTTTGAACGACGATCCTTCGCTCTTGGCGAAGGTCTCGAAGACCTGCTTCAGCGCAAAATAGATCGGGCTGATCAAGGGCACCCGGTTGACGATCTGCTCGCCCAGCCGGAGCAGCGTGCGGCAGAGAAAATTAGTGGTAAGTGCGCCAACCAGGGTCAGCGCGACGACGGCGACGACGATCCCG
>JANMWT010000241.1:0-7434 GCA_031394145.1 Alphaproteobacteria bacterium | reverse complement strand
ACATTATCGCAGCGGCCGCGCCCGGCGTCGGCGGGTGCGGCGGTATTCGGTCATGAGCTATTATTTCTCGCGGACGATCGAAGCGCCGTTCGATGAGGCCGTGTCCCGCACCAAGGCGGCCTTGGCCAAGAGCGGCTTTGGCGTCCTGAGCGAGATCGACGTGGCTGCAACCCTGAAGGCCAAGCTCGGCGCCGAGATGCCGGCTTATCTCATTCTTGGCGCCTGCAATCCCCAATACGCCCATCGCGCGCTGCAAGTTGAATCCAAGATCGGGACCATGCTCCCGTGCAATGTGATTGTGCGCCAGGAGGCGCCCGGCAAGGTCGAGATTGCGGCGATCGATCCAGTCGCTTCCATGCAAGCCGTCGAAAACTCCGCTCTGGCTGAGATTGCAGAGCCCGTGCGAGCCCTATTGCAGGCCGTCATCGCCGAACTCTAGCAGTTAGATTGAAGAAAATCCCATGACGCAAGAATTGCGTAACCTGCACGGTCTGAAACGACGCATTGGATTTGTGGCGCTAGGCTGCGTCGCAACTTTTGTTGCTTGCGGATCGCTGGCCAACGCCCAAGAAGCATCGCAGGCGACAGCTGCGCCGAGGTGTCCGACGGCGCAGCATTTGGATCCGAGCATGCGGATGTGCATGCCCAATGCAGAGACGCCACCTCCGTCCGGCTCCGCATCGCCTCAACAAGCAGATACAACCGCGCCAACCATGCGAACCGGCGACATGGCGCCTGCGCCATCCGCGCCTGCTCATAATCCTCCCTCGGACGCGGGAATGAACATGCCGATGCCGGGCGCGGCGTCCGCGAAATCGAGCCTCACGCTGCAGATCAACCAATTCATGGTCTATTCGAGCACTTCAGGACCGCGCGGCCAAACCCGCCTCACTGGCCCCGGCAGCTGGATGCTGATGTATGACAACGCCCTAACGTCCAGGAATCATTTTCGCATCGAAGTCATGGCGTCGCCCGAACAATTGACGGTTGGCGATCGCGGAACACCTCAGCTTCTGCAAACAGAAAACATCGACGCCATGCATGCGCATGACACGTTCATGGCGCTCGAGTTCAGGGACGTGGTGACGCTGGGCGACGGCGACCAGCAGCATTTGACTTTTCTGTTTGCGCCGCGCGGCGAAGCTGCGATCGGCCCAGTCCCGTTCATGCACCGCCAATCGGCTGCGGGAAATCCGGATGCGCCCCTCGGCCACGCGCTGCAGGATGGATTTCACGACGCCTCAACGGTGTTGGGTCTACAATATCAAATTGCGCGCACTTCGATCGAGGCCACCGCCTTCAGCGGCCACGATCTCAGCTGGCCGTTTCCGCTGCACAGTCCCGATTCTTACGGCGTGCGGGTGAACCAGGGGATCAACGATCATGTCGGCGTAGGCGCGTCCTACGCTGACGCCCTGTTGCCAGATGATGCGGGAAGGGGGGCGCACAACCAGTTCATCTCGGCGTGGCTGACAACCTCACACGTGATCGATGGCAATACACTGAAATCGTCTCTCATCTGGGGTCGCACGCGCGCCGGGCATGGTCCCTATTTCGACAGCTTTCTAGGTGAGGCGGTGTACCAACGGGGTCGCAATGCAGTCTACGGTCGGGCCGAGGCGCTGCAAATCGCCCCAGAGCAACTTGGATTGACGATCGGCAGCAGTTCTGCCGACGCCCGATGGGTGCAGGCGTTAACCGTTGGATACGAGCGAACATTGTTCGAAAATCACGGCGCCTCGCTTCGTCTCGGCGGTTCATACACGGCAGATTTTGTCCCAGGAGACTTCCATCCCGCTTACGGCTCGGAGCTGAGCGGCGCCAAGGTCTACTTGCGCATGCAATTCATGCGGGGCGGTTAGCGGTCGGGGCCGCGCATCAGCCCCCGTCAGGCTCAAACTCTTGGCAGGGTCACGTTCGCTCGCGGATAACGAGATGTAAATTCCATTGCGGCAAGCTGCGAGTGTCACTCGCCTTGAAAGCTCACGTTGCGCCGGGTCTCGTCGGCCGCCCTGAAGTGTACCCGGCACGTCAGCGCTTACGAGAAACAATCAACCGCTGAGTCGGCGCAGACTGTCCAGAAGTGGCTCTAAATGCTTGCGGCGAGTTCCGCTGGTTTCGATGCTTACCACACAGGGGATCAGGCGCTCGACGACGACCCCTATCGCAAGCGCGGAAGACCATATCTTGAGGTTGGGCTGCTTGGTGAGCTGACCTTCGGCGACGTCAGCGTCTTTGTGAATGCCGGCGTCCGCATGCGTTTTGGCGGACGATAACGACCGCCTTCGACGATGTCTTGCCGGCTCTTCCTGGCGGCCATGAACGTTAGATGTCGAGCGGGTCCACCGCTCGTAACCGTCCGTCCGTTGGTCTCGACCTGGCCCATGATCGTCGCTGGGTGAATTGTGGGGAGCGTCAAGAACAGCCTGGCTGGGACTTCCCTCAGCAGGATATGGCCACAAATTTGCAGCGACCGCCGTGACCTATTTCCCTTGTTCAAGCACCGACACGCCGTGCTCCGAGTATTCGAGCCGGATGGCTCGGTCGAGTTTTGTTGCGGCGGCCAGGTCGGCGTAGCCTTCGGGCTTGTTGAGGCGGAGCGCTGCGATGCCACGACCGAAGAGGTAGCTGGCCTTGGTCGAATCTAGGCGCGTCGCCGCATCGTAGTCATTCCAGGCGTCCTGGAACCGCTTCTGCTTCAATCCCACCATGCCCCGACTGTCGAGCGAGTTGGCGTCGCCTGGGGCGATACGAAGGGCCGCATCGCACGCACTCCTTGCTGTTTCCAGGTCGCGTCCGTTTGCAGCCCGGTTCCAGCAGCGCGCATTTTGATAGGAGGCCTTCGTGGCGTCGATCCGTCCGGCGGCATCGTAATCCGCCAGCGCCCGGTCAACATCGCCGACTTTCCGATACAGGACGCCGCGAGCGTAAAGGATTTGTGCGTCGTTGGGGCTGGCCTTGAGCGCTTCGCTGGCTTTTGCGATCTGGTCGCTGACGAACTTGCCGGAGCAGCCTGCGTCGGGACCGGACAGCAAAGACGCAACCGCCGGATCAGCTGACAGCTTGGCGCCTTTCGCCTCCATTTGTCGTACATAAAGTCGAACGAGGGGGAGCCGTGTCTCCAGCCATTCGCAACGGTTTGAGCCAGCAAGTTTGGCGGTTACCAGATAGGACAGGTTATCGCCCGTCGCGCTGATCCGTCCGCAGCAGTCCAGCGACGTGGCGTAAGGCAGGTAATCATCAATCAGCAATGTGACGAGCCGCCACTCAAGAGACGTCGGCGCCAAGGCCCGGGCCGGCTCCAGGGTCTGCCGCTCTACGATTCCGAACGAGACGTAACGAATGGCGGCGCCAAGGGCCTGAAAGTCTCTGTCGCGCGCGGCCGGCGACATGGCGCTCCCACGGATGAGATCGGCGGCGACAACCAGCTTGGGTTCATCAAGCTCCTTCGCCAACACGTCGGTGACACGCGACAATTCGCGGGGGCTGCCGCCGATGATCTTTCGTTCGAGCTCAATGACGGTTTCCCGGCTGGCCGGCGACAGTGTAGTTCCGGGCAACGGGGATCCGAGGATGTGTTCGACAAGGCCCTCCATGTCGCGTCGACATGCCGCCAAGTTGTCGTTGCAGGTTGAAGCGATGTTGCTAAACGCCGGGCTACCCAGGTAGGCCTTTACAATCCCAGCGGGCAGCGGGTGCTTGTTTGAATAAGCCTCGGGCGTCGATGCAATCAGGTCTAGCGGGCTGACCGGTACGAATACGCCGCGCTCATAGCCGGCGGTAAAATGAGCGTAGACGTCGTTTGCGGCTGCTTCGAAGCGCGGGTCGCTTTCGCCTAACAACCTGCCAAGGGCCGACAGATCGCCGAGCAGCGAACGGTCGGGGGAACGAGCCAGTTTGTCCTTGATCCGCCTGGCTGAGCGGCTCGCCCATCCATCAAGAGCTGGCTTGGCATCCGCTCCTGCTGCGCTGGAGAGGAGTAACACGGTCCTCAGAATCTCCGGCGTCGGCTCCAGGTCAAGCTGGTTTCCGATCGCCGCCAGGAGGCGTTTTGCATAGGCGTCATCGGCGTAGGATTTGCTCTTGATTGCCAGGCTTGCCTTCGCCGATACAGCAAACACGTAGCGACTATCCGTCGCCAGATCTTCGGCGCGCGGCGGTGATGCAGTCGCTTTCTGCGACTTGAAAACGGCGTTCGCCGCGTTCTGAACCGCGGAAATGAGGCTCGGGTCCATTGCTTCCAGGCATTGAGTGGTAAAATCAAGGCGCTCGGTGCTATCGTCGCGGACGTTGCCGTGCAGATCGTCGAGCCGAGCGAATGCGCCGAAGATTTGCGGCGCAAGCTCGGCCTGGCATGCAGCGCAATTCGCTGCCGCGAAAAAAACCTGCAAGCCATTTTCGAGCGCCAGCCGGATATCAGGAATATCCGCCGTCGCAATTTTTGCTTTCAGAATATCTGTTGCAGCCTTTTCCCCTTGCTCGGTGTTGCCGGCGCTCACCAGCAATTGAGCCCGCCTGATCGATACGGCCGTAGCGGTCAAGCCTGTTGCATGGATATGGTTGAGCGACTTGATCGCAAGAAGCGGCGCTTGACGGCTCAGGAGCGAGTGAGCGGAAAACCAGAACTTGTCCGCCCCGCCATCTCCGAAACTTGCGCCCGCCGCGATCTGCTCAAGCTGGGCGTATTCTTTTTCTCCCGGCTGGGTCAGCAGAGGGTCCGCTAGGCTCTTGAGCGCCGAGCTGTCCGCATACGAGGACAGCGTCGCAAGCGCCGACGGGATGGGCGGAAAGACTTGGTCCACGAGATCGTCGTAGGCGTCCCCATCAATCTTGATCGTGGGGCTGTAGCGGAAAAGATCAGAGCCGCCAGGCCCCTTGAGCGCCGCGGGGGTGGCGGATGCCTGCGCGAATGCGGTGAAGGCGGCGGCGACAAGGCGCTGATCGCTTTCCGAGCACGGCTTGTCCCCGCATGCGACAACTTTCGATGGCGCGCGTGAGGGGGCGTCGCTGGACCTGAATTTTTCCAGTGCATCGTATTGGCGCTTGTAGAGCGATACCTGGGCGTAGAGATAGGCGTCGCCAGCGCTCCAGGTTGGATCGGCTGCGAGGGCAGGCAGAACCTCCGGATTGAGATGACCCGAAATCTGGACCTTGGTCGCGGGGCGGGTCTGTTCGGCGACATAGTCGGCTACGATCCTCTCGCCGAATTGACGTTGCATGTGGTCGAGGACGATTTTTGTTGGTGCGCCCTGACAGACTTCCGACATGCGCAGGATCGCGAGGAACAATGGCAGTCGTCGCCAGCCGACGGTTGCGTTGCTCAGCTCCGAATAGGCCCAAACGGGTTCGCGCCACTGGGAACAGATATTCTCCTTCAGCTTGTGATAGTCCGCTGCGACAAGCGCCGGCGCGAGTGAAGCGCTGATCGAGCTTTCCCGCTCGGCCGCCACGCGATCGTTGCTGGCGCCGATCCATTCGCTGGTTTCCGCGACGCGGGAAGCGAGCTCGAAGGATGCGCCGAGCAGGTATTGTCTCGAAGAGACAAGGTCGTTGCGCGCCTTGTCGCCGTCCAGGAATGACTGAGGATCCTTCAGCATCGGATTCTGGCTGATGTAGCGAGCGATATCGCCGACCGGGGCCTTGTCGTTGCTAAATGCCGATGTCGCCGCAAGGCACTCTTTCGGGTACAGGCGACCGAATTTGTCGCGCGAGTCCCCTGCATCGCTTTTTGCGAGGGTCTTGATGGCGGTCGTAAATTCCGGGAAGGCGCTGTCGCCAAGCTTCTGGAGTCCGGCGAGGCCTGCCGAGATGCTCGTCAGGCATGCGCCGACAGTTGGCAGTCCCACATCGTCAAAAATGATGGCGCTGTCGCCAGTCATTTCGGCGAGGCCGCGCGTCAGGCTGGGTAGAATGACCCGCTTGAAGCTGTCGGTATTGGTTGCTTCGACCAGCTCGTCGAATGTCGCCCCCTTGTCGAGCAATTTGACGAGGGCGCCGACAAACTCGGTCGTCGCCCGGTCCAATCGGCTAAGGTCGTCCAATCGCTTGCGGGAATTGGCGATCTCGGCGGGCGTCGCTCCGCCGAGCGCCTTTACGGCGTCATCGACGGCGAGATAACGCTTGTGAAGCGCGTTGCGCGCATCCGCCGCGCTCAGCGCATGGCTCAGGTAGCCATAAGTTTGCGGGACGCGGCCGGCCGTGATCTTCGTATCGCCACTGACAGGAATATTGTCGTCAATAAGCGATCGTCCCCATTGGAAAAGATCGTCTTCGGTGACCATCGAGTCGGAATAAGCTTCGGCGAGCGCCCGGCGCAGGGGCAGCAGCGCCTGAAGCGCGTCGCTTCGGCCGAGACCGGAAATGCCTCTTAGATATTCGCTAAGCGACCGGTCGTCGGTCTTGACCGGATCCAGGAGCGGGGCGTCGGACGGTCCGTCCACAACCGGGGTGAGATAAGGCTTGAGCTCGGGGAAGCGCGCCAAAAGGTCAACCAGAAGAACCCCGGTAAGGTCGCTCTCGCTCGAGAACGGGCCGATCGTCAGCGATTTGGTCCAGAGCGGGGGAGCGCCGTCCTTCTCCAGCCGCAGCAGGCGTGATGATCCGACAATCCGAAGGATTTGCCTTGTCAGCAGCAGCTTTGCGGGCACGCCGTCCTGGGCGGCCAGGCGGTTTGTTTCCTTTGCAATCCGGCTCATCTCCAGCGCGCATGCAATCGTCGCTCCGGAGCCGGCGTTGCGGCCGCACCAGTAGGAAAGCACCAGCGCATCATAAAGCAGCCGATCGCTGTCGCGGAACGTGGGCGCCGCTTCGCCAAGATCGGAGAGAACGACATCAAGGTCGTTGGCGGCATAAAGCTGAAAGAGCTGGTCGTTGATGACTGCGCGCTTCCACAAGGATGGCTGGTCGCGGGTATCGATCGGCGTGGCGAATCCGAATGTCTGCGGCTTCGCGCGCTGCGCGGCGTACGACGGGGCGAGGAGATTGGTGTTCTTCAGCGAGAGGGGATTGAGGAGGTCGATCGAATCTGCGGCCACATTGAAACCGGCGGAGAAGGCAACCTCGTTCGTGACATCCGGCCGGCCATGGAATTCAAAGCTGATATCGAAAACCAGGTTGCTGTAGGGGTAGGTCGGATTCAGGCGTCGCGATAACGGCTGATAGGTAATGGAGACATCCTTGGTCGGAGCGCCGCCGTCGAGATAGCTCAGCACCGACATCTCGGATGGAGACAGGAGGGCGTCGTGGTCGCCAATTCTTTCGCGTTCAAGATAAGCGCGGTCGGATCGTTCCTTTCCCGCGACCAGCCGCACATAGGCGAGTTGCGCAGCGCCGCCGATCATCGGGTCGAGCTGGATCTGGCGCTTGCCAAATTTGTACTGCCGCGCCGTCAGGCAATCGACGTCTCCAACGGAACAGCTCACCAGATAATAAGGC
>JANMWT010000239.1:0-8806 GCA_031394145.1 Alphaproteobacteria bacterium | reverse complement strand
GGGCTCCCGCCAAACCCATCGGCCCCAGGGGTAAAAAACCGCCCCAACCCCATTTCCCCCGGGCCCACCCCAAACCGGCCGCCCCGTTTTCATTCCGGGACCCGACGGGCGATAATCGACTGGGCGATAATCGACTGGGCGAGAACCAACCGGGCGAGAACTGGGCTAGCGTTCTTCATCGACCAGTCCGCGCGCCTTGAGTTGCGCTGCGAGCGGCGTACCGCGGCGAACCCACAGGCGCGTGAAGCCGGACTTCCCCAGGCGATCGAGCGCGCCTTCGAAGTCCTCGCCGCGCGCCAGATCGAACTCGCCGTCATAGCTCGATGCATCCGCATCGATGGCGAGCCACGGCCGACCGGTGCGCACCAGCTTGAAGAAGCCGCTGTTCAGCGCTTCAGCCTCCGCCTGCAGCACGCCGATGCGCACTTCAGCGCCGCCGGCGCCCAGCCGCGAGACGCCGTGCGCCGCCGGTGGATTGGGATCCTCGCAGGCGACAACGACGCGCTGGACGCCCGCTTCCAGCAGGCGCTGGGCGCAGCTTTTGGATCCGGTCGAGCGCGCATTGCAGGGCTCGAGGCTGACATAGGCGGTGGCGCCCTCGGCGGCGTCGCCGGCTTCGGCGAGTGCGATTTCCTCCGCATGCGGCCGGCCGCCCTCACCGGTCGCCCCGGCGCCGACGACCTTGCCATGGCGCACGATGAGGCAGGCGACGGCAGGGTTGGGAGCGACCTTTCCAAGCCGCGCACGCGCCAATTCGAGCGCCTGCGCCATGAAGATTTCGTCGGGGTGTTTCGCGCTCATGCGCCCGGCAGGGGTTTGGCGCGCGCAGCATCGAGATAGCGCGCCGAGACCACGTTGAGATTGGCGTCGAGATCGATCAACAACGGATCGCCGGTCGGGATCTCGACCTCGGTGATGGCGTCATCGGTGACGTTGAACAAATGCTTCACGATGGCCCGCAGGCTGTTGCCGTGCGCGGCGATGATGATGTTCTCGCCGGCCTTCAGTCTGGGCGCGATCTCGGCCGACCAGTAGGGCAGGACGCGGGCCAGTGTGGTCTTGAGGCTCTCGGTTTTCGGGATGGTGATCCCGGCATAGCGCGGATCCTTCGTAAGATCGAATTCCGAGCCGGGTTCGAGATCCGGTGGCGGCACATCGAACGAACGGCGCCAGATCTTGACCTGCGCTTCGCCGTGCTTGGCGGTCGTTTCTTTCTTGTTGAGCCCGGTGAGGCCGCCATAGTGGCGCTCGTTGAGGCGATAGTCTTTGGTCACCGGCAGCCACAGCCGATCCATCTGCTCAAGCGCGAGGATCAGCGTTCGGATGGCGCGTTTCTGCACCGAGGCGTAGCAGCGGTTGAATTCGATGCCGGTGGCTTTGAGAAGCTGACCCGAGTGGCGCGCCTCAGCCTCGCCCGCCGGCGTGAGGTTGACGTCCCACCAGCCGGTGAACCGGTCCTCGAGGTTCCACTCGCTCTGCCCATGCCGCACCAGAGCCAGCTTCGCCATTCCTGCGTCTCCCTCAAGCTATGAGGGCGGTTCTAAGCAGGTTTGATGCGCAGGGGGAAGCTTTTCCCCATTCAAAGATCGCCGTCTGCGTAAACCTCGCCTTCGAGGTCGTCGAGCCGAGACTGGAGCTCCGCCCGCACGTCTTGCACCGCCTGATTGTAGACCGCAGGACCCAGCGTTCGCAGCATCAGATCAATGATCTCGGCGGCGCGGAACTCACTCAGCGTTTCGTCGAACTCCCTGCTGAACAGTGTCTGCAGGTGCGCTGCCAGGCGCGCGCGGCGGTCCGGGGTGAGGGTGATGTTCATGCCCGCTCTCCTGTGGGCTCGCTCCGTGGCGCAAATTCGGGGCGCAAATTCGGGGCGCTATTTCGGCGCGCTCGCCACCGCGAAATTGTCGGCGACCTTTTCACCAAGATTGTGCTCGCGCCGTTGGTAGGCGGCGAGCAGGGACGCGTAGGGCGGGGCATATTGCCAGCCATTCTCGGCGGTGTTGAGGTTGATCTCGAAGTGCAGGTGCAAGGTCGTCGGCGTTCCGCCGAAATCGTTCGAGACATAGCCGACAATCTCGCCGCGTTTCACGCTCTGCGCGGTCTTCACCTTCAGCTTCGCCATGTTGAGATGGAGGTAGCGATAGATGCGTCCGCCGGCGCTGGCGCGCAGGTTGATCGAATAGCTGCCGACGTTGGAAATGACGCCATCCTCGACGGCAACCACGGCATAGCGCGTGCGGTCGGCTGCCTTCGCCGCTTTCTCGGCCTTGCAGCCGGCCGGGGTGCCAACCCGGATGTCCTGGCCGAGGTGCACGCCCTTCGAAGGGCACCAGGGCGTCGCCGCCGTCACGGCGCGCGTTTCACAATAGGTGTCGCGCCATGGCGCCGAGAAGTTGCGGGCGTCGCACTGGTCGCCGCCCTTGATCGAGCCGCCATAGCGATAGACCTGGCTTTGCGGGTAGCTCGGAGCGTCCTTGATCGGGAAGGTGATGTCGGGCGCCAGCGCGCTGATTTCGGTCGATCCGACGCCGCTGCCGGGCTCGAGCACGCTCGACCCGAAAAAGTAGAAAGACGGAGCGCCAACCGGCTTGGCAGGCGGCGGCGGGCCCGGAGGCGGCGGACCCGAAGCCGAACCGGGCGGCTGTGGACCGGCCGGCGCGTCAGCCGGCGGCAGCGGCTTCACCGGCTGGCCGGTGTCGGCGCTGACCGGCGTTGCGGTGTCGCTGATCGGGATGGCCGCGTTCTCCGGCACATCGATGAAGGGCGTGCCGGTGATCGGTGCGCCGGAATTGGCGGCCGGGTTGGGCGCAGTTGGCGCCTCGGGGAGACGATCGGGGTCGAGCGGGTTGACCGGTGTCGTCGGCGGCGGCGGCGGCGGCGGTCCAGCTGGCCGTCCGGCCGCAGCTGCATTCGGCTTGGCCTCATCGACCCAGGGAAACAGCACGACCTTGCCGACGTCGCACGCCGCCAGCGCCAGCATCGTGGCGCCGATGACGCCAAAGCCAACCCACCTGCTGAACGACCGGTTCATCCCGCGCCCCTCTGCGTCCTGCTATTGCGTTTGCTGGACGAACAACCCGTCGGCGAACGCCCGCGCTTCATCTTCGCTGATACAGCTCTTGGCGCCGTCGGCTTCATGGCACTCGAACTGGATCAAATAGTCCGCGCCGTAGCGCGAGAAGGCGAGCTGCGCGCCGGCCTCGCCCTGGGTGAATTTGATGTCCGTCTTGTTCCCCGGCGCCGTCTGGCCCGTCTTGTAGGCCTGCTTCGAACCGTTGACGATCGCATCGTATTTCGGGGTCTTGTAGGTGGCGAAATAGCCGTCATCGGTCATCACCAGTGCGGGCGGACCGGCGCTCTGCGTCTGGACGACGCCGGAAGGCAGCAGCACCGGAACCTGTGGCAGTCCGCCCGTCTTGCCGTCGGCCGACTGGATCGTGACCGGCGCATCGGTCACCGGGGCCTTGGCGCGATCGGCGCGCGCACTTGGCCAGTCGATGGTCGATTGAACCGCTTGCGGTCCGCCCGCCCCGCCAGCTGACGCGGTCTGGACCAGTTGATCGCCGGCGGCGCTCGACGCCGGCGGCGCTTTCTCGCAACCGGCAATCGCCAGCGCGCTCACACAGACCAGAAGCGATGCTCGCATCAGTGTCCTCCGGGATGGGCCGTCATATTCGGCTCAGCATAGGAAATATCAGGCGCGGCGCCGAGGCGCTTGGCGATATCGCGCATCGCGGCGAGGCGCTGCGAGGGCGATGCGCCGCCGCCCTTGTGCACGAGCACGAGCTCGTTGGAGTAGGTGACGCGGTCGAGCACCGTGTCGGCCATCTCCGGTCGGCCCTTCTTGAAGGCCTCGAACTTCGCCTTGGCGGCGGCGGAATTCTTCCAGTAGGTGTCGACGATGTCTTTCACCTTGGCGTCGTCCTTGAACTTGACGACGATCTCGATCGCCTCGCCGGGGAGCGCCGCCGGCGCGCCCTGCGCGAACTGGACGCCAGGGATGGCCGAACCCGGATCCGGCGGTGTGACCATCCCCGGGGTTATCGTGGGGGCGATGGCGGGCGCGAACGCGGGGTCGACATTGGATTTGTCGCGCGCCGGCGCGGGTTCGGTGACAACGGCGAGCGGCAGAGCTCCTCCGGGCGCCGGACGCGACGCCAGGATCGATCCGCCCACCAGCGCTGCGACGATCGCCAGCGCCGCAGCTCCAGCCGGCGCTGCCGCTCTGATGGTCTTCTGACCGTCAGCGGAATTCATCAGCCTGCCTCCCTCGCCGGAAGGGCGACGACGCGCAGAGGCGCGCAGCGTCAAACCCACCAAATCTCCCGCCCCTCCAAAATTTCCGCCCGAATGGCTATAACGCTCACTGAAGGCTGGCGTTCGCCAGATTCAGCATCGCGCCGCCACATGGCAGGAAACACAGCCCATCCTGCCCTGGAATTGGCTGCGACCCCGGATAGTTCGTGCATTTGCCGGAGCATTGCAACGGCGTGCGGGCGGTTGAGGCCGCCAGCAGCCGCGAGCGCAGTTCGGAGGGCACCGCCGCCGGGAATTTCGCCTTCAGCAACGCCAGCGCCGCTGCGACGTGAGGCGCCGCCTTCGAGGTGCCGTTCTCGTAGGAATAGAAACACTGCGGCACCTGCGTGCCGGGCTTTGTCGGGTCATAGCAATTGGTCGAGAATTTGGTCGATAGGATGCCGTCCGGCCGGCCATCGCCGTCATCATCGCGCGTCATGTCGCCACCGGGCGCCATGATGGTGACGCCAGGACCCCAGTTGGAATAAGGCGCAAGCGCGCCGAGCGCATTGTTTGCCGCGACCGAGATGACATTGGCGCAGCCGCCCGGCGCAACATACTTGGTGTCGACCCGGAAATTGCCGGCCGCCGCCACCACGATGGCGCCAGCCGCCACCGCATCATTGATCGCCGATTGCATCGAGGCAGGGCAGGGTTCGAACAGCCCGATCGACATGTTGATGATGTCGGCAGGATGCTCGTTCCAGACTTCATTGCCCTGGGCGTCACGCGCCGGGACTTTTCCGGCCGCCCAGCGAATGGCGTCGTTGATGTCGGACAGCTTGCCGCCGCAGCGGCCGAGCGCCCGCACCGGAACGATGGTCACGTTCCAGTCGCCGCCGGCGACGCCCGCGCCCTTGTTGGTGCCGCCAGCCCCGAGAATGCCGGCAACGTGCGTGCCGTGGAAGCTGTCCTCGGCGGTGGGATCGGTGGGGTCGCACTTGTCACCGGGATCGTTGGGATCGCTGTCGCGGCCATCGCCGTCATTGCCCATGACCGGGTCGGAGACCATGTCGTAGCCCGGCGCAATATTCTTCGACGTCTTCATGTCCGGATGGCTCATCTGGATGCCGGTATCGATGAGCGCGATGGTCACCGACTTCGAGCCTGTGGTCTTGGCGCGGGCCCAGAAATTGGCAAAGCCCGATCCGCCCTGCGATTGCCCGGCGGCGGCGCCGATGTCCTTGAGGTTCCACTGCAGGCTGTAAAGCGGATCGTTGGGGGTGGTCGAGACCGACGTTGCGGCGCCGCCCGGTTGCCCGGCCTGGCCGGGTGTCGGTGCGCTCGGATTGGCCTTCTTCGGCTTCTTCATGAACTGGTTGGTGAAGATGAAGTCCTTCTCGACATACTCGTAATCGCCAGTCGCCTGCAGCGCCTTGACCACGCATTCGGTCGCCAGCACCGGGTCAGCCTGCATCTTGGCCTTGGAGGGATTGCCAGCGCATTCCTGACTTGGCTTGTCCTTGTGGCGCGCAAAGCGCGCACGCAGGCTGTCGATCTTGGTCGGGTCGAGCTTGTCTGGGAATTTGGTTGGATCGACGCCGATCACGATCCGCATCTGGCCGCCTTCCTCAGGTGAGACAGCGCCTGAGAGGCCGAGCTCGGCCAGCTTGTTGATCGCCCGTGTCTTTGCGGCGACGGCGCGATCGACGTTGAGCCGGGTGCGGATCGACAGGGCGCGCGGCGTCGGCATGCGGGCGTCACGCGCCCGACGCTGCAACTGGTCGCCGATGTGCTGCGCCGTCTGGCTGTCGGCCTTGCTGACACTGGCGGCGTCGGCGCGCGCTGATTGGAGCGCTTCTTGGCTGAGACGCATGCCTGACCGGGCGATCGAGCGTTCGAGCACGCGCGGTGAGATCTCGGCCTGCTGGCGCATCTCCGGGGCTGACGGCGCGCGAATGATGTCTTTCGGGATCGGTGCGCCCGGACGAATTGCCAGCATCGGGCGCAGCGCCAGCGCCGGCGCAGCCGTCGGCGCCGGTGCGCCACCGATTGCACCCGCAGGTGCGCCCGGTGTGGCTGGCGCCGGGGCAGCAGCGCCTGGCGCGGCCGGAGACGGCGGCGGATTGGCGGTCGCAAGCGCTTGCGTGTCGGGTTGAGTGGCAGCGGTGGAATTGTCCGTGGCGGCAAGTTCGACGCTGTCGACGACCGGTTCGGTCAGGTCTTCCTTTGGTTTGGCGATCACCGAACCCACGGCATAGAAGCTCTGCGTCGACAGCATTTCATCGAGCGTCATGGGCTGGACGGCGACCGGCTTCTGCAGCGTTCCGGCGAGGGCTCGCGCTTCGAGCGGGGCGGCATTCAACAGATCGACCGGCGTTTGACCCAGCACGTCGCCGCTGACCTGCTGTTCCACATCTTTGGAAAGCTTGGAAAACTTGTCGAGGCGGCTCTGCACCTGATCGCATGCGGCAAGTCCGGCCAGCGCAATGAGGCCGGTCAGGCCGTGCAACGCCAGTTTGTGAAACCCCAGCCGATCCGCCATCGCCCTGCCTCCCGCCGCAAACCCTTGCTGGCGCTTCTTTACCACGTTGCGGGGGCGATGCGGAACGCCTCGCAGGCAGCGTAATTGCCCGGAAACTCGCGCAGATCGGGATCAGGCGAAGGGATGCGGCAAGGAATTGAGGCCTTTCCGCCACATTCGGTCGCCAAATCGCCCCCACCGCGTCGCACGCCGCGCAACCTCCCCCCATCTACTGCGTTGAGGGCATAAGCGGTGATGGTCCGCGACGGCGCCGCCCGCGTATCCGGCCGCGTATCCGGCCGCGTATCCGGCCGTGTATCCGGTGGCACAGGTGATGCAGGGTCGACGACACGTGGATTATGCAAACTCCAAGATGATCTCCCGGCTGATGATCCTCGCATTCGTCGGGCTCGCCTTTGCGGTCGGCGCCGCTGTGCTGCTCAGCTCGCGTGACGGTGCGCTGTTCACGGACGTGGCGGCTTCGTAAGCTGGCGCGCGTCTGCGGTTCGCGCGCCTCTGGCGTCTCAGCCTTCCAGCCAGCCGCTTTCTCGAAACCCGATCCTAAATCCGATCCCAAACTTGGCGGCGCGATCCGCCGGCCCAGCGCAATCTTGTGTTGCGCTCTCCCCAAGTTGGGCGCGCCAGTATATGTCGTGCGGGCGAGGCAGCATGGGGCGACCAGTTGAGCCGATGAATTTTAAGCGCATCGTGATTCTCACGGGCGCGGGCGTGTCGGCTGAAAGCGGCATGGGCACGTTTCGCGACAAGGGCGGTATCTGGACCCGCCACCGGCTCGAGGATGTCGCAACCCCGGAAGGTTTCGCGCGCAATCCGAAGCTGGTGCATGATTTCTACAACACACGCCGCATCGCGCTTCGGGAAGCGCAGCCCAATCTCGCGCACTTTGCGCTGGCGCGCCTTGAAGGTGCGGTTGCCGCCGCCGGCGGTGAGCTGATGCTAGTGACCCAGAACGTCGACAACCTGCACGAGAAGGCCGGCAGCCGCAGCGTCGTCCACATGCATGGCGAGCTTGCTTCGGCCCTGTGCAGCGCCTGCGGGGCGCGAGGCTATTGGGACAAGGATCTCTCCGGCGGCAGCGCCTGCTGGAATTGCGGCGCGGTGGGGGCGTTGCGTCCGGATGTCGTCTGGTTCGGCGAGATGCCTTACCGGATGGAGGACATCTATCTGCGCCTTGCCATGGCTGACCTGTTTGTCTCGATCGGCACCTCCGGAGAGGTCTATCCCGCCGCGGGTTTCGTCAGCGAGGCGCGGATCGCCGGCGCGCATACGATCGAGCTCAATCTCGAGCCTTCGGTCAACGCGCGCGTCTTCGACGAAGGCCGCTATGGCCCGGCGACCGAGGTCGTCGACGCCTGGGTCGCCGACATGATGGCGCGGCCGCACGGCGGCTGAGTTCAGGTCGCCGGCGACGCCGCGTGAAAACACCAGATCGGTCCGCGCCAGTGCGTCCCATCACCTTCGACGGCGTGAAGACCCGAGACCTGGTCCACAGCTGCGATCGCCTTGGGCCAGAAGGCGCGAGCTACCGTGTTGCGCTGGGCGATGGCGATTTCCCATTGCCCAGGATGGGCGCGAAGGATCGCCTGCACGGCGCTCGCAGCTGCGCCGCGCCGGCGATGCTTTCGGGCAATGAAGAACTCGGCCATGTTGCGATCGATGATCGCTCCGCGATGAGAGAGCGTGTTGATCAGGGCGAACCCGGCGATACGGCCGCCGATCTCGATCAGCAGCGGCCAGCGATCCTTTTCGCGCCAGTAGGCTTCAAGGTCAGGGTAATCGGCGAAGCGACCCCTGGCGTCGACCTCGAAGGCCTCTGAGGTTGGCGGCTCCATCTCCGACCAGTCATAGGCGTAAAGCTGGAACAGACCCTCGATCAGCGGTCGCTCGGCGACGGCGGCCGGCCGCACCAGGACTTGCGGCGGCAGGACTTGCGGCGGCAGGACTTGCGGCGGCAGGACTTGCGGCGGCAGGACTTGCGGCGGCAGGACTTGCGGCGGCAGGACTTGCGGCGGCAGGACTTGCGGC
>JANMWT010000233.1:0-2978 GCA_031394145.1 Alphaproteobacteria bacterium | reverse complement strand
CCCGAGACCGGACCTTCGACGCGCGCCAAGAAGCGGCCTTCTTCGGTCATGTAGTTGACCGAGATGCCGGCGACACAGCAGGCCCCGAGCAGCGGCGGGCTGATCAGCACACGGCCAAAGCCGATGATGCCGCCGATGGTGTGGATCGGCACGCGGCCGCGTTCCTGCCGGCCCTGCTCTGGAGTGTCCACCGAGACGACGACGTTCTCGCCGTCCTTGTTCAGCCAGGCGCCCTGGGTGGTGACGTAAAGCGTGTTGAGATGGCGGCGCATCGGTCAGGCCTCCGCGATCTGCTGCGAGAGCCAGGCCGACGCCGACAGGCTGCGCGACAGGCGCTTGGGTTGGCAAAGCTCGACCAGCGAGCAGGCGTTGCATTTCGATTTCGCATAGATCGGCGGTGGCGTGGTTTTGCCTGCGAGCAGCTCGAGGGTTTCGATAGCGATCTGTTCGGTGAGCCGGCGGAGTTCGGCATCGAGCGGCACCGCCACGCGGCGGCGAGTCTCGCCGTAAAACAACGCGCCCTCGGTCAGGGTGACCTGGAACATCTCTTCCAGCGCCATGCCTTGCGCGCACAGCTGCACCTCGTCGGCGCGGTGCGATTTGGGTTTTCCACGTTTGTATTCGACCGGGAAGGGACGCCACCGGTCTTGATCGTCTTTATGCATCTCGACCAGATCGGCGATGCCGGAGACGCCGAGGCGGCGCGAGACCAGCGGCATGGCCGTGACCACCCGAACGCCGCGACGCTTCTCTGCTCCGATCTCCGACGTCGCCTCGTGCAGGACCCGCCCTTCGGCCGTCAGGCGGTTCTCGGCCCAGGCCTGCTCGACGTGGATCAAGGCACATTGGCGCGGGCAGAATAGGTAGTGTTGCAGGGCGGAGAGGGGGATGAGGGCGTCCGTCTCCATGACGCTGCTCCCCGATCAGATCCGGTCGTCGATGGTCACGCCAGACGGCAGATCGGCGCCATCCAGCGTGATCGCATAGTCGGAGAAGGCGCGCGCCGGCGGCCAGTTGTGGGAGCGCTTGTCGCCCACCGGCACAGCCACGCCATCATGCACGCGCTGCACCGTGATGCGTTCGAGCAGTTTGTGAGCCTGCGCATTGCCGAGCGCACTCTCGTGTTTGAAGGCAATCAGCCGCCGTGCCGTCATCTGGCCGCGCGCCGCCGAGCGGTCCATGTCGTACATGTCGCGCAGCGCCGTCCACACCAGTTCCATGTCCTCCTCGCTGAAGCCGGTCTTTTCCGCCAATTTGGCGTTGACGAAGCCGTGCACCCGGTAGAGGCCGTAGGGCACGATGTGCTTGCGGCCCATGGTGCGGTTGTCGCTGCGGGAGTCGCCGTCATCGCCGTCAACCCGTTTCTTTTTTTCCGCCTCGTTGGTCGCGGCCATCCGTGTAATGGAGATTTCCAGCGGCATGATGGGCTCGACCGAACGGCCGAAGGCGAATTGCAAGGGGCCACGCACCTGGCCGCAATTGATGCCCGTGCTCATGACGGCGCCAAAGGTGCGGACATCGAAGAAGTTGGCGCACATCCACTTGGTTAACGCATCGGCTTCCTTGTCGCCCTGGGGCGAAAGTTTGCTCGACTTGTCCACCTTGGTATCTTCCGGGCGAATGACCTTGTAGGCCTTGCGGTGTTGATCGTTGAGGATCGCGCTCTCGGCCACGTAGATGGCGTGGCCCTCCTTGCCGGCGGTGGCATCGGCAACGTAGTTCCTAATCTTGCGCTTGATCGACACGTCCGAGACGAGGCCCTGACTGGTTTCGGGGTCCATACGCGGGAGATTGCCGGCGTCGGGATCGCCATTCGGATTGCCGTCGCTGACATCAAAGAAGAATGCGAAATCGTAGCGGTTCTGCAATGCGGTCATGATGTTGCCCCCTCGGCATCGGCGATATCGGGATTGGTTTCGGCGCGCTCAGTCTTGGTAAAGAGCGCTTTGTTCTGGTGATAGTAGCCAACGAAGAAACGGGCTTGATCTTCCAGGCGCAAGGCCGTCGGAAGCTCGATGTCGCCGTCGAACAGCCCGATGATCTGGGACACAGCCTTGGCGGCCTTGACGCCAGTGCCACGCTGCGTTCCCTCGCCTTTGGCAAGCGCCGACGCGTTGTGTTCGTAGCCCCGCATCAGGATCGGAAAGACGCGGCGGGGGTTGGCAGAAGCCGCGCCAATGTATTTGTCGCGGACCGACGCGTTGCGCTTGGCCACGCCCTGCTCGGCGTATTCGTAGACCGCGAACAGGCGGCCGAGATTGTAGGCCGGGTCTTGGCTCTCGGGATCTAGGGCCACTGGAATGTCCTCCGTTGCATGGTCTGCACCTGTCTTGCGGTTGTCGCGATTGACGATGGCCTTACACAAGGCCGCGCGTGGTCCGTTGGCGTCCTTATCGGCGCGGATGCGGCCGATCACGGATGTAAGCAGCGTACGCGGATAGCGCTCGTCGGTCAGGATGGCCTGAGCAAGCTCGCCGCCGAGGCGCGGCGGAATGTTTTCGGCCTTGCGCTGCGCGGCGGTTTCATAGAGTAGCGCCCAGGCTTTGGGCGGCGACTTGAACGCCGGCGGCTCGATGGCGAGGTCGTCGATATGGCGCTGGAGGTTGACGGCGAGCGCGCCGAACGTGTCGACCAGCCAGAAGCGCACGGCGATGCGCCCGCTGTTGGGCGACAGGCCGAGAATGTGCATACGGGTTTCAGGTTTCAGGGTCGAGGCGTCCGGCGCTCGGCGCAGCGTGCGGACGTTCTGCAATTCGGCGCTGACGGTACCAGCCTGTTCCTTGTCGATATCGGCCGCTGGCGGATCGCCGAAACCTGCCCAGAACGCGTCTTCCACGGCTTCGGCGGCCGGTTCGCCGACGTTCTTTTCGTCGGCCCAAAACGCGACCGTGGTTTCGCCGATGCGCAGCACACGGGGATTATCGCGGTCGAGAAGCCAGTTGAGCGCGGTGCCATACCGGAATGCGGCATCTTCCGAG